>NZ_SJPT01000002.1:300000-600000 GCF_007860095.1 Novipirellula galeiformis | reverse complement strand
ATCCGGCATACGGACGCTGACCGAGGAACGGGATGCGGGCGCGGTCTTTCGCATGACGGTGCTTTGCCGGGAAGCCAGTGCTTACCTGAGAATCAACCGCTGGAAGGGTGCAAATCAGTTGCTGCTCAGCGCTCTAGAACTGACCGAGCCGTTTGCTTCGGATAGCTACTTTGCTGCCCAAGTTCATCGCAATCGCGCCTGGGCCCAGATCATTCAGTGGAAGATGCAAGAGGCGAAGGGTTCGTTTGAGAAGTCGAACCAAATCCTGGCAAGCTTGTTTGAAAACGAACGTGAAGATGACGGCGAAAGCGCGAGTGATGCGGACTTGGTGCCTCCTCCGGCGCTAGAATCGGATGGCATCCCGCTAGCGCAACGTCCGTTTCGCGGTCTGAAGTCCTTTAAGGCGTTCCATGACTCTCAGGATTTCGCATCAAAACTGGCCTACCTACACAACCTGCACGGGATCGCGATGGCACAACGTTTCCGTGGCCACACGCTCGATGCTTCGCAGAACTATCGCTCGCTGGCCCGCCATGTCGAAGCTACGTACTCCGACCTGACTCAAACCGCCGCTACTGACACGATCCGACGGATGTACGTGATTCGTTCGATCAATACCCAGGAACGGCTTGGCGACTGCAACCTCTTCGGGGATCCAGACTATATCGACTTGAAGGAAGCAATCGACGACTACCGCCGTTCACGAAATCTCGTGTACCAGATAGCGGGAGTTCAGCGACGGCAATTGGAAGCCGTGCTGCTTTACAAGACAGCACTGGCTCAGGCAATGCCGTCCGATATCCAAGACACGCAAATGGCAATCGAAATGTGCGCCCGCGCCGATGCGATGTTTGAGCTCGACGAGAAAGAGAAAATTGCAACCGGACTGTATTGGGCACTGGGGAAATTGACCACACCCATGGTTGCTGTTCTCGATCAAAAAGCTTGCAGTACGGACGGCGAAGTTCCTTGTGAAAAACCAGCGTCCGCTCTTAAGGATGCAATCTTGGCGGCACGCGACAAGCTAGGGCAACACCCGCACCGTGACCAGCTTGAAATATTGCTATTCGCATCGAGGGTATTGCTGGAACACTCGGCAACACAGAATCGTTTCGCCATCGCGGAAGACTCCGATTTGCTACTCAGCTTTTGCAGGCTCGCACTTGCTTCTTATCACTTTGACGGTGACACGGTGCGAAGTGAGTCCACGGCGTATCTACGTCCCTATTACGACGCTGTGATGCGAGCCAAAATTTCTATTCCTGGACGCAAACACGTTCTGGATTTGCTTGAGATCCAAGCCGAAGCCACGACAGGGGCTCGCTACATGAAGCCCGAAGAGAGTCATCCCATCCTTGCGACTTACGTGCTAGATGATGAATGCTATCTCTTGCTCGACCTGCCGCGAGGAACCAGCAAGGCATTTCCGCTAGCCAGCATTTACGACAACGCCACCATCCAGGCCGCGTGCTATGGCAAAGAACAATTGACTTTGCCCGGTGAAATTCTTGGGCAGCTCAACCGCTGGTTAGTTCAAAACAAGCAACGTGCTCAGGATGGCAAGGCCTCCGATTCGTTGCAAATCGATCTGCGATGGATTGATCCGGTTCGGAACTTGAGTCCCTCTCTCGATCTAGGCGATAGCAATGCGGATGATCGCTATGCAGCAAAATATCCACAAGAAGACGAAGCTATGCTCGCGCGCGGCCAGTGTCCGTTCAGCTTGCCACGCGGATTTACGGACGCCGCCACGGAAACGGTCCAATCGGCAGACGCCTCCGCAGCGAAACCTTCTGGAACGGTGTCGGCTTCGGCCAAACCCGCCGTTGACCAGAATGAGTGAATACCTGAATTGGGAAACCGAAACATGAATCAATTCAAATGTCGGCTAAGGAAAACGCTGGCGATCATCCTGCTGGTGACCCTCGTGACCGCAGGGAACCGATCGAACGCCGAGTCTCCCCTTCCAGTCCCTGATTTTCAACTGTCGCAGCGCGCAGTGCCAATCGGAGGACTGTCGCAACTCTCCAGTGCAAGTCGGGGTGCGGACGAAACCTGGAAGCCTGAGGTCAACAGAGACCAGGCGAAACAGACCGCGAAAAACATCTATGCAAGGTGTGCGCCGGCGATCGTTGTGGTTCGAGATGACACGGGGCATGGAACGGGGTTCCTGATGGGTAAGGACGGCTGGATTGTCACCAACCGACACGTGGTCAACAGTGCCGGGATCTTCATCCGCAATGGTCGTCGCATCGTGATGGTTCATTTTGGACGGCTCAATGATGGCTTGATGGAATTGGACAAGAAGGCTTATCCCGCGTTTGTTTACGCTACGGATGAACGACGGGATCTTGCGTTGCTTGAACTCGCGGAGAAGCCCGAGTACCTCCCCACCATTGAACCGCTCACGCCCGCAACCAAAACGCCTTTGCCGACCGACATTTGTACGTCCATCGGGCATCCATCATCTGGGATGTTATGGACAGCTCGTCGTGGTGAAATCTCCGGTGTTGGCATGTGGCCTAACGAACACATCGACACCATGATCGCCTCCCTTGTTCAAACCGATGCAGATGCGAAACCGGCGGCCACATCGCTGCCGCAGCGAAAAGTTCTGTTGTCTACGTGCCCAATCAACCCCGGCGATTCGGGAGGACCGATTCTTGACCGCGATGGTGCGGTCGTCGGTGTGACCTTCGGCATCCCACGAAACAAAAACACCAACTATTCGGCCGACAAGTTCTCATACCACGTTCACGTGGAAGAGTTAGTTCAGTTCATCAAGGATCGACCAACGGAAGCTGAAGTCGTGGTGCCCAGCACGTTCGATGGTGCCAAAATTAGTGAATTGGTCGACTCCAACGATGATGATGTTTGGGACACATGGTTGATGGGAAGTGAACCGGGAAAGTCAACGACCGGCTACATGATCGACTTGGACCAGGATTCCAAACGCACCTTCAAGGAAAAGTATGTCGAGGATCCCGAGCAAAGATCGCAATGGGATTTTGAGTTTGCCGTTACCAAATTGGGCCAAGTCCGCACCTTTTACGACACCGACAATGATGGAAATGTCGACTTGATTTTGACTGATGTCGACGGTGACTCCGTATCGGACCTCTGCATCGCGAAGAAGGGCGAAGTCTGGCGCATTGACCCCCGTGAAGGCCAAGCAATGATCGACGCGACGCTTTACGCTGATCCCAAATTATCGGAATCGCTTTCGGCCCACTTTTCCAACGACTAACGACTCAGTTTCTAAGCTCAAAAGACGAAAGAATGAATCGGCCTCCGAATTCGACTGATCCGGTCCCTGTAGCAAATGGTCCTGAGGACGGGGCGGGACTCAGTTCATTCGGGCAGATGTAGCAGGTCTTGAAACGCACTGCAAATTTCCAGCCATGGGCGATCTCAAAAAACGCCCCTTGCTACCGCGGGACGCATCGGAGCCATTGCGATGATGGCCGTGGTGTTCGTTAGGAACCTCACCGCATTTACTCTCTGCCTTCTGTCGTTCTTTGGCTTCGGAAAAAAATGCCGAGTCTCTCAAAATATCAGATGCATTCGGTATTCAGTTCGGTTTGCTTGTTGGGGGGCGATTGGTTGCTGATGGTTCCAGCGATCAGGGCCGTACGGACGGCGGTCGAACGACAGAACGCGAGACAAACGCACGCAATGGCAATGTCGACTCCTCATTTCAAACACATGGTAAGTGGGATTCATTTTCAGCCGTCAACCCAGTCGCTGATTTGCTTGCGAAGAGGGAATCATCCAGATTCAATCCCGATACCAACGTGATTGTTGAACGCACCCTAGACCTGCGTGGAGAACGGCCTGGCATGCTGACCATCGACCCATCCGTGTATTCGACGCAGAACCGGCTTCGATCGACGATCTCGCAATTCACATTATCGAACAGATATCGGTAGAGAACATGCAGCGCATGCCAAATGAGAATACCACGTTTGCAGGGAGAGCCCTCCGCTGAATCTGTCATCACTGGAAATGACGCAGATGCGGGGGATCTTGTTTTCACCGGATTGTCTTCGTGAAGAACGAGCACTTGTATCAACAGTTGTGTTTCGTCCCGGCGACGACCACAACCGCTAATGAGGAGGGCTTTGGCAGGATCCGCGATTCGTTGACCTTAGACACGTCGCGGAGGCTACTAGCAGTCACCGCCTCAGATTAATGAATTGCAATAGGAAATGTTTTTCTTGTCCGATTCATCGCTAGCGTTCGTTCCTATCGCTGAAGCAGCCGACGCGTTGTGGTTGCGGATGCAATTTTTAGGGAGTCCAACCATATCGAAATACAACCTCGATGCACGTTTACTCGACTTTCAACGCACGCGTCGTGTCAACAGCCACCGCACATCCGTGCCTCGGCCTCAATCGAACCATTTACTTACCCACGAATCGTAGGAGATTTCGTCATGTCAAAACTGGGATGTTTGATCACCATCGGCGTAGCCTTTGCCACCGCGATGATCCTTGATGCTTCCGACTGCAACGGTCAGTACCCCAATTTCACGATACTCGGTCACGATTCGTCGACACCTTGCCAAAGAGCAAACTGCTGGTGCAATCACCAACGTCACGATCGTCGGCAGACCACAGTTACCACCGATCCTAAAATTGAAATTATGGTCAATGGAAAGGTCATCGCCGAACGATCTGCCGGCGAAAGCGATCGCTCGCCAACCGATGTTGTCTTCGGCTCCTATGGGACCAATTACGAAATTCGTATCTCCAACCCATCCATCAACAACCGTGGCTTTCAAGCTCAGGGAAGCCGACGAATGTTCGACATCGAAGTCGACGGGCTCTCAGCAATGGACGGCAAGCCGCGTTCAGAACGCAAGCGAGGTTATATCCTGTCGGCGGACGAAAGTTCGACGATCCAAGGCTGGCGGATCAATGACAACCAAGTCAAGCAGTTTGTGGTCAGTAAGCCAGGTCAAAGCGTTGCAGCCAGCGAAGGGACAGAAAGTCAAACTGGTAAGATTATCGTGCGAGTATTCCGCGAAAGGGCGACCCTAAACTCTAATTGGAACTGGGGGGACTATGCACCACGAACAACGTCACCATGGACATGGAAGCGAGGAAACTCGGGAACCTGGGGCTCAAGTGGCACGGGCAGCTTTGGCGCAGGATTTCAAGGCGGATCCCAACGCAGAGCGGCACCAAGTTCAGGATCTGCTCAATCACAAGCGTCCTTCGGAATTTCGGGTGCGGCCGGAACCGCAGCCGGCTCAAGCGTTGATTCAAAAGTCCGCCGAGTTTCCTTCGAGCCCGATACCTGGCGGGTATCAACGATCGAGTTCACCTACCGAGTGAATCGATAGTCCCCAAACACATGCCGAAAACGACGCTGTCGTGTACAGGCTGGATAAGCGAACGAGGACAGCGGATGACGAACGCCAGAGTGAAGGACTCGGGACTCGGAGTCAGAGCCGTTTTGATTTCCCGATCAAGAAATCGAGCACTGGGTTGATTTTTCGTTCCGGTATTGAAAAGGAAATCGTGTTCACTTTTGGCCGGCAACGGCAATAAACCATCGGCGACCGTTGGTTATTGCACATTTCGCTTCGCCGTAGTTATCTGATGCGGGGGCCATTGAATCGACGACGATCGCTCCAACCATTTGCCACCGAGGGACTGGCGTGCTCGCTGAGAGGCTTCGCTCAATCCGAACAAGAGACAGCCGGTCATGTAGCCCAGTTTAGTGAGGTCGGAGTTTGGTTTTGTGATCGCATTTTCTAACCTCTCATCTTTTAGCCTGTCTTTCCTCTTCGCTCGGTTGCGTCAGAGGCTCACGATAGGGATTGGAGTGACGGTGCCCGTGGCAGTGATGCAATGCGTTGGCACGGCACAAACCCAGAGCGCCGGACGAGGAGGTTAGAAGATGGACGGTTAGAAAATGTTGGGAACCGATGTCGGCCTGCAAAATTTGACATTTCTGTACTCAAACGCATCCGTGAGTTTACTTTCCCCAAGCTTACCCTTGCTGCGTCCAACCTACCGCTTCCCACTTGTGAGAAGATTTTTTGGCATGCAAAGCTAAACGCATTTCAGGTCACAGCGCTGCTTCCCTTATCAGAGACGAAACACAAAGGATCCTCGACGCTTTTAGCTTGCGAAGTCGCCTCACTTGAGACGTCTGGGATGCTCAAAGTCAAATTCTTCAGACTTGATCATCTGCAGTGTTTCGTGCATTGACGGGCGATCGCCCCAGAAGGTTCCGTAGTAGGCCAGTCGCACGCGGCCCTGAGGATCAATAATGATTGTGGACGGTCTGTTTACATATTCGGCGTGCACGGCAAATGACATCGGGTCGACGCCGTACTGAGCACCGATCCCGCCAGCCAGATCGCTTAAGTGGGGCCACCAGATGGATCGCTGATATTTATCCTGAAACGAGCTTTTGGAAAACCAATAGTCGGCCTCTTTTTCTTTTCCAACCATCAATCGACAGCGATAGCGATCGTGACATTCGATGGTTGCCACGACCGCATTGGCATCCTCAAACTCCTCTTTCATTGACAATAAATCGTTAAACTCTCCGTGACAAACGGGACACCAATCGGCAAAAATCCAAATCAATACCACCCATTTGCCGTCGCCAGCGTGCTTCAGTTGCCAGGGCGTTCCATCGGTGTCACTTAAGGTGAAATCTGGAGCTGGCTGGCCGACTTGGACCTGTTCAAACGCAGACTCGTCTAATGCTCGGAAGGCGGAAAGTTGCGACTCGGTGGCACCAAGTTGCTTCTCAATCTGATCGATCGCTAGTTCACATTGGTGGCGAACGTCACGCGATTGGTCTTGCTCAAAAGCCTGGCGTAAAAATTCAAGCGACTCCGACGACTCCAATTGGCCTAGCGACATCGCCGCCTGCGAGCGAACAAGTGCCAGCGGGTCGCTATTCAGAACATTTTGTAGTGCCTTGGTGGCCGCTTTTTGACGAGCGATCCCTAAAGCTGCCGCCGCAATTTGCCGTACGTGCGGATCGTCATGCTCCAGTCCCAAAATAACGGCATCCAGCTGTTGGGGCAGCGAACGCGTCAAATCACGTAGTGCCAACAGGCGTACTTTCCAATCATTGTTCGCGAGGTCGCTAACGCCATGCTTCGCTAAGACGCGATCACTCGTAAATGATCCATCTTCATTAAGCGGGTGAAAGTCATGTGAATCAATGCGAGCGAAGATCTCGCTTGTTTGGCCAGTCACATCGGCGGTCATCGACAATGCGATCGCGACGCAAGCGGCGAACGTCCAAATCGAGTGAGAAATCATTGTTAGGTTCGCCCTTTGCTCACGCGGAATCAAGACAGGCTTGACTTCGTTGCCGAGTCTGCGGGCGGTGGTGAGTCTTCGTTGGTCGACGAGTTCGGCCGAACCCAATTTTTCCAGCATCTGTAAATCTCTTGTGCGCAACTCAGGTAGGTGAAACTGCCAAGTAGCCTTGATTATACCGGCCAGTCGATTGCTGACTGTGTGCATACTCACAGATGATGGCTTAACGGCCTATCAACAAAGTTCTGTGTCCGTCCGCTCTTTTGCTCTACGCGGCGATGGGGCAGACCATTCCACTCTCGCTGTTGGCTGAGAGCGACATTCTTCGCCTTGTTTGAACGAATGCCAAATGGGGTGTCGTACAAGTGACTTGCTCCCCTTTTCTGCACCAACCGTAGTGAGAAAATCCAGGCTTCCTCTGGGCGGGCGAGTCCGGCCAGAGGAGGCGAATTCGTTGAGGGGCCAGGTTGCCCAAAACGCGGTGGAGGGCGATGTTCGTAGTAGTCAACACGTTCAAATGGACAAAACAACAAACGCGTTCCACAGCCGGACTCAAGCCAAACAGCGAAAATTCTTGAGCCGGGTTACGTGATTCACCGTCTACACGAGATCGGATGGATTAGTCGAGCATGCGTCCATCGCGAAAACGAAACGCTCCGTCGACTGGCAAGATGGATCCCGTGATATAGTCGGCATCAGGCGACATCAGGAAGGTGGCCGCACGACCGATATCCTGAGCTGTTCCCAGCCTTCCCCATGGCATCTTGGGCGTTTCATCTTCGAAGAACTTCGGCGTGAATGCCTCTCGTTCCCCAGGCGTGTCGATCCAGCCAGGCTCAATCACGTTGACATTAATGCGATGACTGGCCAGCTCGACAGCGATGGTTCTGGCCAATTGATTCAAGCCCGCCTTGGCTGCGCAGTAGGCGCTCTTCTGAGCCATTGGCCGTTGGGCGAGAACGCTTGAGATAAAAACAAGCTTGCCGGCAACACCTTCGTCCAACATTTGGCGTGCCACCAATTGGCTCATATGAAAATTGCTGAACAGGGTTCCCTGGATCACTTTTTCAAAGTCATCCGGATGCAGGTCGAGAAACGGAGAGACTTTCTGAAAGGCGGGACAGCCTACGAGCCCATAAATCGGACCTGATTGCTTTACCGCTTCGCGAAGCAAGTGCTCGCAGCCTGCACGCGTGAAGACGTCGGCTTCGACACCGTTCACATTGGCACCCAGATCACGAAGCTCATGAACGGTGGCCGTCAAATCTTGGCTTCCGGGGCGATCATTGACGATCAAAATAGCTCCTTCACGCGCTAGCTCGACGGCACACCCTTTTCCGATTCCTCGGCCCGCAGCCGTGACAATGATGGTTTTATCTTTTAGTTTCATGTTCTTTGTTTGGGGTCGGTGGAACAGACGATGGTGGTCGACTGCCCATCTCGATTCCTTCAAAATCGTTGGAGCTCAATGTTCTGAATCAATCCCTGCGGATCACCTTATACCAACGCAGCATTCGCAAGACTCGTCGCACAGACGCCTGTTATCAAGTGTCGGCGAAACAGTGTGAGGCGTCACGTTTCTCAATCCGGCTGCAGGATCAGTAAAATCAAATGCAGCGGAAATCAAATGTAGCCAGACACGTCATTGTTCAGAAGGAAGCTCGGTCGCCTGAATTAGCGCTCGGATATAGCCGTAAGCAAAGTAGCGGCCCAGCATCGTATATCCTGGCTGGCCTTGTTCTTCGCCGGCCAACTGGGGAACGTGATCGGGACGTATCGGTCCGCTGAATCCGATATCACGGTAGGCTTTCATCGCGGCCACCATGTCGGTTGGGCCGTTATCGTGAAATGTCTCGATGAAGTCGTCCGATGTCCCTCGTACATCGCGAAAGTGAACATAACGAATCCGTTTTCCCCACCGCCGAATTGTGGCTGGGATGTCGACTCCCATCGCGGCGAAGTTGCCTTGGCAAAAGCAGATTCCATTGCTAGTCGAGGCCGAAAATTCCAATAGCCGGTCAAAGTCCTCGGGCCGATTCATGATGCGGGCATGTTTCCCAAAGGTGGCCAGCGGGGGATCATCAGGATGCATGGCCAAGGCGACGCCCGCCGCTTCGGCTGTAGGCAATAGTTCTTCCAGAAATCGATAGAGGTTGCTCCACATCTCGTGGGAGGAAAGGGACGCTATCGGATCGGTACGAGAAATGGAATGCAGCGAAGCAGCCGATTGTGCATCGGAACTGCGAAAGGCCGTTGTGAGCGCCCGACCCCGTGCTTGAACCTTCGTGTCGGTCCGGGCCCAATCGGTCGCTGGCATAAAATTGTAGCAACAGATGGGGACCTGAGCTTCACCCATGATGGCAAGCAATTGCCTCATGCTGTTGAAATCATCTGCTCGGTTCGCTGTTCCTAAGATCGCATTTTGAATCGGCAGTTCGCCCTCGATCGCAGCGATCTTTAGGCCATGGCGACTTAAACGCTCGCGGGTTTCCAGCAGATCTCGGAGCTCTAATCCCGGATAGCGGATGGCGACGGCGCTCACACCCAACTGGGCAACGCGTGCCAGGTTCTCGTCATCAAAAGGAGTTACCACGGATGCCAACTGCATATCAAGATTTTCTAGCAAAGGGGAATGTAACCAACGGCGCCTCAATCAATCGGCACATACGACGAAGCGTGTTCCACAGGGGACTTCCAGATCGAGTTCGCGTTGGCGAGGTTGCCGATACGGAACTCTTAGGTCAGGTCAAAATCAATTGTCTGTTTCCCTTCGCCCGATTCGATCTCCGTTTGCAAAACAGACTCTCGGTTGTACTTTTCGGGAATCGCGATCGTTTTTGGTGGATTGCCGCCCCGATCTAACTCGTCTTGCGAGGCACCGTCGTCCGAAGGCACCGCGACAATCATCACTTTGGCTGGACCAGTGACGACGCCGCCGCGGTGTGCGATTTCAAATTCACCGTTCGTGATTTTTGCTGCCGACACAGGTCCGTCGCCTAGCGGAGCAACGCGAATTTCTCCTGAAGGGACGGCTTCGCCTTGATAGGTAACGCGACCGGTAACGACACGTCTTTCCGGGCCACTTTCGCCGGTGCAGCCCCCTGAAACGAGAAGCCCCAGCCCGAGCAAACTGACGATGCGGAAATCAAATGGTCCCATGGATTTTGACCCAACGTTGAAGAGGTGGAAGAAGGGAAAGAGGCAGAAACTCGGAGTTTCCCCGATACCGCGACCACCAAATATAACAATGCCGTACGCGAAAGAAAGTGTTTCGTGTGCACAAAACGATGGGATTAGAGGGGCCGATGATCGGCAAGGCTCAAAGACTCGCGATACAGATTGAAGCACGAAGCGAAATAAGACGCTGTGAATCGCTGGATTCACGCGAGCGCCACGCGTACAACGGCGGCTCGAATTGTGTTCAGGTTTTCGTTGCGAATGTACACAGAAAGTGGTATTCTGGATCAAATGATCACCGAAAAGAAACCCCAGCGACTTGTTTTGCTGAACGCGAGCGAAAAGTGTTATTCCGTTTTACGGAAGATGCTGGTGTGCGGCCAAATCCCCGTTGGCAGCCGATTGGCGGAAGTGGAATGGTCTCAGCGACTAGGGGCTCAGCGGGCGGCCCTGCGTGAGGCGATGGTGCTGCTAACGCACGATGGGCTTTTGATACGTCACGCGACCGGTGGCTTCTTTGTGCCGACACCGGAAGAGGTCCACTACGATTCGCTATGGGACGCTCGCGTCGTTCTCGAACTCGGGGCGCTCGAATTAGCGTTCGCTCCAGGTACGGCTCCCAAGGATTTGTCTCCCTTGAAAAAGATCTGCGGCACGATGGAAGACCTGCATCATTCAGGGTTAACGATGGGGTTTTATGAATCCGATTTCATGTTCCATCAGACCCTCTTAGAACTCTCGGGAAACGAAATCCTTGCGAAGATGTTTTCCCATTCCGCTCAACATTTTTATCCGCTGGCTCCCGTCACCGAGGATGTTCTCAAACAGAAGGAAGCGACGGTAATTCGCGAGCACTACGAGATTATCGCGAACTTAGAAGCCGGAAAGATCAAAGCCGCTTCGGAACTTCTAAGAGTGCACATCGCCCGCAACAAGGCGCTAACGCCTAAGCAGTCGGTCGGCAACCGTCGCAAGTCGTAGATTCTCTTTTGAAGATATCCCTCCCCCACCCTCCCCATCAGCATTCACCGCTTTACACCTTTTTTGCCTTGCCATAAGGAATAGAAAATGATTCGACAGAACAAGCGTGTTTTCCTGCGCAGTGGTTTTACACTGGTCGAGCTATTGGTCGTTATCGCGATTATCGGAGTGCTCGTTGGTTTACTATTGCCGGCTGTGCAGTCGGCACGAGAAGCAGCACGCCGCATGTCCTGCTCTGCTAATTTCAAACAAGTCGCGTTAGCCCTTCATAACTATCACGACACACACCGTTCGTTTCCGATGGGGGGAGGAATCTCCGGCGGATGCAGTGGCTTTTCTGGGGCCCATCTATTTTCTTGGGGCGTTTACACGCTGCCATTCTTAGAGCAGGGGACTCGATATGACGCGATTAGGTTCAACGTCAGCAATTATGCCAATGGATACGCCCCTAACCATGACCCCGATACCGCATTGGGCCCCATCCCTACGTACCTTTGCCCCTCCAATCCGCAAGGCGATACGATGGTCAATCCCTCGTTATCGAGTTTGATCGATGCCTATGCTCGTACGGATATGGCGGGTGTGGCCGACTCACGCGACTGGCGTTGTAACAATTCCGGGGCGACTGGGCTTCGTCCTCGCTCGGATGGCAACGGTATCTTCTATGCTCGATCCAAGACGAAATTTCGCGACATCCTCGATGGGACTTCCAATACGTTGTTTATCGGTGAAGTCACCGGCGACCCGAGACAAGCGACCGGCGACAGCGCAACAACCTACAATGGCAATGTTTATGCGTTGTATGACCTGCTAGATACTTCGACCGGAATTAATGGGCCGTTCACCGTACCTGGAGGAGGAGCTTTTGCGTGGCGTCCGCAAGGTTTTTCCGCCTTCCACCCCGGTGGCGCCCACTTCGCTCTGGCCGATGGCAGCGTGCGTTTCTTGTCGGAATCGATTAATCAGTCGCTCCTTTCGGGTCTGACGACTAGAGCCGGCGGAGAAGTCCTGGCAGAATTCTAAACCACATCGAGATGCTTTGATGTGCTCAGACGATCCTTCACAATTTGTCCTTTTCATTCTGCGAGATTTGCTCCATGACTCGATTGTCGCTTGTTGGTGTTACGCTATTGACTCTGTTGGTTGCCGCGCTCGGCCCTGCTCAGGCTGACGATCCTCTCTCCCTTGATCAATTGAGAGCGGACAGGAAAGAGGCCGCTCAGCGTGAGCGGCGGATCATTTTCAATAACGACGGCAATGAACCTATCTACCTTTGTCGCGATACGACACCAGCCGAATTGCTCCGTCATCGTACGGCTCCGCTAGCGAATACCCACGTCGACACCATTTTCTATTGCACGTGGAGTAGCGGCTTTGGCATGTTTACTCATGACACTAAAGTGGGCAATGTTTTCAAGACGAAGGAAGGGCTCTTCTCGAAAAACTTGATCGAAAAAATGCTGGCAGCGGGTACCGATCCGCTCAAGGTCATGGCCGATTTTGGCAAACAGAATGAGATCGAGATCTTCTGGTCGTTTCGCATGAACGATACGCATGATGCCGGGCTGTCAGGATACGGGCCGATCATGTTACGAGCGAATCCGTTGAAGCTTGAGCATCCCGATTGGCTGATTGGGACTCCAAAAAGTCGTCCCAAGTTCGGCGGCTGGAGTGCTGTCGACTACACTCGCCCTGAGATTCGCGATCTAGCGGTCAGCTATGTCGAAGAAGTTTGTCAGAACTATGACATCAACGGAATCGAACTCGACTTCTTTCGACATCCCGTCTTCTTTAAGAGGGCTGCCCAATCGGGAACTCCTTGTACCGAAGAAGAGCGAGCGCTGATGACGGAAATGATCCGTCGGATGCGAAAAGTAACGGAAGTCGAAGGGCAACGAAGAAAGAAACCCATTCTGCTTTCGGTCCGAGTTCCCGACTCGGTCGCCTATTGCCGGGACAGCGGTCTTGATATCGAGAATTGGTTGGGGGAAGAGCTGATCGACCTGATGACGGTGTCGGGATATTTCCAGCTTCGCCCATGGGAAGACTCGGTCGAATTGGGGAAAAAGTATGACATTCCAGTCTACCCGTCGTTAGACGAATCACGCGTCCGAGATGTCGGTGCTAAAAAATCCAGAATGACGGTAGAAGCCTATCGCGGCCGAGCATTGTCCGCTCGAAGCGCCGGGATGGCGGGGCTATATCTGTTCAATTCCTTTAATCCACACGCGGCTATCTGGAAAGAGCTAGGTGATCCGGCAACCCTTGCCAAGCAGGATCATGATTATTTTGCTAGTATCCGAGGAGTGGGAGCGGCTGCGGGGGGCGCGTTGCCTCATCGCGACTACCAACCGTTAGCCACGCTCAATCCGAAGGCGCCTCTTTCCCTATCGCCCGACAAATCGGTGACGGTTAGCTTCTATAACGGCGTGGAGTACCAAAAACTGAACTCCGTCACTCCTCCCCAAATTACACTTCGTCTTCAGTTCGACAAGGAAGCTCCTGAAAACATCCGCGTCGCGCTAAATGAAGAAACGCTGAAGGCATCGACCTCCGAAGCTGGGTGGCTGGAATTCCCGGTACAGCCGGGCATGCTCAAGCTGAATGAAAACGAAGTCATCGTTTCACTGACTGACAAGGACGCATTGGTGAAATGGACCGACCTTCAGTGTAGGGTTCGCTGGAATCGTGACAAATGATGTCACCGCTGCCCCGTGCTCTAAAAACTTCAGATTTCATCTACCCAACAAAGATGCCCTTCGAGGTAATCCATCGCATGAATCAACGTTCCAATATCGTCCTTGCAACTTTATTACTCGTCGCTGTCTCCATTTCGCCCGTCGTTGCCGCCGAGCCAATTGAAGATGTGCACATTGTTCTCAAAGCAGAGAAAATACGTGGATATCGCGGCATCAATGGAGACTTAATCCAGCTAAAAGATGGTCCCCTTTTGTTTTGTTATACGGAGTACGGAGACGGCGGCGGCATTTTCGCCAAGACTTCGCCGGATCAAGGAAAGACATGGAGTGAATCTAAGCTTCTCGTCGCACAACCGCAGTCCCCGCGACCGGGAAAATACAACCATCCAAGCTTGCTGCAACTGAAGAGTGGTGAGCTTCTGATGACCTACAACTATTCCACTCACCCCGCCAAGCCTTATTACGCGGTGACACTTTACCGTCGCAGCGAGGATCAAGGGGCGACGTGGAGCGAGCAACTTCCGGTGACGCCTTATGCAGGCTACACCCTTGTCCACAACGACAAGCTGCTTGCTCTCGCAGATGGACGCATCGTCGTGGCGGCCGCGACGAAGAAGTACATGCCGAGTTCTCATGACCACAATGGCTATGTTGGTTTAACCTTCTTCTCCGACGATCAAGGGTATAGTTGGCATCCTAGCAAGAATGAGGTGGACTTGTACGCGTCGGCGAAAATCGAAGTCCAAGAACCGGATGTCGTGGAATTGAAAGACGGTCGACTGTTGATGTTTGCGCGCACATACAGTGGTCACCCCGTGAAAGCCTATTCCAAAGACCGAGGAGAAACGTGGTCGAAAGGCGAAATGATCCGTGAGTTGAAAATGCCTTATGCTGGCCTGCCGACGGTACGCCGAATTCCATCGACTGGGGATTTGCTCTTCATTTGGATTAGCGGTAGTTCCAAAAGCAAGAGCGGCCTCCCAATGCGAAGCGTTCTGTCCACAGCAATCTCTCAGGACGAGGGCAAAACCTTCGTGCACCAGCGAAATCTGGTCGACGACCCTGCCGACGATGTGGGGTATCAATGCATTGAATTTTTGGAAGACGGAAAAGCGTTAATCGTCTACCACACCAACGATGGACTGCATTTGTCTCGACTCAACGTAGATTGGTTCTACGGCAAATAGGGAAATGGGCCTACGTTTTCGGAAGAGTTAATGCCTATCCGGCCCCTCCGATCCACTGATCGGTGAAGTAGGCACAAGCCCGATGGAGTACGGTAAGTTGATTGTCAAAGTTTTTCTCCCATCGTGCTAAGATTGCTGGGAAACGATTGAGCCAATGGTACGTTGGCTCGACCCGCCCCTGGGGTCACGGGCTTTCACCCAGATTCCTGATGAGCTCTCGTTTTTGCTCGCGACGCGATCGCATGTGGGCTGTGTAATGAAAGACACGTTCGATCAAGGAATGCATGGCTGCCGCCTGGCATCCTTTGTCTAGGCTGAGGTGCTTGGCAAAGTCAAAGTGTGTTCGAGGCCAACGAACAAGGCAGTGCGTGATCGGCTGTGGCAGTCGCTAGACTTCGTGAGTGTTTGCGCCATCGACCTGGTGTTCATCGCAACATGGCGGGTTGGGTGATGCCTTCGGCGGAGTTGGGGCTTCGCTACCGACGGCCGAACCCTTCTATCCCACCTGTCATCATGAAGGTCAGATGTTCACCGATTTGGGTCAGGTTCCAATTTTAGTGCATTGAGTGCCGGTCGCGTCGCAATCGCTCGATTGCGGTGGATGCTTGCTCGCCGCTGTGAAGGTCCAACTTGCGATTTGCTAACGATGTCGCCGTGTACTCAGCGTCCTGCAGCAAAAAGGCAACATCCGCTGTCCCCGATTGGGGCGCACGGGGCACACCCGTGCGCGATTGATCTCGGAAGGCAAAGCGGCACCGGTCTTCATAACGCCCGATTCAATTTGTGACGCAAGGTAGTTTCGCAGTTGCGGGGATCGAGGTTGCGAAGATGGCTGGCGGGACCAAACCAAACCAACTCATTCATCCTCACTAAAATATTCGACATGTCACCTCGATTCGCTTAACTTGGATGCCACCTGCCAACCAACCTGAAACAAATCGGGCTCGCCCTGCACAACTACCACGACACAGATCGTCAGTTCCCAGTGGGTCGTTTCGGGCGAAGTGCCAAGACCGTACTAAGCTGCGGTCTCACTCCGGAAGGCGCGCAATTGGTTTGCACGTGACGCACTCGTATCAACAACGACCCTCTGAGGACTTCTACTGGATATGTGCAACAAATTCGTGGGAAGCTACATCGCTATGATTCTCGTCGCGGCAGCAACTTGTGGCTCGTCGGCCAATAGCGAAACGATCGACATCGGCGATCGCAACCAGATATTTATCGACGGACGATATCTCGAATCGGTCAAGAACGTTGGCATCGAAGTCTGCAAGCCGATCAAGACGAATCACAAGTGCCTCGTGGGCAGCCTTGGTGGTTACTCTTCGATCATCGAACCCGATGGTAAATTCCGCATGTGGAGTGCCTTGACCAAGGACGGTGTTAATTGGCGAAGAGTGTCGGGCGCTACCCAACCCGAGCCGGACGATATCCTGGGCGCCTACTTCAGCGGAGCCACGATGTTCGTCGACCCCAAGGCCCCGCCTAGCGAACGTTACAAATTGTTTGATGGCCTACAAAACATGATGCGGGCTTCCGCCGACGGTACTGACTGGAAGACACTCACCAATAGCGTCTTTCCTCAGCAAGCCCGGTATCCACATGGAATGGACAGCCAAAACGTCTGTTTCTATGACACTCGGATCAACAAGTACGTGGCTTATGTGCGTGTGAACAAAATTTACGAATGCCCGCCCGAGCGGGTACCTTACTACAAAACGATTGGTACACAGCGATACGGCGGAGAAAACAAGTACGCCCGCCGCACCATTGGTCGCGCTGTCAGCGACGACCCGACGAAATTTCCAATGCCAGAGGTGGTTTTGGAGCCCGACGATAAGGACCCAAATTTCGGCGGCGTGAAGGTGATGGATTTTTACTGTCCACAGGTCGTTCAGTATCCGTACGCGCAGGACGCATATTTTCTGTTCAATTGCCGTTACCGTTCTTACGAGGATTGGTATTTGCCAATCGACATGTCGAAGTATCCCAAAAGCAAAACACACTTCACCTACAACTGCGGCGTCGAAGACATGGAACTCGACGCTAGCCGCGATGGCATCAACTGGGAACGTTACGACCGCAAACCTTGGATCGCGTTGGGCAAACCAGGCAGCTTCGATGCGCTAACGATGTACATGTCTCGTGGTATGCATGTGGTCGACGACGAGATCTGGATGTACTACATCGGTTTCGACGACCCGCACACCGGCGACGCAGAAGCCATGAAGCGTGCCACACTCAGCCGGGTCGTGCTACGCAAGGACGGCTTCACCTGCGTTGAGGCCGAATACGCTGGCGGAGAATTCACGACGCCGCCGCTGAACTTTGATGGCAACGCTCTCAATTTGAATATCGAAACGTCGGCGATCGGCTTGGCTCGGGTTGAAATCCAAGACGAGGCCGGCAAGCCGTTACCCGGCTTTGCGATGGAAGATTGCGACCGCATCCATACGGCCAATTCCACCGACTGGAAGGTGACGTGGGGGGAAAACGGCGACCTTTCAAAACTTGCCGCGCAACCAGTCCGACTGCGTTTCGAGTTGCAATTTGGGACCAAGCTATATGCCTTTCGATTTGCCAAATCGACGGATCGTAGTGACGCGGTTGCAAAAAAGTGATTCTGTTCACGAAAGTCGCGACTGAACCTCGTCCTGGTTGAAGCGACCTCTTCGACACCGTGATTTCCACAAGTCGCTGGAGCGGATGGAACGTCGTAAGACTTACTTGCAAGTGATGGTTCTTCCTTGACGCGGGGGCTTTGTTGCATTTCGCATTGACTACCCCGGCCTGGGACTCGCGTCTAAAACGTTGTTTAAAGGCACTGTAAATCAAAGCCATCGGATGGCACTTCGCATTGCGGCGAGTTGAATGAACGCGAGACAGGATGTTACGAGTTTATCGTAGCGAGTTGCAATGCATCGAGGCTCTTTGAGCCAGCCAATAAGACGTTCGACAACGTTTCTTGGAGGGTAAGCTCCGCGATCGAACGGATCATTTAGCGTCTCGCAGGATTGCGAAGCGATGACGGAACGAAGGGATCGTCGTTGGATGTTCGCGCTAATCGCGGTGGAGCGGTTGCCCTTGCCGCCAGAAGTTTCAAAGCAAAAAGCGGGACAGTCACCAGTTCTAAGGTGAGGCTTCCGCCCACCATTTTCAGCGAAAAAACGGTGCTAACATCCCCCGACAACATGCTCTGTCCCCGTTTGGGCTATTTTGAATCGGCCCTAAGTCGACGGTGGATCCGCAACGGCTCCGGCTAAATGCTAGGCTGGATGGCGAACCTAACTGGGCTAAGTCCATGCGAATCCTATTTGCCGCACCAGCGTTTCAGGGCAGTGATGGCGGCGCGTTCATGCCAGCGGTGACCATCGCGGTCCAAGAAACCTGTGTGGCCGCCCGAGCACGCCATCGCGGGACAGAGTTTGCGGTTCGCGTCCCAGTCCACGCCATCGAAGACGTCGGGATCGACCACGGGATCATCCGCAGCGTGCAGGCACAATGTGGGCTTGGTAATTTGATCGAGGGTATGGATGGCGGAATTGTCGCGGTAGAATTCGACCGCGCTATCGTAGCCCAGACGTTTGGCGGTGAACTGATCGTCCAACTCCCAGACCGACGATGTCTTTTGAACGACGCGGCGTTCCGCGTCGGAAAGATCGGCACTGTCGCGGAGCAGTTCCGATTTCTGTTTCTTCAACAAATAGCGGTCGAACAACCGGTTCATGCCCGACCGTAGATTACGCGAGGTGATCTCCATGTCGATTGGCGCGGAAATACTCACGCCAACATCGAACCCGGCTTCATCCTTGGTCTCGGCAAGGTATTTCAGCAGCAGGTTTGCGCCGAGTGAAAAGGCTACTCCGGCCATTCCGCCACGCGTCCAATCAGATCGTTCCTCGCGGAGCCACTGCACCAGCCGTCGAATGTCTTCGGTGAATCCTGGGTGATGGACGTGCTGGCATTGTTCGGCACTCCGTCCAGCACCGCGATGGTTCCAGAGCAAGGTATCGTACCCGGCATGGTTTAACCGCTCGGCCATCGAACGCATGTAGCGACTCAGCGCGTTGCCTCCCATCCCGTGGAAGACCACGACTAACGGCTTGTGGGGCTCCGGTCCTGGCTCCCTTTCGCTCGGGGCCGGAAAGAAGAAGCCGCTGAGCTTATCCGGCGGCGTGTGATCGTCAGGAACCGAAATCGTCTCCGCATCTGGCCGCGAGTCGAGCGAGAGCCCAGGTCGTAGCCATTTGATCGAAACCGTCTGCATCCACCCCCCGCGACAAAGCCAGTGCGGGCGAAAGGGAGGCAGTGAATCCAGTTGGCGGATCGCAGCGCGTTTTTCGGTCTCGACGGTTCGTGACATAACCTTATCGACGAGCGAATTTCATGCCAAGCCGATCGATGGGCTGACGCCGACGGCAAAATGTTACCAACACTGCGCGATTGAGAGCGGCAGCCAAAAACCCGCTCGTTCCCTAGCCGCGAAGCGGCGTTAGCTCGCAGACCGCGTGAATCGAGACACCAGGGCGAGCTTCGCCAGCGTCAATTTAGATTCCAAATTGTGAAGTTCAGCACACTGGCGAAACTGACCCACACCACGTACGGGACCATCAACCAGCCTGCGATCTTCGAACGACTAAAGAACGCGATTGTGGTTGCTACGATTGACAGCCACAGAACCACGATCTCCACGAACGCCCAACCCGGTTGATGAAAGCGAAAGAAGACCCACGACCAAGCTATATTCAGGGCAAGCTGCACTGCAAATAAAGTGAGTGGCGTCTTGGCGGCCTTCAATCCAGTTGGCTTCCATACGAACCACGCGGCGACGGCCATCATCACGTACAGCGTCGTCCAGACGGGACCGAAAATATAGGCCGGGGGATTCCACGACGGCTTCTCAATCATCTTGTACCACCCATCGATTTCGGCCGTGGTCGCGATCGCCCCGAGACCGGCTGCACCGAGGCAGATCGCCAGAAAGACGGCAAGCATGATCCAGACCGTCCACTTGCTGGGCGACGAATCCGCTCGCTGAGGAATCGGAGCATCATCGGTCATCGTAATACCTCTGCCTACATTTCCTAGTGAGCATGTATTTCGTAGTGAGAACGGGTGTAGTTAAGTCGCACACCGCTTTTACGTGTTCCCAGGCATCCAATCACAAACACTTACCCTTGCCCCAATCGATCGGATCGCTGGCGACGGACGATTCTCGGCGACCGGGACAAGTGAATGCTCGTCGATTCCGGTAAGCTTTGTAAGCCGTGTCATGACCATCCACACCGTGGTTGCACTACATCCACGGGCATCATTCTACCCGATCTTTTGGAGGCTTCGTTTGAATATCCCATCTAAATTTGTTCCTCCAGTCAGTCCCACGCCTTGCACCCGAACCTATTGGGTGCTCGACAATGTGTTTTTAGCAGGAGCCTACCCAGGCCACTCCGATCCGATGGATCATCGCCAGCGGATCAAGTCATTGTTTGATGCCGGAATGCGGACGTTTATCAATTTGCAGGAAGAAAACGAAGCCAACAACTCTGGCCTACCTTTCGTGCGTTACGACAACGAGCTGCGGAGACTTGCTGATGAACAGGATGAACCGATCGCTCACCTGCGATTCCCCATCCCGGACGGCGGAACGACCTCGACCGATCGAATGCGATGCATCCTTGACGCGATCGACTTGTCTCTCACATCCGATCGTCCCGTCTATGTTCATTGTTTCGGGGGCATGGGACGCACTGGTACCACGGTTTGTTGTTGGCTGCGCCGCCATGGGCTTGTATCGGCTGACAACGTTCTCGGGTTGCTGACCCAGTTGCGGCAAGCGGATGTGCAGCGTGCCAGTTGGAAAGCCCCGGAGAACGCGAGCCAGGAAACCTTTGTTCTTTCTTGGGCCGACTAACAAAACACGTCATCACAACCAAGTGCTACGTCCATTTTATCGCCTCCCTTTGATCATACCGCTGATGTTTTCGGAGACCAAAATTGACTTCGATGGAGTGGCACAACAGGTTCGATCAAACGATGTGGGCGTGCGAGCGGCCTACGCCGGGGAGTATTTGACAGTGGTTTCATTCGATCAAGCTTTAGACCATTGCTTTCGAGCTCGTGCAATCCATCAGGAAGAAGGTGGCTTTGACGTTCGCTTTGACGTTCGCGATTAACTTGGTGCCGAACCAACGCATCATACCGATTCCGTTAGGGCTGCGGGACTTGTCGCTAGTCGCACTCGACATTCGCAGCGTATCAGCGACAATCATCTGAGTCTTGGTGGCTATCCGAATTCACTATCGCTGGGTGGCCGTTGTACCGCTGCCTTATTTTGCGTGGGGGCAATTGCGACGGTGCTTGGATTGAACATCACTTTTTGGAACAGAGGCCGATGATCCTTCGAATCTCCCAGAAACTCAACACGAAGATCAACGCCGGCAAGTTGACCGAGATGCCGTTGAATGAAAATCCCTACGCCGATTGGTCGTGCCATCTTTTCACCGTAGACCGCACCCAATACATCATCCTCTCCAACACGCTATCGCTCTATTCGTGCGTCATGTATGGACGGGGAATCACGGATGAATGCACATTCCTCACCCGAGCTTGGGGTACGATTCGGGATTTCACCGCCGATGACGGCAAGCAATTTATTTATCGCAAGTTTGTCGCTCCATCGAAGGGAACGGTACGTTTTGCCAAAGCGTTGAATCGCTCCGTCACGGGGTCAATGAACGACCTTATCTACGCAGCGAAGTTGTCGCTCGAAGACGGCACGTCACCGAGTGATCTCGGGTATGGTTTGAACGAAACGCCGTTGTCGGCTTTGATAGGCCAAGAGGGTCAAAAGTATGGACATCCAAAAGAAGTCTTTTCGTATCTCGCCAGTTCGATGGGCAATGAGTGACGCGGAAGTGGCAGATGGAAGACGAATCCTCCGCCGAAGTTTGGCGATTTGGATCGGTTTGATCGTTGCCGAGATTTTTCACGGTCTCATGCGAGCGATGGTACTCGTGCCGGTCGTTGGCGAGTTCCGCTCCAATCAGATCGGGGTGTTCTCCGGCTCGGCGATCATCCTTGCGATCGCTTTCATCACGATACGCTGGATCGGGGCCAAACGCCCCTTCGAACTGCTGATGGTAGGTTTGAACTGGCTGGTGTTGACGGTGACTTTCGAAGTCTTGTTTGGACGGTTCGTGGCAGGACTGTCTTGGGAGCGAATCGCGGCTGCCTACGATATCACCAAAGGCGGGTTGATGCCGTTGGGCTTGCTGGTGTTATTGATAAGCCCAATGATCGCCTGTGAATTGCGAACACACCGAAGGTGAATCTCTAGGGATCAACGTCACCACTGGTCGCAAAAACTTCTCAGATCCACAATCGATCAGGCACGACAAATCAAATCACAGAGCGCTGGCGGCGGAGTTTGGATGGACCCTGAGTCACCGCGTTACTTCCAAAAAGCGTTTGCGATTACAAGCCCAACTCCAACGAGGCAGCTGAGTCCAACGACGGTATAGCCGATTCGAAACGCCATGAATTGAATCACAGTGTCGGTCGGCTCGAATGTCGCCAAGTATCCGAACCCAGCGAATACAGCACCCGTCAGAAGCAGAAGCGAACTCAAAATGGCGAAAAAGCGTGTCATGATCTCTCTGACTTGTGGATCGCGATGCCGTCACGGTTCCGGCGACACCGATCGCTGCAAACCTTTACTTCGTCCCATACCTTCTTCCATTTCTTTCGCCACTTGAAAGGGCGTCCGCAGACGCCGCAGTTTTTTTCGGGCATGTTAGGTTTCTTGTGAACCATGGCAACTACTCGTGCGTCACTTTGATCTCGACGCCGTAGCGAGGTGCAGCTTCCACCAACCTGTTGATGTCAGCCTGACTCGGCTGCGGTGCCGACTTTGCTTCATCAGAAAGTGGCTGCCCAATCTCCATGAACATCTCCTCCAGCCCAGCTGGAGCAACGGAGATTAACAGGCGAGCCAGTTTGTCGCTCTCGTTTTTAAAGCAGTGTAGGCTGCCCACGGGCATGTTCAAAAACGTGCCTTCACCGGCCACAAATCGCTGGTCGCCGAGTTGGAATGTGACGTCGCCTTCAAGCACAAGGAACGACTCCTCTTCGCGACTGTGAATATGCGGTGGAGGACCGCTACCCGGCGGTACGATGGCCTCGAACGTGGCGTACTTTCCGTCCGTCTCTTTCCCGGTAGCGAGGAAGCGGTACACATCGCCGACGACCCCGATTCTCCGTCCTTCGCCGGGCTTCCGCACCGTGGCATGATGATTCATGTTTGGATCCTTACACTGAAAAATTGTATTCAGGTGTTCTCGTTTCGCTCGCGCGTCTCAAACTTCGACTCGCTTACGAATGACGCCCTATGCAGTTGGGTCATTCTATCGGATCTTGGACGCAGGCCCAGCAAATTGCTTAGTCTGCGCAACCGCGAGGTGCTCTTGGGGGACCAAACGGTCGCGTCTTGCACCTTGCCGATTGGGGTGTGGATTCCGAGGAACGCCGTTTTCCCGGTACCTGTATGTCGACGACCAGAGTCCGTTTCAGATGCTCGTTGCCGGAGTCAACAGGCTTGCTCAAGCAGTCGCATTGGCGCACACGAGTTCTTCCTGCCTATCACTAAAACCAGCGATTTTGATGGAATGTCACGGTGAATCCTGTAAAAATGTTGTCCATCGATCCTTCCAGTCTCCAACAGGAATCCACCCGATGAAACGAATGCTCATGTCCTTGGCGCTGCTGTTGTTTGTGCAGACGGTGCAAGCCGAAGAAGTCAAGCAGTTGCAGAACGTGCCGTACGGCGCACACCCGCGCCAGGTTCTCGATTTCTATCAAGCCAAATCGGAAACACCGACCCCCGTCGTGTTTTACATCCACGGCGGCGGTTGGCAGGGTGGCGACAAAAAGATGAACCCTCAAGCCTTTCTCAACAAGGGGATTTCGGTTGTTGCGATCAACTACCGCTACGTGAAGAACGCTGTGGAAGAGAAAGTGGAACCGCCGGTGAAGGCTCCGCTGCATGATGCCGCGAGGGCGCTCCAATTCGTTCGCTCGAAAGCAACCGAATGGAACCTCGACAAGAAAAAGATCGGGGCGACGGGCGGGTCGGCTGGCGCGTGCTCCTCGCTTTGGCTGGCATTACACGATGACATGGCAAAGCCAGATAGTGAAGATCCGATCGCCCGCGAATCGACACGGCTATACTGTGCCGCGGTCAACGGAGCCCAAGTTTCGCTCGATCCAAAGGAGCTGCGTGAGTGGATGCCAAACTACCGCTACGGCGCCCATGCGTTCGGTCTCGGTGGATTCCAGGCCTTGATCGATAATCGGGAATCGGTCCTGCCATGGATCAAAGAGTATTCGCCGATCGAACATGTTTCCAAAGACGATCCTGCGATCGGTTTGTTTTATGGCGGCGAAGTGCCGGTGGTGGGGGCTTCACCCAAAGACCCAACGCACTCCGGGATTATGGGAGTGAAGCTGGCAGAACGACTCAACGAAGTGAATGTCGACGTCGTCCTGGTCACGCCGGGCGTTAAAGATCCCAAGTATCGGAACACGGCCGAGTACTTGATCGATTACTTGACCAAGTAAGTGTTCGTGCTGCGAACGTCGGTGATTGGATGGCGTGAGTTGCCTCGGTGGCGGCGCTGCGAACGCCGCATTGCTTCGCGGTGACGACGTTCCGAATGATCGCCGATCAATCGTTTCGGATCGCCCACAAGGCATCAAATGTTCGCAGATAGATCGTACCGTTGGAGATCACGGGCGAGGCTGACATCGTCTCGTCCATATCGTTCTGTGCGACAATCTTAAAATCTCTCCCGGCTTTCACGACGGTGGTCTTGCCGTCGCGGGCGGTCAGGTAAAGATGACCGTTGGCAAAGACCGGCGAAGCGCGATGTCGGTGGCTGTGAGTACGTTCCATGTAGACCTCTTCGCCGGTCTTCCGATCCAGCACAAGCAGCATTCCGTTTTCGCGGCAAAGGTAGACCAGATCGTCGTGAATCAGCGGAGAGGGGACGTCCGGCGTGTGTTGATCTCGGACCCACAGGATTGCATCGCTATCGGTCAGATCCCCTTTTCTATCAGGAGCGACGGCAAAAACAGGTCCGTTTTTCGCGGTCGGACACACCACGATGCCTTCCGCCGCAGCCGGGGATGCAACGAAACGCAGCGTCGGGTGATAGCTGGTTCCTTGAGGATTCAGGCCGCCGAGTCTCCAGATCTCCGATCCGTCCTCAAGCGCATACGCCACGGTGTAATCCGCGCCATGAGTGATCAGAAACGTGTGGTCGCCGAAATCGTAGAGCATCGGTGATGCGTAGGAATGCTCATTTTCTTTCGCAGCTCCCGTCACCCGCTCCACCTTCCACACGTGCTCGCCTGAGACCGCGTCGATTGCCACCACGATGGCTTCCTGTGTCGTCGGTTCCCCGTCGCCATGGATCAGCTGCACAAACAAGCGACCGTCATGTAGAACCGGGGTCGCCGACATCCCGAACGCAATGTCGAATTTTCCGTACCGCTGCTGCAGATCCGCCTGCCACACCGGTTCTCCGGAAACCGTGAAGCAAGCCAGAGCTCCGGTGCCCATGAAGGACCATACATGTTTTCCGTCAGTGATGGGGGACGGTGAAGCCGAATTGCCCTCATCGCCGCGTGCCTCTTTGTTGCCTTTGCCGATTTCCCTTCGCCATTGTTCTTTGCCGTCGGCTCCAAAGCACATCAGCAGCAGGCTCGTGCCGTCGACCGTTGTCAGGAAGATTTGGTCGTCCCAGACAACCGGCGTGGCACCCGCTGGTCCCGGCAATTCAACTCGCCACGCCACGTTTTTGTCTTTTGACCATTCGGTGGGAACATTCGTTTCCGTCGAAATGCCATTGCTCGTCGGGCCTCGCCACGATCCCCAGTCGTCGGAGAGACAACGGTTCGCGGTGATAAGGAACAATAACGGTGCACAAATGATTACAGTGATCGGCTTCATCGGTAGCTCTCTCCGGAACGGGAACAGATCGGATGGCCGCTATCCTATTGCATCGGCATTGCGGTCGGCAATCACCGCGCTCACGTATTGCACCGGAATATCGACTTAGGGACCAACGAGAGTGATGATTCTCAGCACTGAGTGTTGTGTTCCAGCGAACGGCGGTGGCCGTGATGCGTCTTGGGCGGAGTAGGGTGTCGTTGTGGGGCCAATCATCGTTTTCGGCGGCACTCGTCGTTTTTGGGTAGCCCGTGGGCACATCATTCGTCTCGTCGACTAGCGTCGTCACAACAGTCCGTCGCGGCTAGAATGCTGACTACGCCATCGGAGACGCAATGAAATCTTTCACGACACTGTACCTACATTTTATGCGGAACCGTGCCAGCCGCCGCAACTTGCGGGTGCTGGCTCAGTTCGTGCTCTTGCTGATTGGGATGATCCTCGTTTACAGCGTGATCTTTCATTACCTAATGGCGTGGGAAGGGCGTCGCTACACTTGGATCACCGGCATCTATTGGACGCTGACGGTGATGTCCACGTTGGGGTTCGGCGACATTACGTTTCACACCGATCCGGGCCGGCTCTTCTCGATGCTTGTGTTGATGAGCGGAACGTTGTTCATGCTGATCCTGCTGCCCTTTACCTTCATCCAATTCTTCTATGCGCCATGGATTCAAGCTCAGGAGGCCGCGCGGGCACCTCGCCAACTGCCTGCGAATAGCGAGGGCCACGTGATCGTGACAAATTATGGCCCGGTCGAGGCCGCGTTGATCAAAAAGCTGACGCAGTTCAAATACCCGTACGTGATTCTTGTTGCGGAAGTTGCGGAGGCGTTGCGACTTCATGATCTGGACTTGAAAGTCGTCGTTGGGGAATTGGATGATCCGGAGACATATCGGCGGTTGCGCACCGACAAGGCGGCACTCGTGGCGACCGTCGGCGGTGACGTCATCAATACAAACGTGGCCTTCACGGCGCGCGGAGTTTCCGAACAGGTACCGATCGTCGCCACCGCCGCCGACGTTGCTTCGGTCGATGTTTTGGAGCTTGCCGGGTGCACTCAAGTGCTGGAGCTCGCTGAGATGATGGGCCGGTCGTTAGCCAGACGCGTGATCGGGCGAGATGCCAAATCACACGTCATCGGACAATTCGATAAACTGCTGATCGCCGAGGCCAGCGCGGCTAGAACGCCGTTGGTTGGCAGAACGCTGCGCGACATCCGCTTGCGCGATCACGTGAACATCACCGTGTCGGGGGTTTGGGAACGAGGACGTTATCAAAACGCGGGGCCCGATACACTGATCACGGAGACGACCGTTTTAGTGCTGGCGGGGACACGCGACCAACTCGATGAATACGATAGCCTGTTCTGTATCTATCACGCCAGCGAAGTGCCAGTCGTGATTCTCGGTTTCGGCCGTGTCGGGGCCGCCACCGCTCGAGCCCTGGATCAACAGTCAATTGAATATCGGGTTGTGGAGAAAAGGAGCAGACAAAAACATGACGACAGGCTGATCGTAGGCGATGCGGCCGACTTGGAAATCCTGACGCAAGCCGGAATTATGGAAACTTCGGCGGTCGTGATTACAACCCACGACGACGCGTTGAATGTTTACTTGACGCTATATTGCCGGCGGTTACGCTCGGACATTCAGATCATCAGTCGCGCGACGCTCGAACGCAACATTCAAACCTTGCATCGCGCCGGTGCCGATTTCGTGATCTCCGAAGCTTCGATGGGGGCCAACGCGATCTTTAATCTACTTCGCCGCAGCGACGTGTTGTTGTTAGCCGAAGGGTTGGACGTATTCAAAGTACACGTGCCACCGTCGCTTGCCGGTAAAACGCTCGTGGAAGGCGCTGTACGGCAACGAACCGGTTGTAGTGTGATCGCCATTCACGGCAAGGATGGACTGCAAGTCAATCCAGGTCCTGACGTCACGCTCCCGGCCGACGCCGAAATGTTTGTGATCGGTACCGAGGAATCGCAACAACGGTTCCTGGACCTGTATCATGATCGATAACATCAATCTTTAGCGGCAATCGTCCCCTCCGATGTTTACCGCGGCGCCGGCCAGTAAAGATGCTCGTGAAGAAATTCAAAGGACGCTTGGCCATGGATGCTGTGGCCGCTCCTGGGCCAATCCCTCGTCGCCCTCATTTGGATCCATTGGGGGGCTGAGCTGATATCGGGATGTCAGCCGAAGCGACGGAGCGTGGTCTCTTAAACGAGGCTCACCGTAGAACGACGAAACTAGGCTGGAATCTAAAGCGTGTCGCCTCGATTTCGAATCGAGACTGCGGCCAATCGGTCTCCCTCACGCCCTCAACGCAAAGCAACGATTTCTGCCCCTCTCGCTCGTCAGGCAAGCGTGCCGATGGCGGGTGTGCCGATGGCGGGTGTGCCGATGGCGGGCCAAATGGCACGTGTTTTGCTGTTTGCTCAACGTTGATTGTTGAATGCTGAATGTTGTTGAACGCTCTAGCTCAAGCCCCCGTTCCACAAGCTTCCGTTCCCGTTCAACGGTGCCGGCCACAGAAGGAAACGATTTTAGATACGGCCTCCAAACACTCGCGGACGGTACGCCCTCAGTTGGACGAAATGTAATGACTTGCCCCCCATCGACAACGTCGGATGTCCAAGGCGAAGTTCAAGTCAGCGACACGAGTAAATGGCACCGCCGCATCGTGTTAGGAATCTTTCTGCTACTGCTGGTTGGAGGACTTGGTTACGCTCAAGTTTTTCTGACCCCGGTCATCCTAGGATTTCTGCTCGCCCTCGTTTTCAGTCCCGTTCGTCGATTCCTGGAACGATGCCGGGTTCCCACGGGCCTAGCCGCTGCGACGATCGTGCTCGCTTTATTGATGGGAATTCTGCTGGTTACTTATATGTTGGCAGGTCCGGTGGTTGGCTGGGTGAAGGACGCGCCGAGTATCGGCGCCGATTTAGAAGCCCGGATCCGCGAGATCCGCCAAACGCTGGGCGGCGACGAAGATCAGCCTTCCGTTGACGAGGTCGTCGCACAGATCGAGAACGCGGCGTTGCCCTCCGACGAGGACGTGCAAGAGGTGGTTGTGCAAGAGCAAAGCTACTTGGGGCTGGTCGCGTCGACGGCCCCCGCCATAATCGTTCAGATCGTGATGGTCATGGTATTGCTATTTTTCTTGTTAGCGTCGGGGGACATGTTTTATGAAAAGATCGTCCATGTGATGCCGACGTTTCACGACAAGCGAAAAGCGATCAAAATTGCCCGAGACATCGAACGCAAGCTGTCTCGGTATTTGCTGACCATCACATTGATCAACGCATCGCTGGGAATCACAATCGGGCTGGCGATGTGGATGCTAGGGATGCCTAATCCACTTCTCTTCGCCGTCGTCGGATTTCTGTTTAACTACGTTCCCTACCTCGGTGCGATCGCAGGATCGATGATTGCACTGATTGTCGGCCTCCTCAGTTTCGAGGGGGTGATGGCCGGCATTGCTCCCGCGGTCGTCTACTATCTATTAACGGCAATCGAAGGCCAATTTGTGACACCGTACTTCGTGGGAAGGAACCTCAAGCTGAACACGGTCGTCGTCTTCATCGCCGTGGCATTTTGGGCATGGCTTTGGTCCGTTGTTGGAATGCTGGTTGCCGTTCCACTATTGGTAACAGTCCGTACGTTCAGCGAGCACATACCCCACTTGGAGCCGCTGGGGGACTTTCTGTCGGCTCGCGGCGCGGAAGCCGAGGACGTGGAGGAGGACGAAGATCACGCTGGGGAAGTCCCCAATCTTTCAACAAGCAGCCCAGCCTAAGCCCCGTGGGCTGACACACCCGCCTACCCCGTTGAAAACGTTTCTATGGTGGAAAAGCGAGCAAGGTGACGCAAAAATGTTCGTGCTCGGTACCGAGCAATCGCAGCAACGATTCCTGGATCTGTATCATGATCGATAAGGTCGATGTTTACCGTCGATGTTTACCGCGGCGGCGGCCAGTTTAGGTGCTTATGAAGAAATTCGAAGGTGCCTTCGCCATGGATACTGTGCCCACCCAGGAAGAATTCGATTCCGACACGATCGGACTTTCCGAATTGCGCGTAGAGCCAGCGGACTTTGGCGAATTCATGGGCCACCCAGTGGTCGCGGCCGACGCCGTCGTGATGACCGCGTTCCACCATGAACGGTCTTGGGTACATCAGATAGGTCATCTCCGCATAGTCGAACGTGTGCCCGAGATTCCAGTAAGGCATTTCCCACTCGGTGGACCGCATGAACGAAAACGGCTGGTCGGTCGATGCAACCTTGCGTGTCCATTGATTAAAGTCGCCCGAACAGATCGACAGACAATATTTCGGTAGCGCCGTGGGGATTCGGACTGCGGATTCACCGCCGTAGCTCAGACCGTAGAACGCGATCCGATCGCCATCGACAAACGGCAATGAGTCCAGCCAGCGGAGCATTTGATCATGTGAGGGAATGATGAAGCTGAACAGCGTGCAACCGATCGCATTGGCTTTGCGATCGAGCCAACGATACTTGTCTTCACCACGATACAAGTTATGGGGCGCAAGGGTGATAAAGCCCCGCTCGGCTAACTTAGCGGCGTAGTCGTTGTAGGCATTCTTGCCGCTGTCGATCGTATCACGCGGGATGCCATTGCGACCGTGCTGGCAAACAACCACCGGTCGTCGTTCCCCTGGCTCTAAGTCCTTCGGAATCAACAATGTTCCCCAGGCAAACAACGACTCGTGCACATCTAACACCACGTCGTAGGCAGTCCACTTGTCGGTTTCCGCAACCTTTCGCGTCCGCGCATTGGGTTGCATGAGCGGCGCGTCAAAACGCCCCATTGCTTCGGTTGTAAAACGTTCACGCAACTCCTTTGTAGCTTTCACGAAAACGTCATCTGCATTGACATCGTGCGTCTTGTTTGTGCTCCAAGGTCGGTGCTTCCATTCCGGGTGCACTTTGTACAAAAAGAAGTCGTCTCGGATGTGCTCGGATTGACGCACGAGAGACTGAACGTGCTGCTCGGCCTGATCGGTGCATCGCTTCTGACGCTGTGCCATTCGCAACGCGGCATCGGCGCGTCGGTCGACGAGGCCGTCGATTTCCGTCGCGGTTTCCTCCGCGCCAAAGCGATCAAGGAATGCTGTGAAAGCCTTGTCGGACCAACGAGTCGCCGGACGATCGTTATCACCAAGGATTAGTTGGGGGCGTTGTTCGCTCGCCGTTTCACGGATCCTCTTGAACGCGGACTGCACACGATCGGTCGGTGGAGTGACGATGTCGCCTTTGTGCCGCGTGACCGTCGGAAACTCACTGTGTTCAATCAGCAATCCACGAGGTGTGATCAGGGAGGCGACCTCGGCATTGCCAAGCCGCTTCGAACGCTGCCACACATTGCGGTAGATTGGCTCAGACCAAGCGGCATCACTGCTGTCGAAATAGCCGCTTACGAGTGTGCTGTCGATTCGGTCGTCGATCGCGGCGGCGTGCAAGGCGATCAATCCGCCTTCGCCGTAGCCGACAATCCCGATTTGCTTGTTGTCTTCGTGTTGATTGGCGAAGCAATCGATGGCTGCGAACACCCGCTGCAGGTCGTAACCGATCACGTGCCGACCCATGTGGAACGCTTGTCGATAGATCCATTCGCGATCTGTCATCTCGGCACGCAAAATCCGCTCGTCATCGGTCTGCATTTTTTCGCGGCTGATGATTGTCGGGATGATCAGATCGAAACCACTGGCGGCCAGTCGCCTAGCGATCTGTTCTTTGGGGCCGAGTCCGTCCGTGAGTCCCAACAATTGCTCGGGTGATTGATCGGCGTCGGGAACCACAACACACCGACCGACGGCGGACTCCTTTTGCTGCACCCAAAGTCCTTCGCCGAACACGTTCGCGAAGACCGGCCAGCGAACTTGAAATACGCGGAAACGATCACCCTCGGCGACGAGTGCCGGGTTTGCTTGGTCGCCGTATTGTTCCAATTGCGGCGGTAGACGCTTTTCGACAACACCGAGTACCGTTTGAAGCTCCGATCGAAGCGATGTTCGCTGACTGTCATCGATTTCGAATTCGTGGCGTTTTTCGTTAGCAACGGCGATCCGAGACTCAACGAATTTGTGGGCTCCGGTCATCAAGCGGCCCGATAGATCCGATTCAGGCCACTCAAGCGGCTTGGTGCCGGCAAGCGTTTCAATGGCAGCGGCGGGCTGCTCAGGCAGCACGTTCAACAACACCAATGTCGCCCAACATGCCGCCGTCGTCGAAATGAACTGATCCTTGCCGTGCGGATAACCGGTTTCGAAGTAGGTTTGGAACGGCTTGCTACGCGAAGCGACATGCCACGACCCGTCATCCAATTGCGTTCGCAACAAATACTCTAAGCCGCGTTGGTAGCTGTCTTCTGTTGCCGCAGTCCCCGCCTCCGCCAACGCATACAGAACCGTTGCGGTTGCGTAGGCGTCGCTTTCCAAATCCGCGAGTTGAGCCCAACCGCCGTCGGGTCGTTGCTGAGCAATCAAATCCTGAGTCAGTTTTTCGGTTCGCTCGTCAAGATTTTCGTCAAGACCAATGTAGGGTAGAGACAGCAGCTGAAAAACACGATCTTCGGTGTCGTTCGGTTCCGCGGTTTCAAACCATTTCGCTGCACTTGCTTTAGCCTCGTCGCTCTTGGGCTGATGCGACGAACGGCCGAAGTTTTCGATCGCGCGAAGTGCCAAGTACGTTGTCGCGAAATGGCTTTTCTCCGAGGGCGGGCGATTGCCGGAGCACCGCCAGTCGCCGCTATCACGTTGCTTGCCCAACAAGTACTCGACGACCGGATCGGTGATGTCGTTTGCCACTCGCTCGCCAGCTTCCAGTCCCCACAATGCCCAACCGGCCGTATCGACTTGTCCGCCGGTGCCTCGACCATCGGCATATTGCTGCTGAGATCGTTTCAAGTGCGCCTCGGTGTGATCAAGCTGGCGAAGCAGATTGTCACGGTCGATGTGAAAGCCATGCTTGCGGGCCGCGGCAAAAACAACAGCTGGCAAGGCTTGCCCGTGGCAGGTGAAGCAGGTGCGGCGCTGCGCCGTTTCGGCCGACGCGATTTCCAGACGCGGCAGCGATCGCTCAACGGCATCATGAACCCGTCCCGAAAAACTCAGCGATTCTGCGGCTACTCTCAGTTGGCAGTGGGAGGTAAAGACCATAAGGATGGCCACGACATTGGCGATTGTTCTAGACATGTTCAGGAACCGTTGAATCCATAGAGTTTTGCGGCGGTACCGCCAAGAATTTTCGTGCGATCCTCGGGCGACAGATGGGACAGTAAATCCGCGACGCGCATGCGATAATCTCGATAGGTCTCTCCGGTCGCTCCCGATTTGAATCCTCCTCCGTAGATCATTCGTTCAGCGCCAAACGCGTCCGTCAAACGCCGGATGATGGGTTTCACATCGCGATGAGGATAGCTGTTCGGATCAGGTACGGAGGAAACCTTCATCACCGTATTGGGAAAACGTGACCAGCGAACAACAACCTCATGTTCCTGAGGAGTGCCTTGCATCGGTCGCCCCAGATGATCGATCACGACCGTGGTGTCGGTAAACTCTCGAATCAACGGTTCGAGCCCCGGGGCATATCGAGGCTCGAAATGAAGTTGAATCGCAAGCCCCAGGTCCGACGCGGTTTTCCAGAGATGGCGTAACTCTTTTGTACCAAAGGGGGGCAGACGATCAGGAGCGTACGCGTGGACGCGTGCGGCAACGATACGCCCTGGATTCCGCTGAACCAACGGAGCCATTTTTTCGACCGAAGCCGGGCGGTCGGCGAAGAACAAACATGTCCCCTTCAGCCGTTCCTGGCCAACGTTCAAGCAGTGCTCCAGGTACCGGTGGTCGTCTTGGTAGGGCTCCGGATGAACGACAACGGCATAGTCGACGCCGGCATCGTCCATGCACTTTAAAAGATGCTCTGGGGTTGCCGCGGTGATCGGCCGATACGGCGCCTGCGCATGATAAGGAAACCGGCGATCGTGACCGGCGAAACAATGAAGATGCGTGTCAACAACGACGCTCGACGTGGCGTCATCAGCAAAGGCTGCAGCCGATGAAAACGGTAGGACGCTGAGACAACGAAGCAGATCGCGACGATTGAATGACTGCATGGATGTACCTGATATCGGACGAGACGCGAGATCGAATTGGATGCTGGCCAGCGAATCCGAATTCCAACGCAACGCCGTCCATTCTCGATTCGGTCGCTCCGTGAAGCCGGTTCCCTTGGGAAGGTTTTAGCGGATCACCGCAAGAGAATTTTTTATTTCTTTCACGCTGATACAGACGGCCCGGATCAGCAGAGTATAGCTGCACGCCGAGGCCCTTTCCAACCGCCTGCGAGCGGAAGCCACACCCAAGGTTGATCGCTCTTGAGACGCCGTTCCTGCACCCCCCGCAGTATGACGAGGGCCCCGATATCATCAATGTCGCCGTCCATGTCCGTGTTTAGGATATTCGGAAAGGGTCTCTACCTGCGTCGTGGTGCTTCATGAGCCGCTACCGAGAGCCGCCACCGAGAGTGAGACCAACATCGACGGTGAGAGTGACGCACAGGGCGAAACGCAGCGTTCATTGGAATGGGATCTGCGGAATTCGCTTTCTCGGCAAAAACACGGTAGCGTGTCCATATCGGAAGGAATCGTTGAGCGAACGATCACAGAACGGGGCATTCGTGTAGTCGTACGTCCCCGCAGGTGTGCTTGCGCGGTAGACTGTTGCAGTTCCAGTCTCGCTCGAGGGACTTCGCTACGTTACGAAATCTAGCGTCCGCTCAATCGTCCGTTTTCGGTATTCTTCACAAATTAGCAATGACAAATAGCTCGCCAGATCCGAAAGCTGGACGCCGCTTTGAAGCACTTCTCTCGGCGTCCATCGACGAAGGACTCAGTCAAACGGACGTCGAGGAGTTTAATCTTTCCCCGCGTGACAACCTCAAACATCGCGAGTCCGTTTTCAATCCGCTTCGAGTCGGTCCAAAAGTCGTCTCGGCTCTCGCCCTATTTATTTTGGCTACAGCCGTCCAGTCCTTCGCAGTCGAACCAGTGGTTGAGTGGCGGTTCGATGGCGAACCACAGACTGGGACGTGGCTGGGAAAACCCGGCAAACCTGTCGAGGGGCCACGAAAGCCTAAGTATCCCGGATTCGCAAGCAGCAATACGGCCATGTCGTTCACCGGGCACGAGGGCGCGCTCCTGATCAAAGATCACGAGCGTGGCGGTGACACCAATGTTCGGTTCGGCCACGGCGACACGTTCGCGTTTGAGACTTGGGTGAAATTCAGAACCCTCCGTGCGCGACAAACCGCCTATGTGCTGGGTAAGGGCCGGCATCCAAAACATGGCGACGATTTCGCGGACAACAACCAAAATTATTCGATCCGGTTCCAGGGCACGAGCGACGGCGCCAAATTCGGATTGCTGTTTACTAGCGAGCATCCCGAAACGAAGAAGCGTGCCTGGCATCGTTGGTGGAGCCAGACAACCGTGCCAACGACAGGGTGGCATCATGTGGCACTGGAGTTCACGTTCGGGAACAGCGACAGCCTGCGAGCCTGGGTCGACGGAAAATCGGTCACGGGCAAATGGGATGAGAGCGGCGCAACGGATCTGCCACCTGTGCAGGACGCCGACGACCTCGTCATCGGCACTGGCTTTACCCGCGGCGAAGGTTCTTCGTTTCAAGGCTCGTTGGACAACTTGGCGATCTATAGCGAGAGCTTTGATCCCACGGAGATCGCAGGACGGTACCGTTTTGTTCCGCCGCCGCCCCCCGTCACACGCGAGATGGTTCCGCGAGGCAAGGTGTTGGTGCAGATCAGCGAAGACGGCGTTCCCCAAGCCAACCACTGGCCGCCTGAACCGCAGGTCACCGAGACTTATTACGAAGAAGTCTTCGGACTCTTTGAGCTTCCACACAAGTACGTCGCCACCGGAGTCCGAGGTGATCGGGCCAATCCGTTGCATTTGCGTGCTTCGGCGGTCGTCAAATTACCAGCGGGTAAACACCGTTTGTTGGTGCGTGGCCGTGGTAGGTGTCGGCTTTATATCGACGCCAAGAAGTTGCTCGAAACCCCGCCCCGGCCGCACGATCCCGGTGGCTATGAACTGCTTTCCAAGCAGGACGATTATCTCGATCTCGGTCCCGACTTCCGTTTTGCGCCTCCCGGCAATCGGGATGCTTGGTGTGAATTCGAAAGCCCCGGCGGTGATCATTTAGTCATCCTGGAAACGATGGTCGGCGGCATCACCGGTGGCAGTACGTTCCGCCCCGAACTCGGCGAGACCGTCGTGGCGGTATCTCTGGAAGGCAGCGAAGCATGGTCGCTGATGTCTGCCGGGACGCGTGAGGTGCGTTACACAGACGAAGGTTGGCAGGCATACGAATCCGAGCGACGCGAATCGCTCGCCAAGACCAATGCCGCGGCCCGTGCAGAACGTCGAGCTGCCCATCAGGACTACTGGGGAAAACGCCGCACCGCCGCTGCCGATTGGTTGGTGGACACCGACAGCGTTCCTGTGCCTGAGCCGACCCATGGTTACCCTGCTCAGAATGCGATCGATCATTTCATTAATGCCCGGATCGTTGAAGTTAAACAGGACGCGGTCCAAAGCGGCATGGATGATGTCGACTATTTCAAACAGATTCGCCCCCTACTAGAGTCGCGTTGCTACGACTGTCATCAAGGCGGCAAGGCTCAGGGAAACTTGCGTCTTGACGATCACATGTCGGTGTTGGCGGGCGGCGAAAGCGAGGGGCCCGCCGTCGTTCCCGGTAGCATCGACGAGAGTGCGTTGATTGAACGAATCACATCGGCGGACGAAGGCACCGTCATGCCGCCGGGTGGTGATCCGTTGACGGACGAGGAAATCGCCTTGCTGAAACGTTGGATTAAAGGTGGTGCCGTGTGGCCGCAGTTCGACGTCGATCATTTCCAGCCGAATCCGCTTGCCGAGGACCTCCGATTTCTCCGGCGTGTGACCCTCGACACCGTCGGCGTGCCGCCCACCGAGTCCGAGATCGCCGCCTTCGGCAATGACAAAGCGGAAACGCGTCGCGCCCAAGTGATCGATCGATTGTTAGACGATCCCCGCTGGGCCGATCACTGGATGGGATACTGGTTGGACGTTCTGGCTGAGAACCCGAACATGATCAACCCGACGCTGAACAACACCGGCCCCTTTCGCTGGTGGTTGTACGAGTCGCTGCTTGATAACAAGCCCGCGGACCTATTCGCGACGGAATTGATTCGCATGGAAGGCAGCGAGCGATATGGCGGACCCGCCGGTTTCGGCACCGCGACGCAGAACGACCTGCCGATGGCGGCTAAGGGGATTATTGTCAGCTCCGCATTTCTCGGCGTCGAAATGAAATGCGCCCGTTGTCACGACTCCCCCACGCATGTATCGCTGCAGCAGGATTTACTACAGCTCGCGGCGTTGTTGAAACAGCAGCCGATCAAGCTGCCGGCTTCCAGCAGCGTGCCCATGGGGCCGCTGAGTCAGGCGGGCCGCAAGCCTCTGATCCAAGTCACCCTCGAACCGGGAACAGAAGTGGAGCCGGCTTGGCCGTTTGAGCGTTATTGCGATGAATCGGTCGCCGATACGTTGGCTGAACATCCACAAAATTCACGAGACCGACTCGCCGCACTCATCACCGCTCCGCAAAACGAACGTTTTGCGCAAGTCATGGTGAATCGCGTTTGGCAGCGATTGATGGGACGGGGCCTTGTTGTCAGTGTGTCTGATTGGGAAAAAGAACGTCCCTCGCATCCGGAACTGCTGCGTTGGCTTGGGCATCAATTGGTCGCTTCCGGTTATGATCTGAAAGCGGTCAGCCGAACGATTTTGAATTCGCATGCGTATCAACGTGCGACCGATCCGACGCTTACCGAAACCAGTCCGTTGTTTGTCTCACCAGCGCCTCGGCGATTGACGGCCGAGCAGATTGTCGATTCCGTTTTCCACGCGACTGGTACTCCCTTCGATTTGGAGGAGGTCAGCCTGGACATCGACAGCGTACGTGCCGTGTCGAGCACCATCACTTTGGGGAAAGCACGGCGGTGTTGGATGCTCGCCTCGAGCTCAAACGAACGCGATCGTCCCAGTTTGTCGCTGCCCCGGATGACGGCCGTCACGAGCGTGTTGAAGACGTTCGGTTGGCGCGGTGCGCGACAGGATCCGCAAAGTCTTCGTGACAACGAGTCAAACATTCTGCAGCCAGCGATTTTCGCTAACGGTGTCATGAGTGTTTGGCTGACGCGGCTCAGTGACCGACACGGTATCACACAGCTCGCACTGGAGGAACAATCCGTTGACGAACTCGTCGATCGTGTATTCCTCCGGCTACTCACACGGAAGCCGTCCGCTGCAGAGAAAGAACGTTACGTCCGTTTCCTGTCCGAGGGCTACGACACACGCGTGATCCCCGAGCCGAAACGAATCCGACCGACATCGGGCAAACGCGAGCCGGTTCGCTATGTGAGCTGGTCGAACCACGTGGATGGCCCGGCCAATACGTTGGCGGTGCAAAAGGAAGCCGACGCTCGTCGCGGTGATCTGCCGACCAATGCGTTGAAAAACGATTGGCGTCTCCGTATGGAAGACGTGCTGTGGGCCGTCCTGAATGCGCCCGAATGGATTTTTACACCGTAGAAGGTTTGTAGCGAAACTCGCCAAGAGTTCCAGCGAACGACGCAATTTTCTGACAACGAAAGCAGCCAAAAGTCGACATGACTTTCGCTACGACTCGACTCGACCAGGATCACTCTTATGGAACGCCGACACTTCCTTCGTCAAACCGGCGCACTCGCTGGAGCCGCTCTCGTCAACGGTTTGGGAGTTGCATCACCGGCCGCGATGCACGTTCCCAAAGGCACCGCTGAACACGTTGTCTTCATCTGGCTGGGCGGCGGGATGTCCCAGATCGACACGTTTGATCCCAAACCGCGTGGCAATTCCAAAGCGTCGCCGAAGCTCGCCGGTTCGGAGTACGACACGATCGACACCGCTGTACCGGGAGTACAGTTCTGCGAACATCTGCACCGCACCGCAAAGCTCGCCGACCGATTGACCGCCATCCGAACGGTGAATCATCGCCTCGTCGACGAACACGCCTTCGGCACCAACTTCGTTCACACCGGCCGTCTCATCAGCGGCAGCGTCACCTATCCTTCGATCGGTTCGATTATCGGCCACGTGCGTGGTGCCGTGAGCCCGGATGTCCCGGCCTACATGCTGATCGGCTATCCCAACGTCAGCCGCGGCCCGGGTTTTTTAGGCGCCAAGGCTGGTTACGTCTACCTCGTCGATACCGATAGCGGCCCCGCCGGTTTCTCCCGGCCGCAAGACGTGACGCCACGGCGAGTTGAGCGGCGTCGTCAACTGCTGCAGCCACTTTCTGAGCGAGTTCCTGACGACTCCGTTATTTCGCAATACCGCACTGCGCAGGCCGAAGCGCTGCGGTTGGCTGGACCTGACTTCATGCGGCACTTTCGCCTGCAGGATGAGCCCGATGATTTGCGAAATGCTTATGGTGGCGAGTTCGGTCAACGCTGCCTGCTGGCCCGCCGCCTCGTGCAGGCTGGAGTGCGATTCGTCGAAGTGTCCCATAACCTAAACTTCATCAACGGCACCGGCTGGGACACCCACAACGAAGGCCAGCAGAACCAACACCTTCTGATCAACGAACTCGATACTGCGTTGTCAGCATTGATCACCGACCTGGAACAACAGGGCATCCTCGACAAGACGCTCGTTGCGATCGGCACCGAGTTCGGTCGTCCCGCCGCGTACGACGCTCGCGGTGGACGCGGACACCAGGGCAGTTGCTTCAGTCTAGTGCTCGCGGGCGGCGGACTGAACCATCAAGGTGCCTACGGCGTGACCGACGAAGCCAGTAAGAAGATCGTTGAGAAGCCCATTTCGGTGCCTGACTTCCACGCCACGATCCACGCAGCTCTTGGGATCAATCCGGCCCACGAACTGTTCGACGGCTCACGCCCGATTCCGATCACGGACCAGGGAAAACCGATCGCGGCGCTGTTTGGGTAGACAAACTCACTCGTAGCGTCCAATTCTAGCCGGATAGCCTCCCTTTTTTCGTAGCTACGCTCGCCAGAGCGTGGAGAATCGCCCGAATCCACCTTCTGGCGAAGGTAGCTACGATGAACGTGTCTAGCTCGCTTCCGTTCCGAATCAGGATGGCCTCGGCGGTTCCGCTACCGATTAATGGATGGCAATTCAAAACCGGGGCTGTAAGTTCAGCCCAGTAGTTGGTTCGTCTCGGGGCTATCCACAAAGGTTTCCGTCGTGGCATCGAACTGGAGTGTGGGACCGAGCCGATAGGAAGCGTTCGATAAATTCAACCCGGCGCCGTCGACCAAATGCCGTTTCCGGATAGCCTCCCATTTTTTCGTAGCTACGCTCGCCAGAGCGTGGAGACCCGACCGAATCCACCTTCTGGCGAAGGTAGCTACGATGAACGTGTCTAGCTCGCTTCCGTTCCGAATCAGGATGGCCTCGGCGGTTCCGCTACCGATTAATGGATGGCAATTCAAAACCGGGGCTGTAAGTTCAGCCCAGTAGTTGGTTCGTCTCGGGGCTATCCACAAAGGTTTCCGTCGTGGCATCGAACTGGAGTGTGGGACCGAGCCGATAGGAAGCGTTCGATAGATTCAATCCGGCGGCGTCGACCAGATGCCGTTTCCGGATAGCCTCCCATTTTTTCGTAGCTACGCTCGCCAGAGCGTGGGAAACGCTGCGCGTCCACCTTCTGGCGAAGGTAGCTACTAGGAAGTTGCGTCCACCTTCTGGCGAAGGTAGCTACGATGACGTTGCCAGGTTAGGCGTCGCCTCTTTGAGGTAAGGATGCAGGGCCTCAAAACGTTTCTCTGCTTCAGCAATTTGTTCGTTGCTGAGTTTAAGTTCGGATACGATTGGCGAGGCAGGAATCGATTTTCCAGCTCCGTAGTCGCGAGATACCAAGTTTTTGAAGACGCCTCGCTTCTTCCAAATGTACAAGTTGGCGCCTCGCAGACTGCCTGGCTTTACTTTGACCATTTGAATGAACTTGTTGAACACGTCTTGCAGCGTTTCGGGGGCTTCACCACTTTGTTGCAATTCCCAGATACGGGTAAGCACGTCCGCGTATGCGGCGCGTTCCGTGATCACACCTTCAGATCCAAGCTGAGATTCTTTGAGCCAATGAAATCCACCGCGCGCGCTAAACACACGGCGGACCGGAGGCATGGCGGCAATCGAAGTACGCATTCGCTTCAATACGTCGCCGGCCTCCTCCTTGATATACCCAAAATGCGGAAACTCTTTTGCCAGTTCAATCATCAGCTCCGGTGAAGGAATAGGCCCTTTGTAGGCAACGCCGCCGGTGGTTTGGAGAATGACCGGCCGTTTGGCCACCGCGGCGAGGGCTCTCCAATATTGCCGCAGATCTTCTTCTGACTTTCCAGAATCGGGCGGCCGAGAGATAATGGCCTCCGGTTCCAACTTTTCAGCGTGTTCGGCGAACGCGAGCATCTCTTGCGTATCATTCCCCTGGACTCCTAGGCACAGCGAGGTGGGCAGGCTGCGAGCCGTTTTGGCCAACACCTCCATCCCTTTCATCTTCTCGTCCATCGTCAACAGATCGATGCTATCTCCCGATTGAGGCCAAATCATTCCGGGGCAACCACCCCAAGCAACGAACCTCGCTTGCGTTGCCAATACGTCGTGATCGACTTCGCCGGACTCCGTAAACGGAGTGGACAGAATCGGAAACGGCCCGCGGACCTTGGGATCGGCTTTTGCGGTTGCCTCGTTCTGCACTGCGTTCAGAGGCCTGCCTGGCAGAACCGCTCCGACAACCACGCTCGCCCCTCCGGCCAGTGTGCTTCTAATGACGGTCCGTCGCGAAATCGGTTGATTCATTGTCATGCTGCTCCTGGGAGTTCAGACGCAATTTTGCATGTTACCGTAGCGGGTCGCGGCGTCAGAAGCCAGAGAATGCTCTTCGAAATCAATAATAACGCAAGAAGCGTGGTCGAACGGTGGCGTGTCGAAGCGTGGCGGGCATCGCTACCGTCGGCGGACGGAGCTCATGTGTCGGAGACCACTACGGTTACGACAACCAAGACCCAACGCATTGGAGCTTTGGCGATTCGACGCCTGCACAAATTGGATCAATCCTTCGGGGGCAACAACGAGAAATTACCCCCGTTCGAAGTGCAGCTCACCCCTCAAGGAGCCGGGTATCGGGCAAGAAATGACCAATTGCGGCGATCTTGAAATGAAACGGCTACAATGAACTAGGCACTCAACGATGGTATTCACCACCTGATCGCGTCGCCGTCCAATGGAGAAGAAAAGTCACCACTCCACGCAGCACTGGCAACGGAGCACCCGTTGATCAATTACGACTGAAGGAGCGAGCTCTCGCGTCAGCAGCGGAGGGTATCACGATCGCCGACGCCATGGCGCCAGACCGTCCGTTGATTTACGTCAATGACGGTTTTGCTCGGCTGACAGGTTTTAGCATTGAGGAGACCTTGGGCTCCAATTGCCGCTTTCTCCAAGGCCCTGATACGGATCCCGCCGCGGTCAAGGAGATTCGAGATGCGATCGCGGAAGAGCGTTACTGCGAAGTTGAGCTGCTTAATTATCGAAAAGACGGCACCACGTTTTGGAACCGTCTCTCGATCACGCCGGTGCGCAACGATGTTGGGCAAACAACGCATTTTATCGGGATTCAATCCGATGTCACGCGCAGACGACTGGCCGAACGTCACCTCCTTGACCTGAACGAAAGCCTTCGCAATGCAAATGACAAGATGCAACGCGACTTGCACGCTGCGGCTAGAGTTCAACATGCACTTCTGCCGACACAAGCGGAGTCTCTCTCCGGTGCCGCGATTCGCTGGGCCTACTTGCCCTGTGACGAGTTAGCGGGCGATATCCTCGATGTTTTTCAAATCGATGCAAATCGGATTGCATTTTATGTGCTCGATGTGAGCGGGCATGGGGTTCAGGCCGCACTGCTTTCGACCACGCTTAGTCGCTGGCTATCCCGATCTTCGTTGGAATTGAAGTCCCATCCAGTGGAGATGCTTGAGCACCTGAATGACAATTTTCAACTCGATGGAGACTCTCAGCAGTTCTTTACTTGTTGTTACGGGGTGTTGGATCGCCAAGCACTCACGCTTAGCTTTTCATCAGCCGGACATCCTTCACCCATCCTGTTGCGTGGAAACGACACAAGCGAATTTCAGTTGCCTGGGTTCCCCGTGGGAATCGTCGCAAGTCCTGAGTATGAATTGGAGATCATTCAACTCCGCAAAGGTGATCGGATCTTTGTCTACAGCGATGGAGCGATCGAACAGTTGGGAACGACCGGCCAGCCATTTGGAAGCGTTCGTCTTATGCAAGAGCTAACGGCAACACGCAGCAGATCGTTGCAATCGAGTATCGATCGGAGTCTACGCTCCGTCCTCAACTCCACGTCGGACGGCAAATCCGACGACGACATTTCGATGTTGGGAATCGAAATCGGTGACTAGTGATCGCAAATGCGATCCGTTTGACTTTCCCGTGGTTAACGAACCGCGAGATCCGAATCGCGGCGGTGCTAGCTTCCTCGATTTCGATCGAATCAGCTTATCACCTGCAACCGCCGATGCTCACGCTCAGGTGAGTATGGCGTCTATCGCTCGATAAAGGGCTGGGATTTCGACGTGCACCTGCTGTGGCATGGCTCGGCATTGAACGATAGCGAAGCCACGGCGGAAAGGTTGGTTCCCATGATCATGCTCAAGCCACACCGAAGAGGCTTACCGGTAAGGCTGGGTCCAGGCTGCAGGGTGGGATTGCCAGTCCGCGTGTTGTTCGCTGCCGACTTTGACGATTTTTGCCCGCACATACAAATCTTCGGGTTTCAACGTATACGAGCCTTCGGTCCCCTCCACCGCATCCAAGACAATGCCAATCGAGTCTGAAAAAACGTCGATTTTTCTCGCGGGATTGCGAGCCCCTTTCTCGACGGTAACGACTTGGCTCGACCGGTCATAATCCTTCTTCGTTCCGATGAACTCGATCCGATATTGAGCTTCCTCTTGGACATTGATTTTGACCGAAAGTGTCTTGCCGTCGAACTGGATCTGTTCAAAATCAAGTCCGTTGGATGCGTAGAAATCTCCTTCACGAATGGCTGCGAGTAGATCCGTGACAGCAAGGCTCTCCGCCCGGACGACGCTCCAAGCTTTGGCGTCCGAGGTGTAGTCGTGGCGGTCATCCGAGCCTATGCCCAGCAACAGCGGTTGGTCGTGAGCCGCTCGATGCGCATTGACAACATCCCAAAGTTTCTCGGGTTTCCAGCCCTCCGGATGTGCATCATAGCGGCCATCAATGCTGTTGTTGTTCAATTCGAACAACCGTATCCGCGGTTGCGCGATCAAATCCTTTGGCGAAAAATCATAGTATCGCCACAAAGGATGATCCGCGATGAATAAATAGTCTTGCCCGCGGTAGACCTCCGTCCCCTTGATGAACGTTCGTTCAAAAATCTCTTTCGGTGTCTCTGCTGCAATGTAAGGAAAGACCTCGCGGACGTTAATAAAATTCATGTGAACTTGTTGACCGTTATTGCAGCCGCCGGTTTGTTCATATCCCGGTATCATCAAAAACTTGCCCGCCTCGACGAACTGTTTCTCCAGCTCTGCAAACGTCGTCATTCGAACGTAGGTATGGTCGCCAACGGTGATCGTGCGAGCCGCATCCTTGCCAAACCTCTCGATCGTTTCATCGACGTATCGCTGCGTCAACTTTGGCCAACCCTCGACCGGCGAGATGACTTTCCATAAGGAAGTCTCGTCCTTGAAAGCAGCCAAGTCCGCGGGCTCGTTGTTAAACCCAAAGCCATGGAAACGCAGTTCGTCTGACTGGAAGATATTATGATCCGTTGGACAGATAAAGTCGTAGCCGTGAGTCTTGTACCAATCAATGGCCCAAGGCGCAAGCGGCTTGCCATCGGACCACTGATTATGCATATGCAGGTTACCTTTGAACCAACGTTTCTGTGGCGAGGGATCATTGCCGTTGCCAGAGAAAGCCGATGAGGTAACGACCGTGGTCGCCGCCGCCGCTGCGGTGCCGCAAGTCTTCAGGAAGTCACGGCGGGAGGGTTGGTTCAACATGGGGACAGGGCTCCAGTCTTTGCGAGAGATTCAGCTAGGACGATACGGGGTGGGGAGTACGCAGCCTCTTGCAACGACGGGATTTTATCACAGCGCTTGCGGCGAATGTGTCGGCAGGCAACGAAATGCGTGAGGGGCGAGCGAACCTGGAAATGATGGTCAATCAATTTTAAATCGCAATCCCAAGAGTCGGCACGAGTTGTTAACGCTCCGTGCAGCGATTGCGGCCGCATGTGCTCGAGCAGCAGGACCCGGTTTTGCGGTCGAAACTAAAGGCCAGAAATTGCTGTTATCCGAGCCACCTCGGATGGGCTGATCGACGGGGAATCCGCTGGGCACGGAAACGCTCTGCGGCTAAAACCACGCGAAACAGCTCGTTCACACAACCGTTGTCTTGACGACAGTTGTTGCGACGTGTATCAAGGGGGGATGAGCAAATCGACTGCGGTAAAATCCAAACCACGCTTTGATTCCCTGCAACAAGAGGCTTACCTGAACTTGTGGCAGACCTACGACCGTCTCAAGTCGTTGGAGGAGGATGTCTTTGGGCAAGTCGGTTTGTCTGCCCAGCAGTACAACACCCTGCGATTGTTGCGATCCGTTCACCCCGATTCGATGCCAACGTTGATGTTGGGCGGTCGGCTAATCTCTCGCGCCCCCGATATGACTCGGCTGCTCGATCGCTTAGAGAAGCAAGGCCTGCTTCGTCGGGAACGGCGACCCGAAAATCGGCGGGTGGTTGCCGTACGCATCACTGCGGGAGGCATAAAACTGCTCGACGACATTCACGCATCGGTTCAGGAATGTCACCAACAGCAGCTTGGACACATGAACAAGAAAGCGTTAAGTCAGTTAGTGGCATTGCTTAAACAAGCTCGTCAACCGCACGAGAATTCAGACAATCTTTCTTTCGTCGATGAATGAATTCGTCGACGCGTTACGCTCCACTGCATCCTTAGGAACTCGCAAAATGGCAGATCAACCATCTCCCCATGTTGTCGTGATCGGTGGCGGACCCGCCGGGGCCACTGTCTCGACGTTGATTGCCCAACAAGGCTATCGCGTCACCCTGTTGGAGCGTGAACATTTCCCCCGCTACCATATTGGCGAGTCACTCATTCCCGAAACGTACTGGGTGTTGAAGCGGTTGGGGATGCTTGAGAAGATGAAGTCGAGCCATTTCGTCAAAAAGTTCAGCGTCCAGTTTGTAAGTCCATCGGGCAAACATTCCGCTCCATTTTACTTCCACGACAATAAGCCGCACGAGTGCTCACAAACTTGGCAGATTCAACGGAGCGAATTCGATGTGATGATGTTGAAGAACGCCGAGGAACACGGTGTCGATGTTCACGAGGGAGTGCGAGTCCTGGATGTGATTTTCGAGGGGGATCGTGCAGTGGGAGTGCGGGTGAAAGATGAGGCCGGAAATCCGAAAGAGATCCGGGCCAGTGTCGTCGTCGATGCGAGTGGCCAGAGTTCAATGCTGGTCAACAAATTCAAGCTGAAGGTGCCCGATCCCTCACTAAACAAAGGAGCACTTTGGACGTATTTCAAAGGAGCCTATCGAGATCAAGGGAAAGATGAAGGTGCGACCGTTGTTCTCAGCTTGCGCGATAAGCAAGGATGGTTCTGGTACATCCCGATGCACGACAATATTGTAAGCGTCGGCGTGGTCGCCGATTTCGAGTATTTATTCAACGGGCGAACGAATCACGAAGCTACCTATTTTGATGAGATGGAAAATTGTCCAGCCGTAAAAGAGCGAGTCTCAATCGGGGAACAAATTGCCCCAGTCAAGGCGACGAAGGATTACACCTATCGTGCTAGCCAAGCGGCGGGTGATGGTTGGGTGTTGGTCGGTGATGCGTTCGGCTTCCTTGACCCGCTGTACTCGTCGGGGGTGCTGCTGGCGTTGAAATCAGGTGAACTTGCCGCCGACGCCATTATTGAGGGCTTGCAAATCGGAGACACGTCTCGAACCCAATTAGGCAAGTGGGAGCCCGGATACGTCGAAGGGATGAACCGAATGCGACGATTGGTGTGCGAATACTACGATGGGTTCAACTTCGGTGAGTTCATTCGCCGGTTCCCCAATCACAGAGGGAACGTTACCGATCTGCTGATCGGCGATCTGTTCAAACACGAACTCGATCAGGTCTTTGAGGATATTGACTCCATGAAAACGAGTCGCTCTGCATCGGTGTAGGCAACGATCACGCCGGTTTGCGTTTGCCGCGGTTTGACGATGTTATCCGCCGCCATCGCGGTAACCGGACATCTCGGCCGAGGTGAAGTATCGATCGTCGATGCTTGAGCAAACTTAACAAAGTGGACCTCGCACCCGCTCATCGGTTTCGTCGTCGGCGTCGATTTGAAATAGGGGGCATCCGTCCATTTTGTGCAGAACCGGAGTGTATCAGCCTGGCACATCGTACTCACGTCGTTCCATTTAGCCCGTTCCGTGGAACGCTACTTACCGGTGGTCGACTCCAGCTTTTGGAGCGAGTGTCGAATGGCTCCAAGCAGCTTTTTGGATGCGTTGATCGAGAAGCGATAGGTGTCGACTTTGTCGTTGGTCTTGTTCTGCAATTGAATAAATCGCTGCCCTTCGTCAGTTGCAATCGCCATTGACCAATTCACGTCCTTCATCGCCGTTTTGATTTGGATGGGCTCTTGCTTTGAATCGGCTCTCAACCCCGTCTCGAAGAGTTTGATCAGTTCGATTGTCTGGACCTTGTTCATCATCAACATTCCGCCAGCCTGCGGGGTTGTTTCACCAGCCTTGAGCGGAACCATCAAAGAGAGTTGGACCGAAGGATCAAAACCGTCCCAATGAGTCGCGTTGACATAGGTGTAGCCGGTTCGCGGTAGCCCCAAATGGACGAACGGAGATGGATCGCCTATCCAGCTTGCGTCTCCAACGACAACCGATTGGATGCTCGGGTCAAAGGTATCGTCATTGGGATCCCAATCCGCAGCGAGCAGGGATCCCGAAATCATGCCAAGCATCATCAGGCAACCAGACATACGTATCAATGAACGCTCCTTAGATCGAAATGGTCGGAAATAGAAGTTGAGGCGTTGATGCGTTCCCGTCGCCCTTCCAATCGAGCGACTCTCAGGGCGGACGACACCGAGCTCGCAGGGGATCAAGGATAGACGGCGCAACCAATTCAACCAACCGATTTCGGCCGGCCAACGTTGATTTTTACATCAAGTTTTTTGCTGCAAAGCGAGTTCACGTGCCTGGTACAGCGAAGATTGCCGTGGAAACCGACACCTAGCACAGCCAATTTCAATCACCAAGGATGCGATGATAGAGGGCCAGATACTCATCGGCCATCCGATCGATTGTGAATCGTTCCGCTACGGCCTGGCGAACGCGGCTACGATCGATCTCGTCGATACGCTCGATCGCCTGGCTTGCTTCTTCAACGCTGTTGACCAGAAAACCGGTGACGCCATGATCGATCAGCTCAGGCATCGATCCACGTCGCGAGGCGATAACGGGAGTCCCACAAGCCATCGCCTCGATCACCGAAAGCCCAAAAGGTTCGTCAAAATTGATCAGGTGTAAAAGTGCACGTGCATTGCCCAGTGCATTTAGCCGGTTCGTGCCTCCGACCACCCCGTGATAAGTGGCGTACACACCGTCATCGGCTGGCACGACTTGCGTTTGATAGTACGCGTTGTCCTGTACGATGCCATAGATGTGCAAGTGTCGCCCGCTGCCGCGGGCGACTGCGATCGCCTCCGCAGCGCCTTTGTCGGGATGGATTCGCCCGAAGAAGAGCAGATCATCGTTGGCGTTTGGATTGAACGGAAAATCATCCAATGGGATGCCGTGATGAATGGTCGCGGCATAACGCAGGTTGGGTTGGCGATCGGCATCGCTGATGGCGACGTAGTGGACCTCGTTTTGGTACTCCCGATACATCGGCAAGATACGGTCGGACGAGAAACCATGAATCGTTGTGACCATCGGGGTGTCAATCAGTCTAGCGAATGCGTGGGCGGGAAAGTCCGCTTGGTTGTGGATCAGATCGAACCGGTCGGCTTGTTCAAACAGGTGGGCCAGATGACGGAACTCCCAGACCTTTGCGTCGATCGATGCATCGTCTCCATACGGCGCCGGGACCACGCCATCGAGTGTTCCCGTCGTCTCGCTATCAAGTGTCGCGAACAGCGTCACATCGACGCCACGCTTGACGAGTGCCTCGGTCAACATGCTGGTGACGAGTTCCCAAGGGCCGTAGGCTCGGGGAGGTGTTCGCCACGCGATCGGAGCCAGCATCGCTATACGCATCAGAGTGTTTCGTCTTTCGGTTGTGTTTTTGGGAAAAAACAGCAGGTTGGTATCTGAGATCGGCTCCCAATCCGCCGGCTCGGCATTGACTGGCTGGAAATCGATGCCACGCTTCATCGCATAATGAGACCTTCGTTTGGCGCAAGCACGCCGTCCCAAGGGCGAAACGCAGAGTGGGGTTCCCCTAACGTCGAGCAAAGAACTTCAGCGGGGTGAGCGTCGGTTGGCAGCGACGCGAATCGTGGTAGCGGGCGGGCGTGGTTGCCAAGATTTAACGCGATCCGCAGTCGTTCGTCGTCATGATGTCGCTCGAAGGCAAGCACGTCTTCTGCGGAATCGACCAACACGAGAGCACCAATCGACAGCGCGGCGTGTCTTCGGCGTAGCGATAGCAGAGTTCGGTAGAGAGACAGAAGTGAGTTGCAGTCCTGGTGCTGAGTCGTAACATTCCGAATGGGCCAATCCTCGTTGAGCGGAAGCCACGGATCGACCTTGCTGAATCCCGCATAGTCCGAGTCATCCCATGGCATCGGTGTGCGTGAGCGATCACGACCAATCCCGATGTCCGGTTGCCGCAGATCTTGTGGGTCTCGCACTCGATCGCGAGGAATGGGCACCTCACCGATGCCGATTTCGTCGCCCTGGTACATCGTCGGCGTGCCACGCAGGGTCAACAAAAGCATCGCTGCGACTCGGGCTTGTGCTTCGCCAACGCGGGCGGCGATCCGCTTAGCATCGTGGCTGCCAACGACCCAATTGGGCCATCCGAATGCGGGAAGCGAGGCTTCGTAGTCCGCAATCATGTGTCGGAGCGACTCGGCGTTCCAGGCGTGTTCAATGAGGTGGAAGTTGACCGGCACATGCACCTGAGGCCGGTCCGGGGTGCCGTACCAACGGGCGAGACGATCGTTGGGCAAACTGATCTCGCCGATCAGAACGCGGTCGCCATAATGATCTGCCAACGCACGAAACTCAGCCGCAATTTCGTGGGCGGCGGGTTGGTCGGTTGAATGAAGCTGAATCAAACGGTCTCGCTGAGTGCGGTTGGGCGTCCAGTCTGGGTTGATCGGATTATCGCGGAGGGCCGCGTCCTTGATGATGTGCCAGAGCACGTCCATTCGGAATCCGTCCACTCCGCGGTCGAACCAGAATCGTAGCACCCCCATCATCGCTTCACGCAGCTCGGGATGACGCCAATTGAGGTCGGGTTGTTCTTTGAGGAAAGCGTGAAGGTAGTATTGGCCGGTCATTGCGTCCCACTCCCAAGACGAGCCCCCAAAGTCGCTGATCCAATTGTTGGGTGGGCCTCCGCCGGGCGCTGGATCACGCCAAATATACCAATCGCGTTTTGGATTCTCTCGCGATGCCCGGCTTTCGATGAACCATGGATGTTGGTCGGAGGTATGATTGGGAACGAAATCGAGCAACAGCTTTAGCCCCCGCGTGTGAACCGCCTCAAGCAGCCGGTCGAACCCGGCGAGATCTCCGAACATCGGATCGATGTCGCAATAATCCGCAACGTCGTATCCGAAATCAGCCATGGGTGAAGGGAAAATGGGGGAGAGCCAAATCGCATCAACCCCAAGATCGACGAGATAATCCAGCCGCGACTCGATCCCGGCAAGGTCCCCCACCCCGTCCCCATCACTATCCTGAAACGATCGGGGATAGATCTGATAGATTACTCCCGTTTCCCACCAGGGAGGCGACTTTTGGCTTTGGCAATCCATGTCGATCGATCTCCGTTCATTGGAATGGCCAAGTAGAGGTAGGGGCAATCTGAGCCGGTCGCCTCTAACGCATTATCAACGATGGCTGGCAGGAACCGCCCCCATTATGACATTAACGACATCAGTTTGTTGAGTTCGATCGTGCCAAACGTCGTGGCGTAGTCCGACATGGCGTAGGGGATAACGAGATGGTTTTCGTACACGATCGCGCCGCAGCTATAGACGACATTGGGAACATAGCCTTCGCGTTCGACTTCGTTGGAAGTAATTAGCGGCTCATGTAATCGTGCGAGAATTTTGGACGGATCCTCCAGGTCCAGCAGCACCGCGCCAATGCAATACTTGCGCATAGCGCCGACGCCATGCGTCAGTACGAGCCAACCAGCGTCCGTTTCGATCGGCGATCCGCAATTGCCCATTTGCACGTATTCCCAGGGATTGGTGGGCTTGATGATCAATTCGCTGGTGTGCCAAAAATAGAGCATGTCCGAATACATCAAGTGCAAATGCTCGCCGTCTTGTCGCCCCAGCATTGCGTAATGGCCATTGATCTTCCTTGGAAACAACGCCATTCCTTTGTTGGAAACCGCGGGACCATTGAGGGTGTGCATTTTGAATCGCAGAAAGTCTTTGGTTTCCAATAGTTGTGGCAAAACCATCCGACCGTCGTAAGCGCTGTAGGTCGCGTAGTACCGGCTGCTGCCGTCATCGTGCTGAAAGTGCACAAATCGGGCATCTTCGATCCCATTGGATTCCGTCGGACTGAAGGGAAACACCAGACGCTCCGAGAGATCATGATCGGGGGTGTACTGGATCTCGTAATTTGATTTCGCCAACATGACGACTTGCTCGACCAAGGGGGCGAGTTCGTCGTGATGTGAGCGGTGCTCGCGAAGCGATGACTTCAGCTGTGTTTCAAGTTGATCGAGCGTAAATTCGGTGGGCAACTCCGACAACACTTCGTAGGTGAAGGGAGTTCCTAGGCCCAACTCGATTAGTTTGCGACGGAAGAGATCGTTCTCGTAACTGGAATCTGGGACAAAGCGTGGCGTCGTAACGAATCGCACGGGTTCATCAACGGTGATTTGCACGTCGCGGCTAATCGTACCGCTGCGAAACACGATGGACGAAATGTGTCCTTCGCCAACCGCTCGCAAACTCATCGCGAACCGCCGCGAACCCGGCGGCAAATTCGTCTGGTCGGGATGCCACACCAGCGAGGGATTGAACAAGGCGGCCGATTCCAAGGCGTATTCTTGGGTGAAGTAGGCGCCCAGTAGCAGGCGTCGATTTTCGGTCAGAGGCGTATCGGTCAGGAGGTGATGGCGAAGATCGCGGAATCGCCGCTCAAAAAACGCCTTGGGTTTTTGATGCCGTCCATGGAATTCCTCGAGCACCTTTGCAAGCAACGTGTCGACTTCGTGTTCGGACAACGTGCACACGCGAGCGATCACACGCAGCACGCGGTCGTCGCCGGGCGGCTGGAACGGTCGCAACACGACGCGTTGTTTATTGGGCGAGAGAACGATTCCGGTTCGTTTAATGTGCACGTGCAATTCGTCTAGGTGGGAGTAGAGATGATTCGCATCGTTGCGCTTAAGCCGCGCATTTCGACCAGCGACAGTAAGAACGCGAGCGTGGATTCGGCACCTTGGTTCTGGTTGACTTGGTGCTCCATTAAGCCATCAAAGCATCCGCCGGTGGACGCGTCGTAGATCGGTTGACCAAGATCGTTGCGTCCCAGAAACCAATCGAATGCGAAGTGAGCTTGCTCGTTCCAAAATGGATCTTTGGTGGCAGCATAGGCTTCGATCGACGCTGAAACCATCGCGTGCGCTTCGATCGCTTGTTGGTCAAAGACGGCCGCCACGCCACCCTCGCGACTAAAGCCGTTGGAACCGATCGGCCGGAAACGGCCTTGCGGAGAACGCTGTTGCTCACAAAGCCACCGCAGAGAGATCAAGCCGATCTCCGCAGACCGTGGATCGTCAGCGCCACGACCATGAGCAATCAAGGAATGGGATAACTTTGCGTTATTGTAAGACGCAATGTTTTCAAACCACGGCCAATCCTTTGTGGAAACGGCTTCGTACATCTCACACAGACGGTCGGCGAGTCGCTGGCTCATCGTCGCGGCAGCACGTTCGCCGCTGTAACGCCTCAGGTATTCTTGAATCCCCAAGATTCCCAGTGCCCATGTTCGCGGGGACGTCGTCAGCTCACAGGCGGGTAATGCGATTTGAAACAATTCGCGAGCCCAGGTAGATAGACCGCCGCGGCGAGATCGGCCAACGCACGTTCCCAATGCCCATAACGCGCGGCCTTGCGAATCGTCCGAGCCGTCCTCTTCCAACCAACGTCGATCAAAGCTCATAAAATTACGGAACCGCCCCGTGTCTCGGTTGAACGCAATGTTCAGGAATGCGGCATAACGAGAAGCGAGCGAATGGACGACCGGCGAATCGTTGCCGAGTTCCTCGAGCAACACGGTTAGAATCAAAGCCCGGGCGTTGTCATCGGTGCAGTAGCCGTGCGCATGATCGGGAATCGTATAGATCGCGTGCTGCACGATCCCGGTTGAATCACTCAGATGTTCCAAATGGTCGAGTTGCAGCTTGGGCAGCGCCAACGGTTGCTCGTCGAGCGTGCGAACCGCCAATGGCTTTCGTTGGGTACTGCGTTCCTCTTGAGCCAGACGGAACGAGGCAAGATACGACTGAGAAACATGATCCCACGTCATGCTTCGGCCCAGCTTGTGAGCCTGTGCTCGCATCGCCAATCGCCGTTCGTCATCGGCGAGCAGCCCTATCACCTCGCGAGCAATCGCAGACGAATCCGCGAACGGAACTAACACACCGCGGCCGTCGGAGAGCAGCGATTCGGCATGCCAATACGGCGTCGAAATGACGGCTTGGCCGCACCCAAATGCGTACGCCAATGTGCCCGAAACGGCTTGTTGAACATTCAAGTAGGGTGTGATGTAAAGATCAGCGGCCCCGATGAACTCAGTAAGCTCTTCGAGCTCAACGAATCGGTTGTAAAAGCTCACGTGCTTCGTGATACCAAGCTCTTTCGCCATCCGTTCCAAACCGATTCGATACCGTTCTCCTTGCTCGCGAATCAAACTCGGGTGTGTCGCGCCAAGGACCAGATAGATGAAGTCGGGGAACTGGGCCACAATTTCCGGGATCGCTTGCAGCACGTACTCAATTCCCTTCCCCGGTGAAAGCAATCCGAAAGTGAGTGCCACCGCCTTGTCTTCGACGTTGAATTGTTCCTTCAAAACCTTCTGGTCGGTGTCCGGTACCGTAGGGATGCCGTGGGCGATCAAGTCTACCTTTGCACGATCAATCGAGTAGGTATTGATGAGCGTTTGTCGGCATCGCTCGGTCATGACAACCAATCGCGTGGAGAGCCGGATCAACTGCGTCATCACGGCACGCTGCGTCTGACTTGGCTCTGACAGCACGGTGTGTAGCGTTGTCACCACAGGCATCCGTAGGTCGTGTAACAACGCCAAAACATGACTGCCACACGGTCCGCCGTAGATCCCGAATTCGTGCTGCAAACAGACGATATCGACGTTACTAAAATTAAGAAAGTCGGCAGCAGCCCGGTAGTCGTCGAGTTCCTGTTCGACGACTTGAAACTGAACTTCGTTCTCGTACTCGTATCCGCCGACAATGTCGTTCATGGGGACGACGATGCAATCGGCAGCGGACGCTTTGGCGATTGCCGACCGTAAATCGTGAGTGAAGGTTGCGATGCCGCATTTGCGTGGCAGATAGTTACCCACGAACGCGATTTTCAACAGCTCGGGTGTGGTCATTGTTTAGTGCAGTCTTGTAGAACAAGCGAATCCAAAACGGCTCGCTTTGAAAACCGAGTCATGGCGACCGAGGTGTCGGCAGCTCCGTAGAACACGCGCCATTCATCTTCGACATCCAACATAGCGGTCGGGAAAACGACATTGGGTACAAAACCGTTTATTTCATAATCAGTCATTGACCGCATGATCGGCTCGCGTGAGCGACCGATCACACGACTGGGATCGTCGCGATCGAGCAACACTGCGCCAACGGCATAGTGCCCCACCGTGCCCGCGATCGACGATGATTCACTGCCGTGGTAGAGCGTCAACCAGCCTTCGTCAATCAAGATCGGCGGCGTTCCGCTGCCCACGCGATCGCCTTCCCAGGAATCAACTCCACGCAGGATCGGTTCATGGTGGCCCCAATGAAGAAGGTCGGGTGAGCGAGCGAGCCAAATTTGTGGCGGGCTAAAGTGCTGGTTCGGATTGGGGCGATGCAGCGCCACGTAGGTCCCAGTGATGCGGTCGGGAAATAGCACGACGTCCTTGTTTTCGCAGGCAAAGATGATTCCGTGACGCTGGTACGTCGCGAAGTCCGTGGTTGATATCAACGCGGTCGCGGCGCCCGAACGGGATACCGCGACATAGGTGATCCAGTAGGTATCCTCGATCTTCGTCATTCGAGGGTCTTCAATTCCGTATTCTTCTAAGCAACCTTCGGGCAACAGCGCATCAACGCATTGCCACGCGTCACTGCCTAGGATCGATTTGCGAAAGAGCTGAAAGTGGGACACCGACGTCAGTCGGAGATCGCCGCTGTCATTGATCGCGACCACACGAGCATCGGTTTTGTGCAGGTCTTTATCGCGAACCCAATCGACGGCCGTCTCGCCCGTATCTGACCATCGAGGAAGCGCTGTCCATCCGAGACGCTTCTCAGTCGGGCGTTCGGCGACTCTCGCTAGCATGACCAGATCGTCGCCCAATATCGCCACTGCAGGATTGAAAACACCGATCACTTCCCAATCGCACTGGGACGGCCGGATGTCGCAAGGACTTAGTATGAGTGAGTCAGATAGTCGAGTGATCATGGGCGAGTCCCAAGCAGCGGTGATAACGGTGGTTCCCGTTCGGTTTGAAGCAACGGACGGTGAGCAGGCGATAGGCGCTTGCGGAGGTGTGGTTGCCAATCTTGTATAACCGACTTTCCCAAAGGGTGAATCGCCGAGTTCAGTGTGTGTCGAGTGCTCGCTAATTCGCTGGAGACGTTTAACTTTGCCACAGCAGCAATCTCACTCGTCGTTGCCCCATTAGGCGTTGCCCCATCAGACGATCGCCAATCGTGGGCAATTCGTGTGCCAGCGAGAGCGATGATGCGTCCACGGTGACCGAGTTGAAGGAGGGCAATGTTTTGCTTGCTTTTCAAATGCCTCTGCCATTCGTTTGCACTCGACGCGAACATCCTCTCCTCATCTTGAACCTGCATTTTGGGGATTCGTTGATCCAATTCTTCTCCGAGATTCGTAATCCACGCGCCCCGAATCCTTTGGCGAGCCCATTGAAAAGCGTCGGCTCGGGCATGCGTTCCCTTCCGTTCCTTACAAGTGTCGATTCAACCGACATTGCGAATTCAGTTGCCAAAACTCGGTGCCGAGATGGAATTCACGTGGTGATGCGTTGGTGTCTCCGCAGAATCGTCGCGCAAACGCAATGCAGCGTACGACAACGCGCTACCTAGCGAAGAATTCCTCCGACGCGTCCGCTCAATTCAGACGTAGCAACATCATATGCGTGAACGTGATACGTTGACGAAGATCCTTCGCGAACCAATTGGTGCGAGATCGCCACGAAATCCGAACCAAGTTGAAACGACTCCAGAACGGACTGAAATGTCGCTGCATGAAGAATCCGTTGCTGCGCGGAAGCCGCATCAAGCACGATCAATTTTAGCGAGCCAACGCCGTGTTCGGATTGATTCACCAAGAAAGTTTTGACCAATGGATAGGGCATCAAGGCCAGTGAACTGGTCGATAGAAAAAGGTCGTATTCCGGCTTATCTGAAAACCCAAAGATGACCGAGATTTGAGAGTCCGACGGCGTCTGAAGAATCGACGGACAAGTTGGGTGAGAACCATCCTTCAAAACATAACGCGGTGTCTTGGTAAAACCATCCACCATGATCGTCTCCTTGGACGAACGAGAGACCTGCTGCGGTTTGTCTGCCAAAGAGATGTCTCGGCGAGAGCAAACGGCGGGTTGCGAAAAGCAAGGCTCCGGCCGCATAGACGGTGGGAACTTGCAACGGCGAATGGATGCTCGTTTCGCGCAGGCCAACGTAGCATGCTACCACGATTCCGAATTGACGCAATCGCAACCGGAAATGAAGTGCGTCGTTGTTCCTGGGGAGTCGCTGTCGCCACCCGGCATCAGGGGATTGTTCTCGTGCTCCGGCATGCGGAGTTTGGGATGACCTTCGAAACCCCACGAGCGGCGGCCACGCTTTCGCGACAGGGAACGACACGAAACCAAACCACTTCCTCGAAGATGAACGGAAAACGAACAACGTGGCCTTAATTGAACTCGAGCTTATGCCATCACGCGTTGAGATGAACGGCGGAGTCGCGCTAGGCATCGGCGTTTCTTGCACGCAACCGCTGAAGTGATGCCGAATTGTGCTATAAACGGAGCGGCTTCTCAGAGCCTTTATTGAATTGCAAACTTCGCCGTTCTGGCTTCAAAGGTCAAAAATTCCGGGCATTGTCGATCAAATCGCCGAGGGTGGCGACCGCAGCGTGATTGGGACTGCGCGCTAACAGTACCAAGACGCAATTGCGGCCGTCGATCTCGTTGAGCACCGCCTTGTGCGGACTCTCTGGCTTGATTGTTTTCCTCGCTGGAATGCTCGCAAATGGGCTTCATTCCGGTGCGATCGCATCGACGGCAACTTGGCTGGTGACTTCATTTGGCGTGGTCATGATGGCATCGAACGGCCCCATTTCTCGAAAATCACGAAATAGTTGGTCATAAAAGAGGTTGCTCGGATAAGTAAGTACGTGAGGCATTTTTTTCAGTGGAGCCATTTGTGGACGAGACAACCCGACAGGCGACCCGACAATGGACTTTGGCCCAGCCGGCCGTCTCGGCGTTCATTGCCTCGGTGGTCCGTGATTTCCGCGATCGTGACGATGTGCTGCAGAACGTCGCTGTCGCGGTCGTCGAATCCTATCATTCCTACGATTCAAGTTCCCCCTTCATCCCCTGGGCGATCGGAATCGCCCGCCGGCAAGTAGGGCTGTATCTGCGACGCCGAGGGCGAGATCCGCTGGTGTTTGATGATGACGCGGTCGCCTGCCTTGCCATCGCATTTCATGAAGAAGCTCAAGAACGTTCGCACGCACTCGATTTCCTCCAGGACTGCCTGGGCTCTCTGGACGGCCGCGCGAAAACATTGATTGGCCTGCGGTACCGAGACGACATGAAACCAGCCGCAATTGCCTCCCAAACGGATATGACACCAAATTCAGTCGCGAAAGCACTGCAGCGACTTCGGGATCAACTCCGAGGGTGCATCGAACGCAAGTCGATGGAGGCAAGCGTTTAATGAGCGATGATTATCAAAAGCTGATCCACGGATACCTCGACGATTCACTTTCAAGTGACCAGCAAGCTCAGTTGAACCAATGGATCAAGTCCGATGCAAAGCACGCGAGAGTGTTTGCTTCGCACATGATGCTGCATGATCGTCTGCGTAGTGAATTGGTCGCTTCCGAAACTGACGCGACGTACGTTGTATTGCCCAACAAACCGCTAGCAAGCGGATGGAGACGCCGGTCGTTTGCCGTAGCGTCGACCGCCTGTGCCGTTCTGCTCGCCGTTTCGCTGTTATGGCAAACCGTGGATGCTCCTTCGGCTTCGGCCGCCATGATTGAATTGAATCGTATCATCGAGGCAAACGATCTACTCATGGATCGCACGTTCTTGATTTCCGTTCGTGACGCTGTGGTCCCACCAAAACATCAAGATCCCAACTCACCGGAGCGTCGTCGTCCTCCCAAACCTTCGCTAGACGGCGCGGTGCTTGACGTTCGCGGATCGAACCAGTTCGTGCTCAAACGCAAGACCGCGCAAGGAGAGTTCTTCATTACGGGCTGTAACGCAGTGACAAGCTGGGCCGTACGACCCGATGGGCCGGTTCGTTATAGCGATGACCTGAATCGGTTCGCTAGAGATCTCCCTGGTCACGAAGACGGATTGCCAATCAACAATCTGCACGACGGACTTGAAGCGTTACGCACCGCTTATGACTTGCAGGTGTTACCACAGACGGACTCCGAGCCAGCTGCCACACGAGACAGTGAAACGTATCGCCGGATGGTGGCCGTCAAGAAACCCGGTTTCCGTGGGGCGGCGCGAGTGAAAATCCGTTACGCCGAATCAAGTGGCAAGATTAGTGAGATGCGTTTTGAAGAAATGGCTTACGGCCCCCAGAGAATCACATTGACGATGACCGCGATCGAAGAGCGAAGCCTCCCGGACAACCATTTCGACCATTCCCCCCATCACGGACCCGAGCGAGCCGTGGAATACGAGTAAAGAGATATGAAACGTTTCCTTTGGATTGCGATCGGTGTCGCAGCATGCTTCTACACAACGCACGTCGCGTTCCAAGTCTGGGCGCAGCCTCCGGCCAATCACGGACCACGAACGAATCGGCTCGGTAAACCCAGGATCAGCGATACCGTGAAAGCGAATGTGTACGCCGACAATTGGTTTACTCTCTACATCAACGGCGAGCATATCGCGGTCGACTCGATCAAATTCATGCCGCACAACGTTGTCAGCGTCGATATTCTGCCAGCGTATCCGATGACGATTGCGGTCATGGCGAAAGACAATGCCGATTCAGAAACCGGAATGGAGTACGCCAATACCAGTATTGGTGACGCAGGCTTCATCCTGAAGTTTGGTGACGGCACGGTCACCAATGCGACTTGGAAAGCCAAGTCGTTTTCTCACGGACCGATCGATCATGACACCCGAAATCCAAAAGTAAGAAATCTGCCGATTCCGGACGGCTGGTACGAGACCGACTTCGACGACAAATCCTGGGGGTTCGCGAAGGAGTATTCGCAGCAGCAAGTTGGCCCGAAGGAACCTTTCTTTGAGCACGATTTCAGCGGTGCAAAATTCATTTGGACCGATGACATCGAACTCGACAATACGGTGATCTTCCGTCACCGCGTCACCGCAGCTCCCGATGGGAAATCTCGCCCCGACTTCTCAAACCTAAACAACATTGTTCCTGACTCCCCACCGAAAAGGCCAAAGCGATGAGATCAAAAGACGCATATCGAACCGTCCTTGCTGCTATCGACGGTGAGCGAACATATGGTGGTTCTTGCAATGGACAAGAAGACGAGCCGCGCGCTGTAGGGCTCGTCGCCTCGTCCACTACGAGAAGAGTGGATCGAAGGATGCTGAACTGCACCGTGCTTGCGATTGCAGTGATGCTGGCGGTCCCCCACGTCCTATTGGCTCACGAAGGTTACCATTATGGCGACTCAGAAGTCGCCAAGGGATCACGGACCTGGACCCTCAGTGATGAAGGTGCCCACTTGCATGGCACCTTCGTCACCGCGTCCGATGAAGACGTTCAATTCCGTCTTGGCGATAACCGGCTGGTCACTCTCAAGATTGAACGCTTGATCGCATCCGACCAAGCTTGGATCGCGAATCGGCTCGAAGCAATCGAAACGCTCAACCGGCATCGTCCGCTGCGGCTTGTCATGCAGAATCCGCCAAACAGCGACGGAATCCAGACGAAGGAGAAGGCCAGCCCCATGCCATTGATCAACCAACACTTCCAACCGTTCGCGAGCACGTTGAATCTGCGTTGGGACGATGATTACTTTTATGTTGGATCCAACGGAATGCCAGACCATCCGATGATGATCGGAATTCGTTCATGGCAGCAACAAGTCCCGATACCTCAGAAGTACTTTGGCAAAAACGCTTGGCAGATTCCTTTGCACCCGGTTCCTGCGAAGCAGCCAATGTCAACGAAGGACAACTTTCTGCGTGGAGCAATCGCACTGGCGGTTAACGGTGTCCCGATCTTCAATCCGCTGAACAATCGAGGCGACGATGCCCTGTTGTTTGGTGAATTGGATGAGTACGGTGGCCACTGCGGTCGAGCGGATGATTATCACTACCATATCGCTCCGGTGCATCTCGAAGAGACAACGGGCAAAGCCCAGCCGATTGCCTACGCTTTGGACGGCTATCCCATTTTCGGATACCAGGACGAGCAGGCAGACGACTTTGCACCGCTTGATACGTTGGGAGGGCATAAAGATGCGGACGGTCAATATCACTACCACGCCACCAAGACTTACCCCTATCTGAATGGCGGATTTTATGGTGAAGTCACCGAGCGTGGGGGGCAGGTTGATCCGCAACCGCGAGCCCAACCGATCCGACCTGATTTGCGTCCATTGCGTGATGCGAAGATTACAGAGTTCACTCAACCGAAACCGGAAAGTTATCGGCTCGTCTACGAAGTCCGTGGAATGCAGGGCTCCGTTTCGTATACCCTTGGAGAAAACGGTTCGGCCGATTTTGTCTTCGTCGACACGAACGGTCGAAAGACGACGGAGTCGTACTCGCCGCGTGATGATCGCCCACGCCGTGGGGGTCCGCCGCAACCACCTCCACCGCCACGCGACGGCAACCAAGATCGTCCCCCTCGCGGCGGACCCGCTAGAGTCGATCCGCCCGTAGACCTGTCCTCGATGTCACGCACGAGTGTTCCCGGATTTGAAGTGACCAGCACTTCGGTGGACGAGAAGCATTTTCTCTCGGGCGACTGCACGTGTGACGGTGCCGCGCACTCACCGGCGGTCGCTTGGAAAGGAGTTCCGGAGGGAACGAAAACCTTTGCGGTTAGCATTTGGCACACGGCTCCCGACCAGGAGAAATCCTACTGGGTTGTATACAACATTCCGGCCAACGTCACGTCGCTGAAGCAAAACTCCCAGGGCGTCGGCAAGGTTGGTATAAATGACAAGGGCAGCTCTAACTACGATCCGATGTGCTCCAAAGGTCCTGGCTTGAAGAAGTATCACATCACCGTCTCTGCGCTCTCATCAAAACTCGTGATCTCGCCGCGAGAGGCGACAAGAGCCAACCTGCGAAAAGCAATGAAGACCACTCTGCTTGGCGAAGCAACGATCGATGTTCTCTACGAACGATAGGGACTCACATCGTAATGCAGTAAGCAGGTCGTTCGGTGTATACCTGCGAAACGTCGATCCTGTTGTGAACCAACGGCAAGCACGAATGGACAGAGCAGATCTGCGAGCGAACCGGGCTATGGCCGCCCCCACGCTACGGCCAACCACACGACCTTTAGGTCGCCATATTGTATTGACAAGACGTCAAAACGGTGTTCGGATGTGTCAAACAATCATCGGTTTAAGCACCTCTGCAGAAACGGCAAAACGTAGTCTAGGCTACGTAAAGGACCGTCGGAACAATAACTGTCGTAGCTACGCTCACCAGAACGAGGATCCACAATAACTGTCGTAGCTACGCTCGCCAGAACGTGGATCCACAATAACTGTCGTAGCTACGCTCACCAGAGCGTGGATCCACAATAACTGTCGTAGCTATGCTCGCCAGAGCGTGGATCCACAATAACTGTCGTAGCTACGCTCGCCAGAGCGTGGATCCACAATAACTGTCGTAGCTACGCTCGCCAGAGCGTGGATCCACAATAACTGTCGTAGCTACGCTCACCAGAGCGTGGATCCACAATAACTGTCGTAGCTACGCTCGCCAGAGCGTGGATCCACCGTCTGGTGACGGTAGCTACGTAACATCGACCACCACTTAAACATCCGATGGGCCTTAGTTCGACTTGCAAAATCCAACGAGGGTATCGGACTCTGTTTTCTAGGAGGCTATTTTTAATGTCGCTGAGCGTCAATTCGGCGGTGTCTACAAATAGCGAATGAAAAAAAAGAACATGATCATTGCCAGGCAAAAGCTATTGAAATTTGCCCTCGTCTTGGTCGGGCTTGGCTTGGTTTTCTACTTTGGCGCTCGAACGCTGGAATCTTATCGACAACTGCGATTCATCCAAGAACAGGGCTTTGACACGGGCGACGCGGACGTCAACGCCATTCACCCTTGGATGACGATTCATTTTATTGCCGCAGCCTACGCGGTCCCTCAAGAGTACATCTACGCTGAGTTGGGGGTCAACGCAAACGAACGCCGTCGCAACATTGACGTCAAGCACCTGAACGAGGAACTCCGTTTAGGGCCTTCGGAGACCGGAGATTACCCGGCCGTCATCGATCGCCTACGCCAGATTATTCTGGCCTATCACGAAAATCCTGTTGCGACCGGTCTAAGCGACGTACGCCCCTGGATGACACTTGAGTATATCGCGAATAGCTCAGGGATACCGACAACGACGATGGTTGACGAACTAGGACTGGACGAGTTTGCTGAGCAGGAATCACCCTCAAATGAATCGGCCAGCAACGCTGAAGTTTACATCCACAAACCCTTGGAGGAGTTGGCCCACGAACTGCGATATCCTCGTGGCCCCCGCGGACTGATTGAGGATATCAAGGCCGTCATCACTCGACAGGTACAGGAAGTGCAATGAGTCTGTCGCTGACCCCGCTGATTGAACAGATCCTCACTTGGATTGCAGCGTACGGCCTGCTCGCGTTGGGGCTATCCATCTTTGCCGCCGCAGTAGGAGTTCCACTGCCCAGTACTCTCTTTGTCATCGCGGCTGGAGCATTCATGCGACAAGGCGTTTTGGATGTGGCGCTGACCCCCGTTTGCGTGCTTGCCTGTGTCGTACTCGGTGATGTGGTTTCGTATGGTATGGGGCGCTATGCCCGCATTGGCATCGAACGCCATTTCGGTAAGCGTCGCACGTGGCGGCGTGCGCAATCAGCAATGCTCAATCGGGGTGGAGTCGCGATCTACCTAACTCGCTGGATGCTCACCGCGTTCGCCGTTCCCACCAACTTGGCAGCGGGAGGCGGTGGCTATCCCTTTGTCCGTTTTCTTGCCTTCGATGTGGCAGGCGAAGTGACGTGGATTCTCGTTTTCGGCGGACTCGGCTATGCCTTTGGCAGTCAATGGGAGGTGATCGGCAGTTTGGCCAGTGACTTTAGCGGACTGCTAGTTGGCATCGTGTTCGTTTTAGCCGGCGCGTATTTTTTGGTCGGGCGACGATTTCCAACACAAGAGCGTTTCAGAAAATGGAAACGCAAAGATCGAAGCAAAGAACTCGACATTCAAGAGTTGCAACGCTGAGAGGCTCTCAACAGCCATTAATGGAGTCGAGGTGAGTGCCCCCTCGTGACTCGGTGATGTCTTCTGCGCGGCGAACGGAAACGCCGGCCAGGCACATCTCCAGCAAAACTTCATTGACACTGGATTCACGCCGCTTGTGGTGTTTGATTATCTGTGTCTGGAAAGGCAAACTGCGCCGTCGTGGACCTCCAATGAAACCTTTCCTGCGTGGGTCTCTAAGTCATGGTTGTAGGAACCCGCTCGAGTGTCGAATCGATCGGCTGACGCTTCCTAGCGTTTCACCCCGTAGAGCGGACCGGCTTCGGCATCGAGCAATTGGTTTAACGTCTCTTCCCCAGTGGAACGAACGAGTTCACCGAGATGTCCGCGGACGGCATTGCCGACAATTTTAATCGCGGGTTGAATCTCATCGCTGCCTCGATAGTCTGGTACATTCATCAGGGTTAGTCGAGGGTTTCTGGAATTGGATGATGTCGTACGCAAATCAATACCAGTGCCAAAGGCTGGTTCTCAAATGATTGCAATCATCCGTACGTTAGCGCCTTTTCATCTTTGATGTAGCTACCGTCGCCAGACGGTGGCCCACGTTCTGGCGAACGCAGCTACTTTTTTAACCTACGTCATTCCTCAAATTGCTCTAGCTTTGGAGCCTGCGTTGGAAGTGAAGTTCTCACCGATCTGACTGACACCTGGAGATATTATGAAAAAGACTCAACTGCACGGGCGGGGCATGGCACGTCCCGCGACGATCGCCATCGCCGTGTGGATGTTCGCACTGGTCATGCCTGCCTTCGGGCAAAAGCTGGACATCAACAAAGAACGCGTCATTCAAAGTGGGCGGCCTGATGGGCGACATGTAAGCACACGAGGATTCCAGCAGCATTTGCTGCGTAACGCCAAACCCAAACTGGCGTTCAACCCGGAGTTCACGTCGGAAGAATTCGAACAGTGGCGGTCACAGGTGCGCGCCAAGCTGCTGGAGTTGATGAACTTCCCCGAACTGGTTCCTCAACCTCCACCGCACAAGCTTTGGACTCAGGAACGCGAAGGTTATGTGCTGGAGAAATGGGAGCTCTATCCCGAGCCCGGCAGCGTGGTTCCCTTTCTCGTGTTGATCCCGGAAAACGCGACGGCCGACAAACCCGCGCCCGCGATCATGTGCATACCGGGTTCATCCGGCACCAAAGAGAACCTGGCCGGAGAGCCGCCGCTGGCGGCATTCAAGCCGGACGACCGCAATCATGACGGCTGGCTTCACTCCGAGCGCAATCAGCAGGCCGTGCAATTCGCCAGAGCCGGATTTGTCGCGGTGGCGGTCGACCATCCAGGAACCGGCGAACTCTCCGACCTGGCGAAGTATCGCGGCAGCACCATGGACGATCGCAGCACCCTTTCCCGCTACCTCATCGACATGGGCCGCAATTTCATTGCCCTGTCCGTGTTTCAAAAGCGTCAGATCCTGACGTGGCTGCGCGAACAGCCGCACGTCGACGCCCAACGCGTTGCCGTGAGTGGTCATTCACTCGGAACGGAGCCTCTGCTGGTGCTGGCCGTGCTCGACCCGCAGATACAAGGCATCGTGTGGAATGATTACCTTGCCGCCACGCTCCAGCGGGCGAAAGTCAGCACGATGCCCAACCAACGCGGCGTTCGGCCGGCGGCGAACTGGCTTGGCCACAGCATTCCCGGCCTATGGGAGTGGTTCGATTATCCTGATTTGGTCGCCGCCTTTGCGCCGCGTCCACTGATCGTGACCGAAGGCGGGCCGACTCATTCATTGAACCTCGTGCGCAAGGCGTACCAGATCGCCGGGGCTTCGGAAAACGTTTCGATCCACTACTATCCGAAATACAGTGATCCGGCCGACCGACGCGATGGCAAGCCCATCCCGGAGGGTCTGAACGCGACCGAATGGTTGGACCATGCCAATGTGAATGCTGCCCACCATTACTTCAAAGGATATCTCGCGATTCCATGGCTGAGTCGCCAATTCCAACTGCCTGAACCCAGTGAAGACTATCCGCCAGCGCCGCCCGAGGCCGTGCAAGCACTGCAGAAGTGAGAGAATGAAACGACGCGGGGACGAGGACGCGCTCGGTAACCCCGCGAACCCGAGGGCGGGGGGCAGCGAGCGAACTCGTCATTCGAGTGATCTGGTTCGCTGGCCGACCTTTTCTCCCGTTCATTGGCTATGTCTATTCAGCCCCGATCTTTGACGCTGCCTTCACGAATCGCTTGACGGCTTTCGCATCGACGTCATCGAGGCGTTTGAACGTCAGGTGCCGGCGGAACTTGCCGCCGCCTTCGAGAAGGCCATCAGGATCGTCCAGATCGCTACCATGGGCGAACGACAACTGCACATGCGTCTTGTAAGGAAAAACACCGCAGAACTGACCTTCCTTTTCGTCTGGCTTCAGCGTGTAGAGTGTCCCGCCGTACTTCGCAATCTTTATCGCTCTCGGAACCGCCGACATGACGTGCGAATCGAGCCAATCGATCAAGCTCGCTTTCTCCGCCTCGGTCATTGTGTTTTCCTTTTCTGCCAATAAGAAATCAATCGTTTCTTCGACACGTCGCGTTCGCGTTTCAGGCATTTTTGCCGAAGCGACACGGTAACAGAAGCCCCGACGTTTGCCCGCCGTCCAATCGTCCCACACCTTCCTCGCCGCGTCGTTGGCCTCCAAGGCAAATTGCAACTCGTTCGGCACTGTGATCGCGTCTTGATTGCCAATGTCGAACGACACCTGTACGCGGTCCCCCAGTGTCACACCGCATAACTTTTGAAGTTTCTTTGACACCATCAGGTACCACTTGCCCTTGGTGGGCATCAAAGCCCCTTCGATGCGAATGCCTTCAATCTCGCCGTCAATTCGCAAACGCTTTGACTTGCTGAAGTCCAGCAGCGATACGATCTCTTTCGGCACATAGACGACCGAAAAGACGACTTTGCCGAAGTCGTATCTCACGATCTTCGCGCTGAAGTTGTAAGGATAGTCACTCATGGTGTTTCAAATTGCCGGCTCGAAAAATGTGGGAACCCATTCTAGGCGATCTATCGAACCTGCCAGAGCCCACATACCAAGGTCGGTTCATTATCCCAGCCACGCAAACGAAAACTCGACTTCGAAACCTGCGATGAAGTCATTGTGGAAACCGAACACCTGCACCCAGCGGGCAACGTCAGAACAAAGAACAGGAAAATGCCTCCGATTGGCGAGCACCTGACGTCAAATAAGGGGGGACGAAACGGAAATTCTCGGCTTTCGCTTGCCCTTGGCTGCTTCGAGCAGCCGCAGGAAAGTCGTTCACGCTTTGGATTCTGAGATCGCGGACGATGCCGAGCGTCCCCACACTACCGAGCCTGCATCCAAAATCGGCTGAGGATGGCGAGGATGACGCCATTGCTTTTAAACTGCATTAAAGCGATTCGGCAAACCGTTGCATTCACGTGATCGCTCGACAAATCTCCGTTGCTCGAAAGGTTGAAGCACGATTAATCGCGTCAATTCACGTGGATCCATGCCAGCCTAGACGTTGGTTTCCTGATCTCTAAAGAAATGAACGTGGAGCCGGAGCGGCGAGGGGGCGCCCCACCTGTGTACCTACATGTAAATGCATACATCTCACTACCTCATGCATCCGGAGGTCCTCGACGAATCACTGTGGTTGAACAAAGTCCCAGAATTCAAAATCTTAGTGCTTGCACCTTTATAAGGGAGTGGAACGCGTTGGCGGCGTCAGTGAATGCAGCACTGAACGCTTACTGAAGTTGACCATCATGTGTTTATGCGTCCCATGCTGTCGCACCAGGATGGCGATAATCTCGATGCCTCTGACTAACCCCAAGCTAAAGTTGGTGACAGCCATGGCACGCTGACGTGTGGCCAGGCATAAGGTTGTTGTGATTGAAGCGGTTGCACCGCGCAGAGTGGTTTCCTGTAGCGAATAAGCGGATGAAATACGCACTTATTATCACCGGACTCTTAGCCGCACTTGCAATAGCAGCTCCGACGTTGGTGGTGGTAGGCTATTTTTTTCTGATCATTCCAGGCTTGATCCTCACAATCGCCCCCTCGGTGTTTGTATATCTTGTCGTTGCGGCGATGGTTCGTCGGCTGTTGCCAATGTCTACGTCCGTCGCGGCCACAGCAACGGCTTTTTGTGTAGCGATCCTGTTGGGCTGGGCCGTGATGCAACCGTTTCGTATGGCGGCGATAACACAATACGAAGCGCATCGGTTGCTCGATGTGACACCGCCACGCCCCATTAAGCTCGATGGCCACGTACGACTTGAAATGCTTGATCGCCGGGAGAACCCCAAATGTGATCATCTCTGCCTTGCCGTGCTCGACTCGCCAGGTGTTCAAAGCATCACCGCAGTCACTGTCGGCCGAGACAAACAGTCCGACGGGCTGCGATCGGACGCCTATGCTTTGGTATCCGCCCAAGCGAACTCCACCGCCGGAATCTTCCCCTACGAGGCAGGCCAGATCGTCCGTGAATTCGGGCCGCTAATTCAGATGTACCCGCGGGTGAAACTCCGAAAGGCAGCCAAAGCCGTTGAGGCAAATTGGGCTATACGATTGACTCAGCACGAGCGTCTGCGAAATGTTGCCCCCGTTGCCGCTGACGATGCCGATTGGGTCATACGCATTGAAAACCAAGCCAACGCACGGCAATCGACCCTCCGTCGTCTCACCATTGTCGATTCGAATGGCACCGTTCGCTTTCGCAAAACTTATCGAAAGCAATACGTACCAGCCCGCATGTTTTACATTGGATTTCGACTGCACGGTGGCGGCGGCACGATTTCCGGTGCGTCGTTCCAGTTCGGGCAACAACGATTGGAGGCTGGCGAGCGGTCACTGAAACCGGAATCCGCTCTGCTGTCAGCCATCGAGTTTCCTCTGCCGCGTTGCGATCCGACGGCGCTTATCCAGCTGCGTGATCAGGTAGAACAAGCACTCGATGACCCTGAGGCAACAGCGGTCCGGCTAGACCTTGCACGACAGTTTCTCGGACTGTTTTTCTTTGACGCCGCGCCGCACGACCATGCGCTGATCGCGAGAATCCTGGCCGATGATCGCGTGAGCAACATTGATGAACAAATCAAGAATGTCTTTTCAAAAGATAAAACACCATTGGCGATGCGGGAGTCTTACGCACAGCGAATCACAATGGACCACACATCCGCTAGCTTGCGTCGCCGGCTAGCAGAAGGTTTAGCGAGCTTGCCAGCGGGGACGTTTGCGGATCCGAACGAATCGCACCTTAAGATTTGGGAATCACCCGAGATCTATCAAGACGCTGCGCCGTTCATCGGGAATCTGTCAGACCTCGACCCGCAGCGGGCGATGCCGATGCTCGAAGCGGCGCTGACTACCGCGATCGAACTACCCACTTGGCAGGAACGACGTGCATTGATCGACGGAATCCGCGTGGCCTTGATTCGTTTGGGGCCACAAGCGTCGGCTGCGACGCCAAGGATCCGTGAACTGTTCCTTCGCCGTCCGTCGCCCATTTTGAAGAGCGCTAAGGACGCCGATCAGTGGCGACTTGCGTTAACTCGGATGGGCGTTGAAATCCAGGAATTGCCAGTGTTCCCGAATCAGTCTTCCGAGTCGGTCGAGAAAGCCCATCGCCGAGTCGCCGACAAGCTTCGACGCTACGAACAAGCCCCGAAGGACGACCCATGATAGAGAAACTGTATCTTAACGCGGTAGGATGCGGCGTCTTGATCACCTTGCTGTACGTCCTATGGAAGACCAACGCCCGTCGATGGTCCCGCCTTGCACGGGCGTACCGCGCGCACGACAAGTTGCAATGCACCGCGTCAGAGTGTTGCCCCACACGAAGTATGCAGACGGTTATTTTGGTGGGAGGCGACATTGGGTGGAACTCATACAAAGGCATCGCCACGGTGGGAGTTACCGCCGAGGGAATTTTGCTTCGGCTGATGCCTCCCTTTCATGTCTTTCATCCTCCGCTATTGATTCCCTTTCGCGATAGCCATATCGAGCCGAAGCGATGGTACTTGATCGGCAAGACAGCTCAGTTCACGTTGAGTCAAGTGAGCGACGTACAGATCATTGTCCATGACGAATTGCTCCAATGGATAGAGTCTCAGGCCACGCAATTGGCCGTCACGTCCCCATAGAGAGTGGCTTGACGTAGCGAAGAAAAGGTGCCGAGCAAAGAAAGGTGGCCGGTACCGTTTTTGTTAACGCCGGCATAGCCAGGCTGCCATGTAACGTCCCGCCGCTGCGGAACTTGGCGTACTCAGTCGACTCGCTTGCTCTTCCGCGCATAGCCGGCAAAGCTGCTGTACGTCCAGGTTTCTGCATCCGCTGGCAATGGGTGACCGCCGTTACAGGGATTCAGATGAATGTAACGGCTCAGAGTCCAATAGTAACCGGCGTCTTCGCGCAAGAAACGCTTTGTATCGACCCCGGTAGAGATGCCACCCCCTACGGTTCGATAATGAGCGTGGTGACGCTGCGTGTATGTCAGTCCGCCCCAGTGCAGAGACCTGCCCATCTCGCCACCAGCAAGCGGGACTGACCACCAAATGTCGATGATGTTGTATGATACAATGGTTGATAATCCGCATATCGAAGCGATCGATTGCGTCGCAATGAAACTTCTCAAACGCATCGCAATCCTCTGGCTTATGGAAGAAGAGGGGGACGCGAAAATTCGCACGATTGAGCATGGGGTAATCGCATGCCGCACCTTCCGCACGTTTAGGTCGTCCAATCGCTTCCCGCTGGCAAAAGATCGTCCGTTCTCAGACAAGATCGCGTCCCCCGTACCCCCTCGGACAGTAAACCCGGGACGGGACACCTTGATCTCTCGGGCACCTTAATCGCTCCTACTGTAATCCACTTCGCGCCACGTCCGACTATAAGCTTGAAAATCATGTCAACATCTCGTCGCGCTTTTATCAAAACCACTCACGGCCTTATTGCTGCGGGCGTCATAGCGCCCTCTCCGCTAGTGCAACGGTCCCAGGCTTTGGCGGAACTGTTGGATTCGCCGGATTTCACATCTGGATTCAAAGTGGTGGAAAAGGGTCAGCCGCTGGCGGTCATCGTGACTCCGAAAAACCCGTCGCACGTGGTGCTATATGCGGTGCAAGAATTGCAATGGCATGTCCAGCATTCCTGCGGTGTATTGCTTCCGGTGGCTGAGGAGAACGACGTGGATGCTTCCGCTCTCAAAAATCGCATTTACATCGGACAGGGAAATGCATCAAAAAGTGCGGGCATCAAAGTAGAGGATTTGCCGCCCAACAGTTTCCGAACAAAAACCACCGCTACCGCCGTGTTGCTAATCGGCAAAGATAGCGAGGGCAAACCCGACGAGCCAGCCTCGCGCAGCCGTGCGGCGCATTGGGCCAATTTCACCATCGGTGCGCCGCCGTTGGATGATGGCGTTTCGATGGGTTCGCTGTTTGCGGTTTACGATTGGCTGGAAAACCAGGTGGGCGTCAAATGGCTGTGGCCAGGCGAATTGGGAACGGTGGTACGCCCTACAAAAGTGATTTTTGCGGGTCTAGCTGGCCAGAAGAAAGTGGTTCCCACGTTAATTCATTCACGTCCGCGGCTCAATGTTTGGAAAGGAATAGATCCAGCACATCAAGATCAATACATTTACGATGTAAGCGTTTGGCTGCGTCGACAGCGTTTCGCACGCGGCGAGAGTTTTGAATATGGTCATGCTTATGTGCACTATTGGAAACGCTTTGGCAAGGAGTATCCGACCTATTTCGCGCTGCGACCCGATGGCATCCGCGCAGCGCACGACCCTAATCGCACTGATTTAGTGCAGATGTGCGTCTCCAATAACGGCTTACCATCGAGCCAAGGATTGCATCAACAAATCATCGCCGATTGGCTAAAAACACGCAAAACTATGCCCAGTATTCCCTGGATCAACGGAGCGGAAAACGACAAGGGAATTGATGATCCTTCGTGCACCTGTCCGCATTGCCACGCTTGGGATGCGCCCAACGCGCCGCTGTTGCCCAACCAAGAAAAACGCAAGCAGGCGATCGGCGATACGTCGGACAAGCCGATGCTTTCGCTTTCAGATCGTTATGCGAAGTTCTGGTTGGCGCTGCAAAAGGAGGGTGAAAAGCACGATCCGAATGCAACGGTATTAGGTTATGCCTACGCCGACAACGTGGAGCCTCCGGTTGCCACCCAATTGAATGACCGCGTCATCGTTGCCATCGTCGCGCCCGATGCGTTTCCCATGAGCGACACAGAAGAGGCCGCTTTCAAAAAGCTATGGAGCGGATGGGCGGCGACCGGCGCGCAGTTATACTGGCGTCCCAACCTTCATTTGATTGGATATTGCATGCCATATATTTTCGCGCGAGAGTTTGGCAAGATCTATAAATACGTGGCGACGCGCAACATGATCGCCGATGATTACGACGCACTGCTGGGAATGTGGGGCGTGCAAAGTCCCAACTATTACATGATGGCGCGTCTCAACGTCGATTCTACGTTAAATGTGGATGACGTATTAAATGACTATTACGCAGGATTTGGTCCCGCTGCGTCGCAGATACAAAAGTACTTTTCCTACTGGGAAACCGTGACATTGAAATGCGACAAGGCCTTCCGCGACAAAGGCGGCGGCTGGGGTACCATCAGTTGGGGTGGCGATGAAGTTTTCACGCCGGACACATTTGTGATGGGAACTAAGTTATTGCAAGATGCGAAAACCGCAGCGGTCGGAAATCAAGCAATTTTGCAGCGTTTGGAGTATCTCGATCTGTGGCTGCAGCATGCAAGTTTATGCATGCAAGCATTAGCGGCATTTCATTCGCTGCGCAAAACTCCCGGCTACCAGCAGCTTCAAAGTACGTTTTTACAAGCCAAAGCCGCGGTTGATTCTTTCCGCGAACTACATCCGAAACTGATTGTGAATATCGGCATTCTGAAACAACTGGAATTGTGGAGCGGATGGCGGAAAACGGCGGAGTTGGACACCTAAAAGTACTTGTAGATGATCGGGGCCGGATGAGGATGGAGAGTCAAGATGAGGAAAAATCCAGTACAAATGGCAAGGGCACAAGCTGTCTCAATCAACATGCAGTAGCAAGCGGTCGTATCTAGAGCGATCCGGTGCGATAACAAGCGCCAGACAGCTGCGATTAGAATTTTTAATACCCGCTTGAGTGTGAAATCACGGCGAAGCTCCGTTGAAATGGTGTTTGACCACATCACTCATTCAAGGAACTCCAACGTGAATGCTCCGTTTACAGATTCCCCAGCAGTCGTACAAAGCAAATTGCGATCAGAAAAATCCCTGTGCCTTGATCTGCTTTTGCCCTCGCCTGAAGTCTTGAAAATCTGCAATGGAATCAGGTACAAGTTTCGAGATTGGACCTACACTCGGATGGTTGTCGTTTGGATGTTTGACACTCGGGTGCTTTCCGCAGCCCACAGTTGCCAACAACCGGTCACGTGAACGAGGAAAAGCACTGTCATGGCCGAACTTAGTTTTGCTCGGGTTCGCGCACGGTACGCGAACCGGTAGCGGCATTACCTCACGGTAACTTTTTTGCGACTCAAAGTCCAATGGCTTGTGCGCTACCGAGCACGTCTCGGTCAGCATGGATGGTTCAGTCTCGCCACCCTGGTAGATATCCGAAGCTTAGGAGCCTCACACTGTCTTATCCGGCGTTTGAACCGCTGACAGAGCACGACGCTCTTTCCCGGGCTTGGCGATTTCTGACTCCGCGGGCGGCAAACCGAAACCACTGGTGTAAGCGTGAATGTAGGAAAGGTATCGGCCTTGAGTTGGTGTGAATTCGAGCATGGGTGAGGCTCTGAACCCAAGTGAATGAGTGTGGCGCCGGAGATTCTAGCCAAGAAACGCTCGACGAACCAATTCTCAAGAGAACACGAGTGAGCTCGTTTGAAAACGATGGCTTCGGTAACGAGCCTAACAATCCGGCGATCGCCCTCATTGTTAGGTAGGAGAGAGCAAACGAAGGGTTAACCAGAATCGTGTGAAGAGAGTCTCACTGGCCCCGAGAAAGCCGGTCTGGGTAAATGTCGTGGATCAAAGGATTGGCTCGGATTTTGCCGGCGGAGACCAGCAGTAATCGACAGCGGGCTGCTACGATAGAATCTCGGCGTTGGGCAATCCCGCCCGCAGCCTTTTTACTCCCTGCGGTGTGAGTTGTGTGTCCGCGACGTCGATGTAGTTCAGAGTCATGCCAACGAGGGTGGAAACTGATGCGTCGGTAACTTGCGTCCCGCACAGGTTGAGTCGAGTGAGTTTAGGGAGCTGCGCAATCAGCTCGATCGCGTGATCCGAAACGTCGGTCTTCCAGAAGCTGATCCCTTCGAGATTCGTAAGCGACAGCAACGCTTCAACGTCAGCGTCGGTTATCTCTACTTTGTTGAAATTGATATCCACAATGTCCTCGTTCGGGATCTTCTGCCGACTTCGAAAAGGTTCACCGAGGAACGTGAAGCGAACTCCGCGGTCGGTCAAGGCGATCAAAGCGGCATCCATCGAACATCTCTCCGTCCTGAACCGTCGGGATAGGTAGCCCATCGAGTCGCTACCGACCGATTGTGGGTATCTCACGGGCTGCGATACCGCAACTCCCATGCCACTTCTCGCGGACGAATCTCCCCCGTTCGCGAGCGGCTTTCGCGAGCGGCTTTCGCGAGCGGCTTTCGCGAGCGGCTTTCGCGAGCGGCTTTCGCGAGCGGCTTTCGCGAGCGGCTTTCGCGAGCGGCTTTCGCGAGCGGCTTTCGCGGGCGGCTTTCGCGGGCGGACCTGTCTGACGCTATCATCACGTCGAGAACGGTGTCAGCCGAAGCGGCCCCCGTTCCTGCACCGATCAGGGGACCCCCAATCGACGCGAACCCGACTTTTTTAGCTAATGCCAAAGCATTTCGACAAGAATCATGAATCGACCAACCAAATGTTTTTGCCTAAGACAACTGGGGGAACATTGACCCATTTTTTCCGGTAGCACTGCGGAAGCTCATCACCTGAAAGGTCTGCATCGTTCAGAGACAGGAGTAAACTCACCGCAATGAACCGCGGCGATGCGAGGCGGGAGCCGTTCCACAGAATCGAAGAATCACTGGGGAGCATGCAAACGCTTCACCCAGGATCGGAAAAGTATCCCGTGGACTTGCTTGCAGCCACAAACGCGCTGCGGTACCCCACTCAGCTCAGCCCCTTATCACAAAGAACTCGAATCGGTCATTACCGACGTGATCGAAGAGCGAAGCGCCGGCAAAGAAGAATGGACGGTGGAGACCTGCGAGCGAACCGGGCTATAGCCAACCACACGTCCCTGTGTTCGCCAACATGAAGATAAAATAGTCGACGCAAATCAGCCGAAGCCTAATTCGCCCCGTTCCCTTTGCGCCCGCAGCGGATTTGGCGATTAGGTTGATCATCCCCGCTTGATTCGCGATTACGGCATTGCGTTTGCACGGACTTCGATTCAAACAGAACCAATGCTGCGAAGGAGATTTGGCCTACTTGGGCCGAACCACCGCCGTGACCGAATCAGCCAAAGCAATGGTCCGATTGCCGCCAGCTGATTGGCATCTCGGGTTGCGACGGTGTGGTCGCCAATGATTCGTGAACTCCTACTTCGCAGTCACCATCACCTTGGGGAAAAAACGTGGATTATCAAGCATTTCGTGATCGTCAAAAAACAATCGATCTCGATGGCATCATCGATGTGCCGCTCAATGTTGCTTACACCGATATTGGTAAAGGCGAACCATTGCTATTGCTGCATGGGATCCCAACTTGGTCGTATCTCTTCCACGAGGTCATCGCACCTCTGGCCGAAAACTACCGCGTCATCGCGCCCGACATGATTGGCTATGGATACTCGGATCGTCGTGACCGATTTGATCGCTCCATCGAGGTTCAGGCTGACGTTATCGAACGATTGCTCGCTGAGCTTGATATCAAAAGCTCCCACTTCATCGCTCACGACATCGGTGGTGGTGTCGCGATGATCCTGGCCGATCGCACTCCTAAACTCGTGCGCTCGATGGTGCTTTCCAACAGCGTTGCCTACGACAGTTGGCCCGTTGATGAAATGCTCGCTTTGGGCCATCCTCGCAATGCGAGGATGGAGCCCGAGCAGATGAAGCAGCTATTAGAGAAGGCCTTTGAGTTCGGTTTGTCTCGCCCCGAAAGACTGACTGACGAGTTTCGAGATGGAATCATGGCACCTTATCTGGAACCGGAAGGCATCGTCAGCCTGGTGCGAAACGCAGCGAGTTTGAACACCAATCACACCACGCCGTTGACCGGACGATTGAGTCGGATGTCACAACCGACTCTGATGCTGTGGGGGGTGGATGATCGTTGGCAACCCTATTCAACGGCGGAGCAATTGGTCCGAGACATGCCCAACGCAAGTCTGCACGCGATCGAGAATTGCTCCCACTGGGTTCCCCAGGATGCTCCCGACGAATTTGCGAACACGACACTTGAGTTTCTGATCGGATTGGAGTAATCCGATCGCAAAGAACAAGCAACGGGAGTGTCCTGGGAGACTGGAACTCAAGCTTGGCGGCGACGAAACTTCATGTGCATTGCGTTGCCTTCGGCGTCGATGAAGTCAGTCGTAATCGGTCGGGCTACTCCTCAACAATACAGATCGCTGCAGACTTTTGAGTCAATAGTCGCAACTCGCCGCGTCGTGCGAAATCGCGGGGCGACGATTTCAGTGTCATCGGCGCCGGTCTGAGGTGCACGCTCAACGAGTTTGCTTTTTACCACACTACGATTCCCAAGTCGCTAAACGGGCGGATAGTTGTTGTAGTTTTCCTTTGTTCTTCTCGATCGACATCAGGGCGACGAGTAGTCCTACTCCCGTTGTGATACCGAACACCCACCATGGCCAAACTTGATCGATCGAACGTTGTGCGTGCCACACCATACTGATCACGCCAACGAGCACGAAGAAGCTGCCCAAGTACAGAAATGGCCGAACTCGGAATATCACCCCCGCAGCAATCCCAGTGAGAGCCAACAAGATTAGGATGACCGGTCCCCACAAACTTGATCCTATCTGATGGACCAACATATCCGCGGTGCTGCTGACGTAGATCAAAATCGTGGCGCTGTAGCGAATGGCCGCTAAGAATCGTGCGTCGAGTCGTTCGCGATTCATTTGGGCAACGATCAACACACAGATTGCCGGTGGAATCAACCAGAACTGTGGGTGACTGAAGAAATCCCAACCAGGACGCTGGGCCAAAAGGGACCAAAACGCAGAGTTGGCAAACAACACCATCAACACCTTTGGCGGCAACCCGTTCCACAATCGCGATAACCAGATGTAATAGCCAGCGGCGACGGTTAGCAGGATCGTCAATGATCGAATCCCAGGAATCGCACTCACGAACGATTCTCCTCCGCCGCTCATCAACATCCCAATCGCAGGAATCAGGGGCAGATAGAGACTCGTTTGTCCCAATGTCCCCGCCAATACCGAGTCACCTCGCCTCTTCAAAAACTCGACCAATCCCACACTCAAGAACGCGACAAACAAAACAAGGTACGGCCAATACGCTTGAAGCCCAAACATGGCGAACTCTCGGCGACACAAGAACAAATGCAACCAAGCGACTAAACCAAGTGCCTGGGCCGTAATGATCAATCCACGGCGATAGGAATCGTTCAACTCCAAACGTTGGATGCTTATCCAAGCGGCGACTCCGCTAAGCACCGCAATCGTCATTGCTACCCCCACGATCAACGTCAGCGGAAGGCCAGGAATTCCCGCCGCGTCACGAAGCATGGATTCCTGAATGAGCATTCCAAGCAGCGAACCGCTGGCGAACACGCCACAAACATACGCGGCATAATCGAGGGAACCACGCCAGCGACTTGTCCAAGCTTCGCCAAACACTTTCGGCACCGCCCACATCAAAGCGGGAATCATCGCAACTGACACAATGAACCACCGCATCGTCCCACATAATAGAGGGTGCATTTGGCCGCTTACTGGAACGCTGGCAGCCATATAAATCGCCAGGAAGACAGTGGCAAGTGTCAATCGTTGAAGCGATGTACGATTAAAACGCTCCGCTAATTCGCTCATTCCAAACGCGGCAATCGCGATCGAAGAAACGAGCAACTGGGAAACGCCATAAGATGCATCCCACATCATTGAGGATACAGCAGCAATCCCGGAAACCACCACACTCGCGATCAGCGGCCACAGAATTGAAATGCCATGATCCGATGCGGCAGGACGGATGCCAACCAGCCGATCCGTTGCTGAACGATGCAGTCTCACCATGGCCGTCAATCCCATCGCTGCCAACGCTGACAACATTGACGCTGCGATCACGGACACAACGATTGCTTGCCAAGCGGAAAGTCCGGCGAAATGGGCGACGCTCAGGACGCTACACCCCATCATGCCGATAGCCGCAGTGAGCGAAGCCCCAAGTGTCCATGCGTTCTTACTTCGAACCCAAGTGAGACTGGCAAGAAGTAGCATGAACAACGCACGCACCGCAAACAGCAAAAGTTGCTGAGACGTCGGATCACCGGAGTCCAGTCGTATCGTTTCGTGACCGATTTCAACAGCGACGAGCAGCACCGAGATCACCGCAAAACTAACCGCTGCATACGTGTGAGCTTCGTTTTTGATGCGGTTTCGCAACATCAGTGCCGACTGCCAATACAACATCCAGCCTGTGGTCCAAACGACAATCAATGTTCGCAGCTCATCGATTGATCCACTGGCTCCATTCCAATTCGCAAGCGTCCATCCGCCGCCAAATAGAACCAAGCCACATGCCAAACGCATGCCCGTGTGATGAAGACGCGATTCCCGATTGCGTCCCCAAGCAACCCCAATGACGAGTCCCACGATCGAAAGCGAGACGAGTGCCAATGCCGCGGAGGTTTGCGTTTCAAACACAGGTCCGAGCATAAACGCTGCGATACCACACACGATCGCGATCAGCGAAACAGACAGTGTCGAACGATCAAGGCGGTCTTGGCCGTTCGCAGCGGAGATCAACGCAACTGCTTCGGAAAACACGAAAATTGCCACGGCCGTCAATTCGAACCACACGACAAAGTGACGGTCCCAATAGAGAGTTGCACTGGTCACAACGGCACACGGCACCAAACACAATCCGAGCGATGAGGTCAAATTCGTCCCTTCGCTAGTCGTGAGCCACCGTATTGAAACGACTAACCAAACTGCCACGACGGTCAACATCGTCGCCACGTTTTCCGAACCCCATCCGTTACTGATCGAGACCGCGATCACCGCGAGAGAGCCGACCAAGTACAGGCACGCTGCATTGCTCCACTCCGTGAGGATTCGCTGGCGGTTTTCAGTCGCTATTCTCTTCGCCAGTTCAATGCAACCTGCCAGAACAGCCCCGGAAAACACGAGCGAAAGCAACCAAGTTTTTTCATCGCCGAACACCATCTCCGGAGCAAGCGTGATGGGGTGGAACAAACTACAAGCCAAAACGGCAGTGAGCACTCCGGCAACGATTGGCTTGAGTCCGCTCGTGCAAGCGGCATAGACGCTTCCCGAAACAAGGATCGCCAAAATTGCAATGTGAAGAAAACGGGGAACGATACCGAACCAATCTTCTCCCGCGAACGCAAGCACGGTCGCATTGAACGCGGTCAGTCCAAACCAGGTCGCAGCGACTGCCAACAACGATCGTTCCTCTGCGGTTCCTCGTTTCCACTTTGCTAAGCCGATCGTGATCGCGGCCAACACGAGTCCCGAGATCATGGGTTCGCCACCCAAGATTCGATGCGTCCAGGGAACCGATTCCCAGGGAACTTGTCGCATCCAGCTCGTACTACTGAGCGCGGCCGCAATTCCCACTGGCACGCTGGCGATCGCCAACCAAGGCGGACGACGATAGACACTCCACAATCCAACAAAAGACGACGTCGAAACGATTGCCCACAACCACAACGAAACGAAGCCCGACGCCAGCACTGGTAATGCAACAAAGATCAAGCTGCAACTTAAAATGCAGATCACTTGACCCACAAACTGGTGCGACGGCAACGTCGACTTGAGCTTGGTCCAATGTGTACCGATGGCCCATGCTGCGAGCGCGGGAAGGCAGCCAATAAGAAGCGAATTCCAAAGCGGCGAGCCCTGATCACGCCCGATGTAGGCAAACGCAAGCACGACCGCAGTCAGTGAGAAAACACTCACGCCAAGAAACGACCACTGATGTCGCGAGCCACACGATAGGTAGCGTCGATTTAGGGTGCCAGCTCGGCGAGGCTTTTGGAAACCGATCAGTGCCCCAGCAACCATGAAGCTCGCAGCCGCAATGACATAACCTGCCGTGTCGCCCAATGTTCGTAACAGAGCGGGTATCAAAGGGATGATCAATGTGGGACCAGCAACCGCAACGGCAAATGCGAGTGCACGCGCGCTGCCGTATAAAGCACGCCCTGTACCAAGCAGCAACACACTATTGACGATCACGCCAATCACAATTGCAATCAGGGTGATTGGGTCCGTAAGCGACACTGCCGCGTGAATGTCCCCCGTCGTTGCTAGTCCCGCCATCACGCTGAGTGGGACCAACAGTGTCGCGATCAACAGCACTGCTCGACTGGTGTGCCTCAGTTTCCACTTTGCCAATGTGTAGAAACCAGCTAAGAAGATCGCGGCATTCGCAGTCATGAAAACAATGGACGGAACCACACGATGGACCGTCGTCAAAGTGCTCCACAAGCTCATGACAAGCCCGATCGAGCAAAACACGATCATGACCCCGGCGACCAATTCTCCCCAACGAATGTTGTGAACCGCCAAGAAGGACGCGACCACCTCGGACCAAGCACGGCGATCGGAAAGCGGATAGTGCGGAGCCGCGACCGGCGAGTTCGCTTGACTTGATTCTTCAACTAGTTCCGCCGAGAAAACGGGCTCGCTATCCGGTTCCATGGCCGCAGGCTGCGGGATAGGCATCGCTCCCCTCGGCGGCTCAGGCTGTGCTCCAATTTGTTCCGCTTTATCCCACAGTTGGGCTGCTTCTTCGCGGCTGAGTTGCCCCCCAGAAACCAAACGATCCAATATTGCGTTAAAACCGTCGCGATCGACACGATTCCTTGGAACCGGCGGTGCACCGGCGAGCGACTGGTATAGTTTCGCCAGCAAGACCCAAGAATAGTGGCCCACCAGCGTGATCAAGCCCCAGATGAAAACGAGCGAAATGAAGAAGTCCACGATTAAGCCATCGGTCCTGGGAAATAGTGCAACACGTTCGAAAATACTCGCCGCTCAATCAATAGAGCCCGCCAGTGGAACGAGCGCAGCGCAAGGAATGACAAAATCTAGGCCATGGATGGTTCTCGTGCAAAGAATCCAACTTGCCACTCGACGTGGGTGTAATCCGAGTTCCCTTAAGCAGGCAGGAGTCTTCGGTAGATTAGCCGTTTTGGCGTTAGCCACTGTTCAAGCGGGGGCTTACGCCCCAAGCGGCTAATGGGATTTCACTCAATCATTCCTGCCTCCCTGCTTAACGACCATGAACGCAGCCCCGTAGCCAGAATCGCCATCGGCTATTTCCGGTCAGAATTGTTCGAACGTCGTTGAGCTCGCCCCAAAAGCCGGTCGCGATGTAGTATCAATGCGATTGGCCGATGGAGTCATTGGGGTTTTAACTCCCACCGCATGAACGGGGATCGAGAGATTGACATGAACGCAAAAACGGATCGCACTTGGTCGTTGCCTAGTTTTCCTTGGGCCATGCGCATGACTTGGTCCGAGTTATTGTTCGCTCATTGGCCGGTCGATCCGGAACGCGTTGCTAGACTGCTCCCCGCAGGAATGACGCTGGATACGCATCAAGGGCAAGCCTGGGTTGGTGTCGTTCCATTCTTGATGTCGAATGTCTCTCCAAGGTGCTGTCAGCCATTGCCACGGCTGAGTCGCTTTCTAGAACTGAATGTGCGCACTTATGTCATTGTCGATGGAAAGCCGGGGGTTTGGTTCTTCTCGCTCGATGCGGAAAGCCGGGTCGCGGTTCGTGTTGCGCGGGCGACGTTCAATTTGCCGTACATGGACGCGAAGATGTCGCTCGTCCAAGACGAATCGGGGGCGATTGAATACCGAAGTGAGCGAACGCATCGCGGTGAACCCTCCGCCGCGTTTGCGGCAAGCTACCAAGCAACGGGTGAACCATTTTACGCCGCACCGGGAACGTTGGAGTACTGGTTGACCGCTCGTTACTGCCTATACAGTGCCGATCGAAAAGGTCGCTTGTGTCGAGGCGAAATCGATCATCCGCCCTGGAGGCTTTCGCCAGCGACGTGGACACAGCGGCATAACACAATGACGGAGCCCTGTGGATTTCCTCTCACCGATGAACCCCATCTACTCTTTGCACAACCGGTCACGGTGAGAGCGTGGATGGTGACGCGTTGTGATCGATGACGCGTTGTGATCGATGATGAACGATTAAAAAGTGAACCGCGACGTTAGGGTGTTTCGCTGGTTTGAAACTCACAGCACCGAGGACAGCTAAATCGCCACCGACAACGCGATTCGCTCGTGATCCTATTTCCACACATCGCTTGGCTCGCCAGAGCGTGACAGGCGAGCAAAGTCCTACCGTCTGGCGACAGTAGGACGGATACCGTCCGAAACGCCGCGGCGTGTTACTTTAGCGCCGCCAGGTCGGCGCCGTGATTGATGTGGAACACCTGGCCGTCCAGCACCAAAGCGGGCACGGATTGGACGCCCCGCTGTTCGGCCTCGCCGACGCGTTGCCCCTGTTCCCCCAAGTGCACGATCTCGACGTCAAAGCGAGCGGGATCGAGCGACTGGGCGACGGATTTTTCGGCACTGATGCAAACGGGGCAACCCGCATGGTAAAACTGCGCCTTGGATTTCATCTGACTTCCTTTATGTTAATCTTGGATCGTAACGAACAAGTCTCTGCGGTTGCGAGACGGTTGAATTCTAGACGCGGTCCTGTGGCTGAAAACCAAGCACTTTTGGGTTACCTACTTACTTATTGGTAACAATTGAGGAACGAGGAATCAATTTTGTCGAACGAACTGCACTCGCCAGACGTGGCGTATATTTTGCAAAACGTGTTGGGCTGCAAATGGACCCTGCACCTGTTGGCCGAGGTCCGGCGGGGTGTGAATCGACCCGGTCAATTGGTCCGCTCGGCCGACGGACTGACCACCAAGGTTTTGAATGAGCGATTGGTAAAACTGGTCCGCTTTGGGCTCTTGGAAAAGACCAGTTTTCCCGAAGTTCCCCCGCGGGTTGAATACGAACTGACGGCCTTTGGAAGGCGTTTCACCAGCCTGCTCGATGAAATCGATCGGTTGCAGGCCGAACTGTAGCTGAAGTAATCTCCGGTGTTGTTGGTGCCGCTGTTGACGATCTGCGATACCGCGACCGCCTACACGATCGGCTTCGCGCTTCGCAGTTTCGATCGCAAACCGATGTTGGTGTTCCGCTGGCGCTAGCAAGCTTCGGACAAAGAACAGTAGGCCGTCAGTGCCGTTCCGGTGAGGACGATAGCGTTCAATGCCCTTGCCTGGGTACAATACAGGTTTTGCCGCTGCGCTCTGTGCGTCTTGGTCGCAGTCCCCCTAAAGTTCAGTGAAACGGAACGTCCCATGAATGACGATTCATTGGAAACCGCTGAGAGCGTTGCTCGCCGCTTGAAATTGGTCGTGTTTGTCATCGTGGTCGTGCCGATCATCGTGCTGGCCGTATTTATGGAGTTGCGGTTCGAAGCGTTGGAAGATGGTTTGCAGTTCCGCGAGCCTGACGTCCGCGACGAGGTCGGTATGGAAGTGGACTCGCTGCCTTGGCCACCGTTGCAGGGCCAGACGCTGTACGTGCCCGCGTATTCGCAAATCGATGACCAGAGCGGTAAGCCACGATTGCTGACAGTCACGTTGAGCGTTCGAAACTCGGATCGGCAACACGAGATCGTAGTGACATCAGTGCGTTACTATGACTCCGGCGGCAAGCCGTTGCAGTCGTTACTTAAAAAGCCATTGCGGCTAGGGCCACTGGCCTCGACCGAATTTGTGATGAAGCATAACGACAAGTCCGGCCGTGGCGGATCCAGCTTCATCGTCCAGTGGATGGCCGGAGTGCCGGTCACCGAGCCGGTGGTCGAGACCGTGATGATCGAATCCAACCAAACGCAAGGCATCGCCTTTGTACGCTCGGCAACGGTGTTAGAAACCACCGATGCGAAAGAAACACCCGCCCGTGAATGACTCACCAAAATGAGGCTCTCGCCGATCGGGCCGGACGTGTGCCGATGAATTCAATTAACGCTAGCCGGCGGGCTGTTTTTTGTTCTCACTAGAGATCCCAACCGGCGATTGCCTACACTCGCGAGGGAGCCCATCCTTCGGCGTGTTGTCGGCTTAGGAACCACAGACCTGTTAGGAACGAGAGCTTCGATACCGGGTTAGCCGATCTGAACTAATCAGGGATTGAAGGGAAACAGATATGGCACGATTGACAGTGTGGCAATAAGAATCAGGAATTGAAGCGGCACGCCCACCTTTAAAAAATCACCAAAACGATAGCCTCCCGCTCCGGTAACCAAAGCGTTGATCGGTGATGCAACGGGCGTGGAAAATGCTGTTGACGCAGCCAAAGCAACGCCCATCAGCAATGGGTAGGGAGAAACGGCAAGCTGGTCGGAAAGTTCGAGTGCAAGGGGAGCAATCAAGACGCTGGTCGCGGTATTGGAGATCGCTTGGCTCAGTAGCGACGTGACCGCGAACAGCAGCAGCAAGAGCGTTCTCGGACTCGTAAGTCCGGGACGTTCCACGATCGCCCCCACCACCAAGTCGAGTGCGCCGGTCTTTTCCAACGCAGTTGCGAGCGGCATGACAGATGCGATCATCACGATGCTTTCCCAATTGATGCTCTGGTAAGCGTTGGAGCCACGAAACGCTCCCACAATCACCATCAACGCCGCGGCGACAAGAACGGCCGTCACGTTTGCAACGATGCCAGTACTCATTGCAACCAGCATTCCAATGAGGATGACGACGACCCAGCGGGCGGCGGGAGTAAGTGGAGACTCTCTCTGTTCCTCTTGTTCGCTGACCAGTAAAACATTGTTTCGCGATTTTCTTAGCCTCTTCAACGCACTTGCGTTGGCGGCGACTAGCAGCGTGTCGCCAGGCCCCAGAGGAGTGTCCGACGTCCGAGTGCGGACCGGCTTGTTTCTATCTTGTAGCGCGAGCACCATCGCCCCATACATGCGAAAGAAATCGATATCTCGCACCGTCCGGCCAACAAATTCCGACCGCGGAGGAATGATGAGCTCAGCCAAATGCACTTCTTTGGGCAGTGACGCCGGGGAAGCAACCAACTCCATCTGGCCTTGGCGGATTAAGTTTGTAGTGGCTTCTTCATTCGATGACTTGATAAACAAAGTGTCACCGGGTTGCAGAAGAGTATCCGGGTTGCATTTCCGCACCACCGGACCCCGCGCACCAGGCGTGGAAACCGCAAGCACGTTGACGTGAAAGGTTGTGCGTAGCTCGAGGTCGCGTAGCGTGCGTCCTGCGAAGGTCGATCCATGCGGGAGTCTGATTTCGCGGATCTGACCGCCGACGCCGTAGCTGTGAATGAGCTCCGGACGTGAAACGAATCCTTGAAATTGCGTCGCATCCTCAGCCCCAGTACCTTGTTTCGGGAGCAGACGTGTGCCAATGGTACACATGAAAACGATGCCAAGGGTCAGCATCAGAATTCCGGCAGGAGCAAAGGAAAAGAATTGGAAGACTTCGAGCCCCGCATCGCGTAGTTCCTGATTCACCACCATGTTTGGTGGCGTACCAATTAACGTCAGCATGCCGCCAAGTGAAGCGGCAAATGCGAGAGGGATCAGCAGCTTTGAAGGCGCGACCTCAGCGCGGCGACAGAGGCTTAAGACGACCGGTAACATCACCGCTACAGTCCCGGTCGAACTAAGAAATGCGGATAACAACGCGCTGGCGAGCATCACGGTCACGGTTAGCCGGGTCGTGGACGTACCACCAACTCGGCCTAACCATCTGCCCGCGAGGTCGGCGACGCCGGATTCCAGTATCGCACCGCCAACGACAAAGAGTCCCGCGATCATCAGGACCAGCGAGTTTGAGAAACCCGCCGTTGCTTCGGTGGGGGTGAGAATCCCCGTGAGCAGAAGCGACAACAAAGAGACGAAAGCAACCACGTCGAGCCGGAAACGGTCAAGCACGAATGCAATGATCGTCGCCAGCAAAACGCAAGTCACTATCCAGATATCATGAGTCATCCGCAAAGCTTAGCAACACGGATCAGGTGATGTAAGCGTCGCGATAGGTTGTGCCGATCGCCTACATCAAATGCACGGGCATGCGGTGGACGTTCGATGTCTTTAGACTTGTCATCTCGTGATGTTACGATACAATGAACTTAGGAGGTCGAAAATGGCTGTAAAAACAAGTAAGAAGAAACCTGTGGGGAGTCCGGCAGCGTTCGCGCAAGCAGCCGAGTGCCTGAAGACGCTTGCGCACCCTGTTCGTTTACGAATGGTCCAGCTTTTGCTTCATGGTCGGTACACGGTCGGCGAGTTGGCGGAAGACTGCCAGATCGTCGAGAACTTGGCATCCGAACACCTGCGGTTGCTACAGCGTTGTGGATTCCTGTCACGGGAACAGGAGGGCCGACGCGTCTACTACCAAGTCGCAGAACCTCATTTGGAAAAACTGATGGCGTGCGTTGAAAGCCGATTCCTCCGTTAGTCACGTGCGTTTTCTCATTGCGTCGAGCGTGCGAATCGCAAGCAGAAAACGAATACGACTTTTTTTTAACTAAACACCTCGTCGCCCCGCGACATTACGATAGCCCGAAGCAAAAGGAAATCATTATGGAAACCATTACCGTCCATCAGCTCAAGCAGCTTCAAGAGCAAGGTAGTCACGTCGATTTGATTGACGTGCGGATGCCCACGGAGTTCCGTGAAGTTCACGCGGAGCGAGCCCAAAACTTTCCACTCGACTCACTTGACCCCGAGGCGATCACCGCTGCTCGAAACGGGCAATCCAACGAGCCGCTCTATGTCATTTGCAAAAGCGGCAACCGTTCGGGCAAGGCCGTTGAGAAGTTCCTCGGCGCGGGAATCACCAATGTGGTCAACGTCGACGGTGGAACAACCGCCTGGATCGAAGCCGGCTTGCCGGTGGTGCGTGGCAAGAAGGCGGTTTCGCTGGAACGCCAAGTTCGAATCTTGGCCGGATTGCTGGTGTTGGTCGGAGCGGTGCTGGGATACTTCGTTCATCCAGCATTCAACGGTCTGTCGGGATTCATTGGAGCCGGTCTGATGTTTGCAGGGATCACTGACACATGTGGCATGGGCATGATGCTATCGAAGATGCCCTGGAATCGCTGCGGAGATACAGGATCATGTCCTTTCTAACCATTCTGTTCGGCACCCTCGTCGGCTTTGCACTTGGCATGACCGGTGGCGGAGGCGGCGTGTTTGCGGTGCCATTGCTGGTCTACGGGTTAGACGTCCCACCGCGAGAAGCGGTGGGCATTTCGCTGGCGTCGGTCGGCGGAACGGCGTTGTTTGGGGCGGTGCCGAAATTGATACGTGGTGAGATCGAGGTGCGGACCGGTGTGCTATTCGCGGTCGCGGGGATGATCGGCGCGCCGTTGGGCACGTACCTCTCCACTCTTGTGCCGGACAGCGTGCTGCTGGTGATGTTTGCCGCGTTGATGTTGATCGTCGCGCAGCGGATGTGGGCAAAGTCCACAAACCCAAGTATCCCAAGTGGCGTATGCAACACCGAATCAAATGTCGATCGGGACCGCAGCGCATGCCAACGCGATGAAGATGGCAAACTTCGCCTGACTTCCAATTGTGTTCGGCTATTGGTCGCGGTTGGTCTAGTGACCGGTGTGTTGTCCGGCATGTTTGGCGTTGGTGGCGGGTTCGTGATTGTGCCCGCCTTAGTACTTTTCAGTGGGATGGCGATCCATCGAGCGGTCGGCACGTCGTTGTTCGTGATCGTGTGGATCAGTATCAGCGGAGTGACGTCCCACTTGATTGGCGGAAATGAACTGTCGATCGAGACGGCGTTCCTCTTCCTTGTCGGAGGCTCTGTGGGCATGTGGCTTGGCAATTTGGTCGCGAAGCGATTGAACGGTTCGACGCTCCAAAAAGCCTTTTCGGTCGCGGTCGTGTTGGTGGCGGCGTTCGTAATTTTCAAATCAGTTGCTTTGTAACTCAAAGGCTCAGATCATGTTACTCAAATACTTCTACGATCAAAAACTAGCTCACGCATCCTACATGGTCGGTTGTCAGCGCACCGGCGTCGCAGTGATTGTCGATCCGGGACGTGACGTTCAGCAGTACTTGGAGATGGCGGATCGTGAAGGCGTGAAAATCACCGCTGTCGCGGAAACCCACATTCACGCGGACTACGTTTCGGGGGCACGTGAATTGGCGGATCGCGTTGGCGCGAAGCTGTACGTGTCCGATGAAGGCCCAGCCGAATGGAAATATCACTACGTGGACCAATATGATCATCAATGGTTGCATGACGGTGACTCGTTCATGATCGGTAACATCAAGTTTGATGTGCTACATACGCCGGGCCATACACCCGAAAGTATTTCCTTTGTGCTTACCGACCAAGGCGGTGGAGCCAACCAGCCGATGGGCATCTTTACGGGCGACTTTGTCTTTGTTGGTTCGATCGGCCGGCCAGACCTTTTGGAGCAGGCTGCGGGAATCGCTAATACGGCGGAACCCGGCGCGCGTGATCTCTTCCAATCCTCGAAGCGATTCAAGGAAATGCCTGACTACTTGCAGGTGTGGCCGGCTCACGGTGCGGGTAGCGCATGCGGCAAGGGACTTGGCGCGATTCCATCATCCACCGTTGGCTACGAAAAACGGTTCAACCCGGCGCTGCAGTACACCGAGAAAGAGGAGTTTGTCAAATACATTTTAGCGGACCAGCCCGAGGCCCCGAAGTACTTCGCGGTGATGAAACGCGTCAACAAGGAAGGCCCGCGGATTCTTGGCGAAGGCCATCATCACACGATGCTGGATGTCTCCAGGCTGGACGAAGCGGTGAAGGATGGCACGGTCGTCGATCTGACGCCTTCATCTGAATATGCCAAGGGGCATGTCCCCGGCACGATCAACATTCCATTGGGCATGCTGGCGGCATGGGCTGGTTGGCTAGTCGACTACGACCGTCCCGTCTATTTGATTTGCGATGCTCCGCAAATGGAAGAAGCCGCGACGGTATTGCACAAAATCGGTATCGAAGAAATCGTGGGCACGTTTGACCGCACGGTCGTATCCTCAACGGGCAAGGCGAGCGAGTCGTATGCCACCGGAACCCCAGCCGAGCTGGCCGATTCAATCCAGTCGGGCGACGTGAACTTAGTTGATGTTCGTTCGGATGAGGAATGGATAGCAGGCCATATCAAAAATGGTAGCCACCACTTTTTAGGCCGGCTAAGGGACACGCTTGATACCTTGCCACGAGACAAAGTCACAGTGGTGCAGTGTCGTAGCGGTGGGCGTTCATCGATCGCAGCGAGCGTACTACAGGCTAACGGTCTAAAGAACGTCGTGAACCTTACCGGCGGGTATACCGCGTGGAAAGCCGAAGGGCTACCAAGCATCAAGGGGCAACACGCGATGAGCGCCACGTGAGTTGGCTAGAACGTCAAATCGATCTTAGGCAGCGAATGGACGAGCCGGCATTTACTTTCCAATCCCGGCCGATATCCCCCGCTGATTAGCTTGGCCCTTCACCTTCGTTTGATTGACGGTTCCTACTGAGGTCGAGCGTCTCGCCCCGGTCCCATGTTTCTCTTTATAAAAGCGGTGTGATGAATCGATTACTGTTATCAATGTTCGTTTTGCTGGTAGCGACTTCACTGCCTAACTCAATTCTCGCTCAACAAGGCCAGCGAGGAGGGCACGGCCCAGGATTCGACGGTGGACGTGGTCCCGGCGGTGGTCAAGGCATGGGCCGCGGCATGGGACGTGGACCTAACGCGATGGCCGGAATGCAGGAAGACATGACAACGCTGCATTCGATGTTTGCAAATCGTGCCAAGATCAAACGAACGGTGACCAACCTGCCCGATGGCGCGGAAACACTGACGGAGTCCGACGACGAACGAATCGCCAGTATGATTCGAGCCCATGTCCCGGCGATGGAAGACCGTGTTCTCGCAAACACCCCGTTACCCCCGATGACGTTCCATCCGATTTTTGTCGCACTCATCAAACACGCCGACGACTATTCTTTGACCTACGAAGAAACGGCGAAAGGGATGAAGGTCAGATACACGTCCGAAGATCCCTACGTTGTGATGTTGGTTCAAGAGCACGCGAAGCTTGTTAGCCGGTTTATCAAGAACGGGATGCAGGAGATTCACAGGCCGTACACGCTCCCTAAGCTGACTCCGCCGTCTGGCGACCTTAAAGGGGATCGCGGCGGGCAAGCTTTGATGTCGCGCAAACGGAAAATGGTTGCCGAGCAAGCAAAGGATGCACTCTTTGCGAAACTGTCGGCAAGATTGGCGGAGGTCATGCAGTCCAGCGGCGCTGCAGCGGCGATTGATGTGTGCAGTAACGAAGCTCTGAAAATTGCCGGGACGATCGGCGAAGAACACGGCGTTAGCATCGGCCGGACCTCGTTCAAACTTCGCAATCCCGCCAACCGTCCTCGCGACTGGGTAAAGCCATTTGTGGATAAACGATCCGACACGCCGCAATTCCTACCGCTCGACAATGGAAACTTGGGGGCACTCTTCCCCATTCATCTGAAGGTCAAGTGTTTGATGTGTCATGGCCATCCAGACGACATTCTGGACGAGGTGAAATCGGAACTTACTAAACGCTATCCCAACGACGAGGCAACAGGTTTCAAGCTTGATGAGCTTCGAGGTTGGTTCTGGGTGGAAGTACCAGCGACCGACGCGGTATTATGACTCTACCGCAGCTTGTTCCGGTGTCTGATGTCGCCGCCGAAGGGATGCAACGCATTTTACAAAGGTTGAGGCAACACCGATGAGCAAACGTTGGGTAAAGGCGAGACGTTTTGGATGGCGTTTGTTTCAACTTGTGCTGCTCGCGGCGGTCATCGGTGGAGCGGTGTATTGGATGAAGTTTTCGCCGATCCCCGTGGCTGAACATCCGGTCGAGCGTGGAAGAATCGTGTCGGAAGTCATGGGCACGGGAACACTTGAAGCTCGCGTCGAAGCGACGATCAGCCCGAAGATTTCGGGTCGCATCAAACGCGTGTTGTCCGATCAAGGGGAACGGGTTGTCGAAGACGATTTACTCGTCGAACTTGACGACGAAGAGCTACAACAGCAAGTAGCGATTGCAGACGCGAACGTCGCCGCATCGCGAGCCGCCATTGCGAGATTGATGGCTGACAAAGACCGAGCGACGGCTGCCTACACTCAGGCGAAGAGCAGCCACGATCGCAACGAGAAACTAGCGGTGCAGAGCGCGGTCAGCCAAGACGAACTCGATCGATCCTCGGAGGCACTCGCCGTTGCACTCACGGGGATATCACGAGCGGAAGCCGCCATCATGGAAGGACAAAAAGAACTCGTCGCAGCCGAGAAGACACTTGATTATCACCGAGCGAGATTAGAAGATTGCCATATCCATGCGCCGTTTGACGGAATGATCGTCAGCCGCAATCGCGAGCTAGGCGACGTCGTTGTACCGGGAACGTCGATCATGCGACTCATTTCGTTAGACCAGATTTGGGTCAGCGCCTGGGTCGACGAAACCGAAATGGCCAAGCTTGACGCGGAGCAACCCGCGCGGATTGTTTTTCGCTCGGACCCGTCACAAGCTTACACCGGCAAGGTCGTTCGCCTTGGCATAGAGACGGATCGTGAAACACGCGAGTTCATCGTTGATATCGATGCTCTCGAGCTGCCGAAGAACTGGGCCGTCGGTCAGCGCGCAGATGCCTATATCGAAGTTGCACGGAAAGACGATGTTGTTCGATTGTTAGGCGACTTGATCGTCAATCGTGATGGTCATACCGGTGTGTTTATCGTCGTGAATCATCGAGCGGTATGGCGTCCTGTTATGATCGGCCTTCGCAATCGTAATGCCGTTGAAGTCGTCGACGGCTTGCAGCCCGGCGACGTTGTCATAACCCCGACGAATCGAAGCGACGTTTTGAATCATGGACGCAAGGTTGTCAGTCAATGAATTTGGCAGCCAAAGACATCCGCCACAATCTTGGGCGATTCGCATTGACAACGGTCGGTGTGGGAATGTTACTCATGATCGTCATGGGAATGGGTGGAATCTATCGAGGGATTATCGCCGACGCGACGCTGTTGATTGATACGGTCGGTGCAGACCTATGGATTGTCCAACGAGATACCAGAGGACCGTTTGCCGAGATCTCGCGAGTGCCTTCGAGTCTCGTTGATCGCGCCTACACCGTCCCTGGCGTTTGCCTCTCGCGAGAATTCGTGTATCACACCATTCAACGGGAGCGTGACGGAGAGGCATTGCGAATTGCGGTCCTGGGGTTGAGTTGGCCGACCGACAAGGGTGATTGGATTCAACTCACCGACGGAAGGTCATTGAAACAAAATCACTTTGAAATGATCGCTGACAAATCGCTAGGCTTGGCGGTTGGAGAAGAAATCAGACTTGGCAAAGAGTCCTATGTCGTTGTGGGCACGACAAGCAACATGATCAGCGCTGGCGCCGACGGAATCGGTTTCTTCACGGTCGCGGACGCCCAAGCGATCCAGTCGGACGTCCCCGGTGAGGCCGTGCGTCTTGAACGAGCGTCTCGATATGCTCGTGGGGAACGCAGTGATCTCGGCACAAGGCAACCGGCATTGCTTGACAACTCCTCCAAACCCGCGGGTGAGTTACCGCCGATCCCACGTGCCCAGATCAGCGCCGTAATGGTCACGGTTTCCCCCAGCGCGGATAGAGAGCAAGTCGCCAATGCAATCGCGGGCTGGGGCGATGTCTCTGTCTACACAAACGCTCAGGAACGAGAATTCCTGTTGAAAGGAAACGTCGAGAAAGTACGGCGTCAAATTGGTCTGTTTCGCGTGCTGCTAACCATCATTGCCGCCATCATCATGGCGTTGATTCTATACACACTTACGTTGGACAAAATTCACTCGATCGCATTGTTGAAGCTAATCGGGGCCCCGAATACGGTCATCTTGAGTTTGATCGTACAGCAAGCGCTGGTCCTAGGTGTTGTTGGATATGGAGTCGCCTATCTCGTTGGGCAACGAATTTTCCCGATGTTTCCCCGCCGCGTCATCCTGACGAATTCCGACCTCATTCAGCTCGGGTTTATCGTGCTTGGAATCTCGGTCGCATCGAGTTTGCTGGGGATTTGGAAAGCGTTGCACGTGTCCCCCAACGAGGCGTTGTCATGAACCGCGATGTCGATAGGGAACTTGCGATAGAGACTCGCGACCTGACCAAGATCTACGGCAGCGGGAACACGGAGGTTGTAGCGATGCGCAATGCCTCGATGAAAGTGTCAGTGGGTGAAGTCGTCGCATTGCTTGGACCAAGCGGTAGCGGTAAGTCGACATTCCTAACCGCCGTCGGATTGATCAACCCTCCCACGTCTGGCCAGGTTTATATTCGCGGTCAGTTGGTACTCGATGGCAGCACCGCACATACAAATTTGCGTGCTTTCCGCCGCCGACACATTGGCTTCGTCTTTCAAAAATCAAACCTGATTCCGTTCCTCACCGCGATTGAAAACGTGCAAATCGCCATCGAGTTGAATGGCGAGTCATCGCGTGCGGCACGGCGGAAGGCCATGGAACTACTCGATGACCTGGGGGTCGGTGATCGGGCAGAAAATCGGCCTTCGATGCTTTCCGGCGGACAACAGCAACGAGTTGCCGTCGCCAGGGCACTGGCAAACAATCCGAGTGTGATTCTGGCCGACGAACCGACTGCGGCTTTGGACAGCGAACGTGGCAGACAGGTGATGGAATTGTTCTGTCAAGTCGCTCACGAGCACGGCGCCGGCGTGATCGTCGTCACCCACGACCACCGGGCGTTAGACGTATTCGACACGACCTACGAAATGGAAGATGGTCGGATGAGTCCGCCAACCCACACGGTGTGACGACCGTACTCGCGCGATTAATGTTGACACCTCATACGAACATCTCGCGCGGGCTGCCTGGACCGTAACGAGAGTTTCCCCCGTTGGTGTGCGTCTTGTGGGGAGAGATTGTGGGGTGTCCTAGCGTCGGCAACCGAAACGCGAGGATGGTTGTCCGACTTCTTCCCGCCGGTTACCGATTCGCGTGCTGTCGGGCACTTCGGCATATTGCCTGCTCGGCGTCGGGGCATGGTCACAAGGCTGTGATACTGAGGGCGAGGACTACGGAGGCGGGGGCGCTGGCTGCTAAACGGTTTGACGGCAGCCGGTTCTGGCGTTGTCCTGTGCCCCTGCTGGAATTCGATCCAACGTTGAGAGGTGACTCGAGGGCACTAAGGCGCGTTCCCCGCCCCGGGGCTGTGTTGTTTAACGCCTTTGGTGTGATGAGCCGATGTAGAGATGGTCGTTGCCTGGGTCGCTCCGGTTCGAATACCAATTTCCCATCTACGTGGACTGTCTCTGGTCGGTTGGTCCCAGGCGACACTTGAATCTGCTAAAATTCCCCCCAGATTACGATCCAACCTACCGACTTTGAGCTGCCTCTATGATTAACACCCTCTGTTCCCTTCTCTTGCTATCTGTACTGGGGGCTCAGCCCGTTGAGGATTTGACCGTTCTCGACGGTGGGCGCCAAAACGCCCCACGCTGGATCGATTGGAACGATCCAGGCCTGATGATGGTGCATCATCTGAACGACTTGACCCGTGCGTGCCTGGCGACACGCGAAGCGGAGATTGGCAATTTGAAGAGCGCCGAAGCTTGGGAAAAACGTCAGGCGAAGGTGCGACGAACTCTCGATCAAATTCTTGGTCCTTGGCCCGCTCGATCACCACTGAATCCTCGAGTTACCGGTACGCTCCAAAAGGATGGCTACCGCGTCGAAAAGATTGTCTTTGAATCGATGCCGAATTTCCATGTGACGGGGGCGATCTTTATCCCCGAGGGGCACACCGGTCGTGGTCCCGCGATCTTGGATGTCATTGGACATTCGACTCAGGCATTCCGGCGCGACATCTACCAAAACGTGATTCTTAATCTAGTCCATAAGGGATTTGTGGTGTTCACCATCGATCCGCTTGGACAAGGTGAACGGTTGCAGTACTTTGATCCCCAGCGTGGCAAATCGAGCGTGGGCTCTTCGACTAAGGAGCACTCCCATGCCGGGGTTCAGTGTTTTCTGACCGGACGGTCTCTTGCCCGCTATTTCACCTGGGACGGTATTCGCGCGATTGATTACTTATCGACCCGCCCCGAGGTCGATCCGGCCCGCATCGGTGTCACGGGGCTATCTGGAGGGGGCACTCAAACCAGCTACATCGGCGCCGTCGATCCGCGGGTGCTCGCGGCGGCACCCACCGGTTTCATCACCAGCACCAGTCGGTTGTTGGGTTCCATTGGTCCTCAGGACGCGGAGCAGGTCTTTTATCACGGTCCGCTGTTGGGCATCGACCATGCGGATCTACTTGAAGTGCGAGCGCCAAAACCAACACTTCAAGTGACCACCACACGAGATTTCTTCAGTATCCAGGGGGCGCGTGAGACGGCCGCAGAGGTGCGTCAGGCTTTTGATATCCTAGGCCATCCTGAGCATTTCGATCAAATCGAAGACGATTTCGAACATGGCTTTACGAAGAAGAATAACGAAGCCACGTACGCCTTCTTTCAAAAGTCTTTGGATCTACCCGGAAGCGCCCAGGAAAACGCCTATCCGTTTTTGAGCGAAGCGGAATTGACCGTCACCGAGACGGGCCAGATTTCGACCTCACTTCAGAGTGAGACCGTTTTCAGTATCAACCGTCAAGAGGCGATGCCGCTGCTGAAGAAGCTAGACGATAGCCGCCAAGCATTGTCGGAGCATCTGCCCCGGGCCGTGCGTGAGGCGGAACAGTTGTCCGGCTACCGCAAACCCGAACCGACCATCGCTCCGGTATTCCGGGGGCAATACCAGCGAGAAGGTTACCATGTCGAAAAATGGGGAGTGCCCGGCGAGGGCCAGACAATCATTCCCACGCTGGTCTTTGCTCCGGATCAACCCACCGCACGGCCGGCTATTATCTATGTGCACGACAAGGGAAAGACCACCGACGCCGCTGCGGGCGGAACGATCGAAGAGCTAGTGCGAAGCGGCTACGTCGTCGCAGCCCCCGACCTATTGGGATATGGCGAAACAACCTACCGGTCCACGCAGGGACACGCTCCCGTACAACCCTTTTTCAATGCGTTGATGTCGGGGCGGAGCGTGGCTGGTATCAATGCGGGAGATGCCGTCCGTGTGTTGAAGTTTTTGCAGGATCGTGACGACGTAAAATCGGACGAAATCGGAGCCGTCGCCTTTGGGGATGTCGCTCCCGCTTTGTTGCATGCGGCCGCATTTGAACAAGAGATTCGATGGTTGGTGCTCGTTGATTCTCTGTTGGACTATCAGAGCATTGTGATGCACAAAGATTACGACGTGAACGCCAACTCGTTGGTGGCGGGTGCATTATCAGCCTACGATCTACCCGATTTGTTGGCCAGCATCACACCCCGACGTGTCGCTCTGTTGCAACCAAGGAACCACTTGCGAACCGCTGCTGTAAAGGCTGAGATCAATGCATCTCTCGACTTCGTTGAGCAGCACGCGAAGGATAAATTACGAGTCGAAACCGAGGAACGGGACGTCAAAGAGCTCATCCAGTGGTGCGTCAAACCCTAAACCGCCGTCCTTGATTGGGCCGATGGTTCCTCTTTCCGCATGCGGTCTGAAACGTGCCCGTGCATAGAGCATTTAATAAATTGACGCGGGATGCAGGGCCGGTTTCAACTGGCCCTGCTCCCGGTCTAAAAATGCTCTAGGTGCGCAATCGCCCCAGCTGATGCGACGGGTGATGCGACGGGTGATGCGATGGGTGATTGAGCCGGTTAGAAGGAATCCTTCGACCTCATTTTGGGTTCTCGCACGCGGCCGCTCGTCGGTTTGGTCGTGGGCGGACGAGATGCCCGCAAACGATTCATCCGCAAGACTTATCCCCCCCATGCTTCGCGGCCATCTGCGTCTGTGCCGCGTTCACCTCGCCGCTTTACGATTAGCGGCGGACACGTAGGGTGGGCGAACCGAAGAGTATTTGTCGAAGCGGGCGAGAGGGTCCGTCGTGTCGCCGGGAGTGTTCCAAAAGCCGAACCGTGTTGCCATACACATGGAGTGGTCGTCCTGGTCGTTGATGAATCGGCATGGCTTTAATCTGATCACGATAAGCCCCGGTGGGGACGATAATGGGACTCCAACCGGTCGATGCCGAAGTTTGAGGAGCAGTGATGGTAAGAACCAGGGACAGCAGAATTAAAAAAAGAGGACGTAACATGGAACCTTTCTCAGTGGAGTCGATCAATCGTCGCAGTGATCCTTACTTCCGCGACGCAATAGCCACCGAGCAATCCACATACCAATCTTCCTCCTGCAATAGGGTCAGGCAGGCATCCCCCGTAAACCGTGTTGCCGCACGCTAAGCCAGTTCCCCGACTCCTATCGGCAGGAAAGCGGGGTGGGGGGGGAGGGGGGGGGCGAGCACTGCGTATTCCCCACGGGTTTCATGCAGCGATCTTGGCCATCGTCGCTAACGCAATGGCATGACGGATTCGACGAACTCCCGCACCGCATGTGCCACCGAAGTTGAACGTCGTAGGCTCACGCATCTTCGCTCTCGGGTGGTGAATCTTCGATCGCATCATCAAGCTGCATCAAGAAGTGGTCCATTTCTTCGCTGTTTCGATAGGCCTGTTCTCGCCACTCCGTGGCGGTCAATTCAAACGCTCGCTGGCCAAGCCGCTCGACTTCCAATCGCGTACTTTGGATCACGACGCGGCCGTTGTGGTTGCTGTACCACTCCAAATAGAGACATCTCCGCCACTGGAACGGAGGTTTTTCGCCCTCCCGAAGACGCTGACCGAGTTCGTCGATGGAGAGCTCGAAGTGCTTGATCATCTGATCGGCCGTGATATCGCCGACGTGCCCCGATTGATCGCGACTGAGAAGCGAGTAGTCCGGTGGTTCGTCACTGCCAAAATGTTTGGGCGGATCGGGAGCGGTGCGGTGGATGCGAAACTTCCACCCAGCCAGATCGGGGTGACAATTACCAGCCAGTTTTAACTGCAATCGCTCGTCAATTCCATCAAGTTCCAACCAGCCGATGGTCCAGCCGTTCAGTGTGTTGTCGAGTTGGCCTGATGTTACGAGGTGTTCGGGTCGCCATGCCATTTCAATCTCTGAGTGAAAGGGAAGAACACCGTTGCCCATGAGTCTATCGCATACAGGAGCGGTTGGCGAAACATTTGAATCGAAGGGGGCAACAGGAACGTTGATTCAAGGGTTTCTTCAGGCAGAGGGCCAGCTTGAGTGACGTGGCGCATGTCCCAATGAGACGCGTTTCTCGCCCCCGATGCGCACCAGCGAAAAACAAGATCGTGGCGATGACCAAGGCAATCGAACGGAACGGCCGTTTGTACCGACGATTCGGTAGAGTGCATGAGTGAACGGCAAGTGCTTGGGACGAAGACACCCCGTGAACTAAATGGTTCACGCGCGCCGAGAAAACCTCATCTGAAAATTGGTCAACATCACTCCGCGACACTCGACTTGTTGTTGTTTGATTACGGCAAACCCCATCGACTCAAAGAATGGCTTCGCGGTGATACTCGCTTCGGTCCTCACGCACTGGCAACCTTGCTGCTCGGCATCGCGTAGCACTCGCTCTACTAAACCGCGAGCAATGCCTTGCCGTTGGTGATCGGCGGACACGTACAAACGGTCCAAGTGCCCCAGGCGGGTCATGTCGATGAATCCGACAATGATCTTTGCTTGGCATGCGACATAGGCGAATCGATCTTCAAAACGTCGGGCCCACGTCAGTAAGTCGACGTCCGGTGGCGCCCAAGCATTGATTTGCTCCGGCGAATAGTCACGGAGATTGACGCGATGGATGGTGTCGCGGAACAGATGCAAACATTCATCTGAGTCGGACGAGACGAAGGCACGAATGGATACGCTCCTATTGGCTCCCATCGCAAACTCCCGCCAACCACCGCACTGACTCGTGAGACTCGACCTGAAACCACTTCGCTGTCATATGTCCGCTCACAACGTGCAGCCTTGCAGTCGCCAAACGCTTTCGCTCTCCATCACGCGTTCCAATGAGCGGCGAACCGACCATGAACGGAACCGGTGAGAGGACCTCGGCTGAGTCAGTGGTAAGTCGCAAACAATCGACAGACGAAAACGCAGTCGTCAGCGTCGTTTATATTTGCATCCGCCAGTGCGGAGGCCATGAGCCCGCAAGTATAGATCGGGGCGATTTACAAGGCAAAGTCGATTTTGTTGTCTTCGGCCTTAACTTCTGCTGTAAGTTCCGATTGAGCGTTGTACTTGCTAGAGATTAACTCTCGCGTTGGCCGATTGGGTTCCCCGATATCCAACGTCGTAATCCGTACAAGATGATGGCCAAGCTTGGCCCCCTTGCTGTCTCCGATGTACTCAAGTTCATATTGCCCCTGGGCATTGGTCACTCCCGTCGACGGTCGCCCATTCTCAGGAATGAACGTCACTAACAAGCTTTCCGCGGGAGCGCCATCCACGGTAACCAGCCCAGTGACGAGCCCAAGATCGGGTTGATCGCTACGGCCACCGCACCCAACGACAAAAGCGGCAACCACCGCACACAAAATGGACAAGGTCTTAGGAGAATTCATGAATCGAAACTTTGGGGTGTTAATCGGACGCTGTCTCGCCCCGACCGTAGACTCTCATAGAGAATCGATGCTGGCACGGATTAGACGCGTCTCGGTGTTGGAAGACGTGGCGTGAAGCAAGCACGCCATGAGCAGGATGGAATTATGAATGAAGCATCAGCGAACGCCGGTTACGGAGTGGCTTTGCCATAAAATTGATGCAGGGCCTTGGCGAGGACTTCGCCGGTTTTTAGCGTTTCATCGAGATTCATGATGTGACCTCCCCCTTCGCAGCAAAAGGCGGAGACTCCAAATTGGATAAACGTTCCACTGCACCAAGTTGCTGGAGTGAGTTTCATCGACATGGCGCTGTACATTTTTTTGAATTGCCCATCTTTATCCGTCGCGGCCAAAATATCGCGTAGTTCCGTCCACGGGCCGACCTTGGTGCCCATGTCGGAGCCGGGACGGACCATCGGTTCGACGAGCGGACCATCCCAGGTGTGCATCGACCAAGTGGTGGTGACCGGGGTTTCCGAAGCCATCAATCGCTCGAGGTCGCGTTGCACGACAAACGATTCAAACGCCTGTTCCTCGACGCCCGATCCTTTTGCCGAATAGGATCGATTCATGTCGCGGCCCTGCGTATTGACGCGTCCCAACCCCGATGCGGGGCCGTCGACATTCATCTGGACGACAAAGTGCCACACATGTTTTTGCCGACATTCAGCACCCGCTTCGCTCAATAAGTAACGGATCATGCCGATCATCCGCCATTGGGCGTTGTATTCGTAGCAGTGTTGATTGACGAAGTGGTGTGCCCACCGTTTCGCGGGCGGCATTGGGCTTTTGGGGTCGGTAATCGTTAGACGGTAGATCGCCCTGCCTTCCGCGGACTTCCCGATTTCGTGCAGTTGGGCATCGGAATGTTGTTTAAACTCCTGCAGGAGTGCAACGCAGCGTTCGTAGGACAGCGGAACCTCACCACCGACATAGATTTTGTCTTGTGTGAATTCAGGGAAGACCAAGCTGACGTATTTTTTGCCGTCACGCTCGATGACCGTCCGCGGAACGGGACTCCATTCTTGTTGATCCGCTGACCAACTGACGAAGCCCCGCACGCCCTTTTCGTTCAGCCCCGAGGCGGATGAGGGAACCTCTAAATCGATCTGTAACGCATTCCCTTTTGCGTTGCTTTGGATGATGAACTGAACCATGTTCGTCCAACGCGGTTCTTCCGGTACCGATTTCAAGTGGATCAAGAAATGGTTGCTGCCCAACTTTTCAAGCGATGCACCCGCCGAGCCATACTCTCCTTCAAAATTGAAGTCCGTGACGTTCAATTCCGCTGCGACCGCGGGCGATGACAGGTAGCACGCCAGTAGGGCGACCGCAGCGAATAGCGGATGATTGTTTCTCTGGTTAACCATCGGGAAGACTTTTTGTTGTTCAGTAAATTGCGTGGATGTTACGTTCGGCAGGCTGCGGGATCGTTCGTGGTGGCTCTCGGCGAAACCGACCCGTCACGCATTGCAACGACGGGGGCACTCCAACTCGTGGCCTGGAACGCGTGATTGGACATCGAAATGAAGTCGAAAACGGGCAACCCTGTCGCCTGACGAATCTCGTTTGCAAACGGCGGCAGGTCGGTGCATTCGAGCAGGAACGCGCCAATTCGCCCTGGTTCGGCAACGCGGCATGCCAGCCGCACTAGGTCCCTGCGAAATAGGTCAATATCGATTTCTTCTTCGGGTGAGAAAATGATCTTGTTCCATTGTTCGTTGTCTTCCAAACCGATCACTTCGAGGCCCTGCATGCTGTGCACCCCGACGCTTTCAAAATGCCGCGAGGTCAACGAACTGCCGCTAGCCGTGATCACGGCAATTCCTTTGTCGGCGCCCAATATCGAACGGATGAAAGGAATTTGAAGCAGGCTTGACGTGAACACCGGAACGTTCAAGGCAGCAGCAAGTTCTTGCTGGAAGATTGCATTGAATCCACAGCTGGTTGTGATTGCCGTGGCTCCACAATCGATTAACTCCTGGGCGACCCCGATCATCGCTTGCACGATCCGAGGATCGGGCTTCAGGACCACCGATTGCATATTGGCGCCCGGCACCCGACGAAACAACACGGGACAGTTGTAGGAATCGGCGTTAGTGCTGTTACCGACCAGCATTTCGAGCTGTTGCAGGCCACGGGGACAACCCGCTTCCTGCCAACATAAAACCCCCAACGCAGCGTCCGCTTGCCGGCTGTTCTGTTGCTGCGACGCAAATTCACGGTTCATCATCAGTCGGGTCCTAATATTCGCCGATCACGTTGCCGTCGTTGCGGCTGGCGAGATTCTCATACGTGCGACCATCGATGTTCTCAGTCACGAACCCAACCGATCCATCCGCCTTAACAAAATGGCAGCCACCGGGATGCCAGCTACTAAAGTTTGCCGTACTCGCCCAACTTGGATTCGTCCCAGACGTGGCGTTGATCAGCGCCCCGATTCGAGCGTCGAAGTAGACGCCGCCCCAACGATTGGCACCAAAGTTACCTACCCAAACGCCGGCATTCTTATTCAGCGATTCCACTTCGCCAACGGCGAACGTATTGCTGAGTCCGTCGAGAATGTCTCGGAAGCGGACCTTGCTGTTGCCTGCAAACAGCCCATTAAACTGCGAGCTTTTGGCGTTGCTGTCGTGATAACCGCCCCCGGCGCTGGAGGTCGAATAACCGCTGCCAAAGACGCCGACATAGTTGGTTTTTGCGTGCCCGCCACGCTTTGTATTGATACTCGGCCCTGGATCCGACGGGCATTCGAAGACAGGCAATGGTGTGGTTGTCTGTACCGTCGTCACCGTCTCGCTGGTGCTGCCCCGATGTTGATTGAGCGTCTTTGTGCTGACTTCCATTGCATCGTACAAAGCCGACTGTTCCACGCCAGGCAAGATAGCGACCATCCAACCCCAGCCCGCCGTTGCGCTGGATTGGGTGCTTGAATCATCAACGAGCCCAGGTGGCAGTCTTAAAAAGGTGTCGTGGTAGTTATGCAATGCCAACCCGATCTGCTTGAAATTATTCGTGCAGCTCATCCGTCGAGCGGCTTCGCGGGCCGCTTGCACGGCGGGCAGCAGCAATCCAACCAAAACTCCGATGATGGCGATCACCACCAGCAACTCGACAAGCGTAAAGCCGCGTGTGCTGAGAGGATACGAACGGGACACACGTTTGTAAGTTGACATTGGCCTACCTTTGATTGATCGTCGAAAACAATGGATAAATGCGCCGCACAAATTGGCGGACGGAATCGAACTTTGCTCTACAGGCTGGAATCTCGTCCATTGTGCAGAGGTCTATAGTCAGCCCACGTAGCAAGCCTAAGATTGCCAACAACTTAAGACAATGATAAATTTGCGCAAAGTGACAGGCACTTTGCGCACGCCCAAAAAAGGAATGGGCGACCCAGAAAATATTAAAAACTTCTCTGGACATGCTTTTCCCGATCGACGTTTGCAAGTACGCTCCCTCCTTCCAACGATTCCCTTGAACGCAGTGGTTCGACAGCAACAATGCCAAACCAGCGAACCGATACGCCCGCGTCGCACGGTGAACGATCGGTGGCGATCCTGTTCGATCCCGAAGGGACTTGGAGTTTGGCCGCGATTGAAGGGATCGCCGAATACGCCACGCGACACGGAGGGTGGCGATTGTTGTGCGCGCCGCGTGATGCGCAAGGCAGGCTGCAATTGCCGCCCGGATGGCGAGGTGATGGGATCCTGTCAAGATTTCTTTCGCATCAGGCGCGGCGTCAACATTTGTCCTACAAGATCCCCATCGTCGATTTAGAAACGATCACGTTCGGAACCTATAATCCGTTGATTGCAAACGTCGTAACGGATGACGAGGCGCGTGCAGAGCTCATTGTGAAACACTTACTCTCGCTGGAGCGAGACAGAATCGCTTGCTTCAATCCGCCCCACCCCCAGTATTCTCAGAAACGGTTTGAGCAGGTGCAGGAGCATTTGCAACAAGCGGGGCAAGAGTGCGACCTTTTCTGGAAATACCAAGACAGAGTATGGTTTCGATATGATTGGGAGACTCAACAGAATCTGATTAAGACGTGGCTACTGAAGTTGCCCGCGGACACGGCAGTCTTCACCGCCGATGGCCGGCAAGGACGGTTGGTCACCGAGTGGTGTCACTTCTTGAAAATCCGCGTCCCTGACGACATCGCTGTCCTCACCGGAGATGATGACGGCCTGCTTAGTTCCATCTCGAGCCCGCCGTTATCCGGAGTGGTGCTGGCCTCCAAACAACACGGTTTTGAAGCGGCAGCCCTGCTCGACCAAATGATGGATGGGGCGGCGGCACCGAAGCAGCCGATCCGAATCAAACCGCTGCATATTTCGGTGCGTCAATCCACCGACATTTTGAACTACGATCGTCCCGAAATTGTGCAGGCGATTCGCTTCATCCGCCAGAACGCCAGCCTCGGCATCAATGTCTCGGATGTTTTGAACCACATACCGATTTCGCGGCGTTCGCTGGAACAACAATTCTTAGAGACGATTGGTCACACGTTGGGCCATGAAATTCGCAAAGTTCGGTTTGAGAAGGCACAAACTCAGCTGGCCAATACCGATATGACGATCGAACAAATCGCGGCATCTTGCGGATATTCCAGTGCATCGCAGCTTTGTCGGATGTTCCAAAAGATGCTGGGCGAAACACCGCTTTCCTACCGTAAACGAAAACAATAAACCTTTTTACAAACGACACTGAACAACGAAAGAGGAAATCACATGCAAATCGCAATTTTGGGATCGGGAAACGGCGGCTGTGCCATGGCCTTCGATTTTGCTCAACATGGTCACACGGTGCGGCTGTTTGACTTTGAACAGTTTACTGAAAACACGACCGCGATCAGCAAAAACGGCGGCATTCATTCTGAAGGTCAATTGACGGGGTTCGCGGCGGTGGAATACGCCGGCTCGGATATCGCCCATGTGCTAGAGGGGGCGGAGATGATCTTTGCCGTGGGTCCCGCGTACAGCACTCAACCGTTCGCCGAAGCGTGCAAACCGCACTTGCGATCCGGACAAACGGTTGTGATCTGTCCGAGCTCCTGTGGCGGCAGCTTTGAATTCGTCAAAGCGGCCGAGATCGATCTTGAAAATGGCGGGATCATTGTTGCCGAAACGTCCACGTTACCGTACGCCGTGCGAATCACGGAACCTGGGAAAATCCGTGTCTTTCTCAAACTACAAGCGGGAGTCTTCTTGGCGGCCTATCCTGCGAAGAACACGCTCGAGGTGCTGAATCAAATCCACGATGTCTATCCGTGCATCGCACCGGCGACCAACGTATTGCAGACCAGTTTGCAGAACGGTAACCCGGTTATTCACCCTGCGGTCACTTTGTTGAACGCGGCCCTGATCGAACGGACCGGCGGCGACTTCTTTTTCTACGAAGAGGGAGTCACCCCAGCGGTCGGTCGCTTGATGGCCGCAATCGACAAAGAGCGGATTGCGATCGGTAGCAAGTTAGGGCTGCAGATCATCCCGGATCCGGAACTTGGTTGTCAGCAAGGCTACATGCAGGTTGCTAACTATGACGAAGGCTTCTCAACCGCCAGGGGATTTGCCGGTATCAAGGCCCAACAAAAACTAGACAACCGCTACTTCCAAGAAGACGTGGGCTTCGGATTGGTCTTTCTGAAGTCGTTGGGAGAACAATTGGATGTCGATGTTTCCAACATCACAGCACTGATTCGGATCGTTTCGGTGCTGATGGAACGTGACTATTTGTCCGAGGCGCCACGGACCATGAGTCGCTACGGATTAGGGGAGCATTCGGCGGAGCAACTATCGCAGACGTTGGCGTAGTTCGAAGCAATTTCCGCCTATCGTGCGCGGATTCGGAACCAGAATGCACTGAATGAAAGGCAACCGACCTGTGGGTACTGAAGTAGAGATCGGATTTTTGTCGTTGCTGCCTGTGGTGGTGGCATTGGCCGTCGCGTTTGCCCTGAAAGATGCAGTCTTGTCGCTGTTGTTCGGATGCATCGTCGGCGTCGTTTTGGCGGGTTACGACCCAATTACAGGGTTGGCCCATCTGCTGCGGACATCGCTTGGAAACGATGACTTTATCTGGGTCATGCTGATCGAGTTGTCGGTCGGCATGCTGATTGCGTTTTACATCCGCGTCGGGGCGATGCAGGCGTTTACTGCTTGGGCGCTGCAGAAAGTCCGATCGCCGCGGGCGGCGACCGGCTTTGCTTGGATCTTGGGTGGTTGTGTGTTCTTCAGCGATTACTTCAGTCCCTTGTTTAGCGGCCCGATCACCCGTCCGCTAACGGATCGACACAAAGTATCGCGAGAGATGCTCGCCTATATCCTCGATTCCGGGAGCGCCCCGATCTGTACGTTGATCCCGATCAGCGGATGGGCGGTTTATATCGCCGCCCTGCTTCAAGGTTATGGGCCGGTCGATACGGCCGAACAAGGCATGACGGTGTTCATTCAGTCGATCCCCTACAACATCTACGGCTGGTTAACCGTGATCATGGCGGGGTTGATCGCATTCCGGATTTTCCCAAACTTCGGCCCGATGCGAAAAGCCGAGCGGCGAGCTCAAACAACGGGCAAAGTGCTCCGTGACGGAGCGACGCCATTGACGGGGATCGAATTCGACATGATCCCACCTAGCGATCGTGGCGCTCCCAGCCTGGTCCTCTTTTTCCTGGTACCGAATCTGATGATTGTTTGCATCTCGTTGGGGACGTTTTGGTTTACCGGATCGACGATGGTGCTGGAGGCTTTTCTCGCGGCAATCCTTTATATGGCGATTGCGATGGCGGTTGGCAAACATTTCTCCAGTGTCAAAGACGGCATGTCGGTCGCGCTCAGTGGTATGAAAGCCGTTCTGCCAGCGGTCTTGATTTTGGCCGCTGCGTATTGCATCAACTCGATCTCAAAGTCGTTAGGCGCTCCCCAGTTCGTGCTCTCGACCGTCGGGCCGTGGATGACAACCAGCTTGTTGCCGCTCGTCACGTTTGGCACGGCGGCGGTGATTTCATTTTTCACAGGCACGTCCTGGGGAACCTACGCCATCATGACCCCGTTTGTGATGCCGCTATCGCTTTCGTTGTCGGGTGATCTCGTTTCCGACAGTGTGCTGTTGACGATCGGGGCGCTGACCGGAGGCGCGTTGTTTGGCGATCACTGTTCGCCGATCTCCGATACCACTAGCTTGGCGTCGTTTGGCGCGGGCGCCGATCACATGGATCACGTTACCACACAACTTCCCTACGCGTTGTTAACCGCAACCATCGCTGGAGCAGCCTATCTACTTCTCGGGGATTACTTGATAGCAGCGATTTAAACGAGCTGCCGAAATCAGCGACGCCAAGGATGACTTTTGTATCCATCCCTCCGATGTTTCCTAGGGGGGCCGCCGACGCTGGTCGCCACTCCTCACAAGGGGACTCCCGCGACGTTACGCATAACCGCCCCGGGTGGCAAACCAAACCCGGGGCGTGTTGATACCGTCAGCGGCCAACCAAGTAGTCGCGACGCACCGCATCAGCAGTAAGATGGGAAGCAGGGACCCGATCAACGAACTCGACAAGGCGTCCATGATTCTGCCTTGTCGTTCTAGTTGTTTCGTCCTGGCCGTTTTCTCAGTTCACCGAGGCAACGCCTTTGACCGAGATGTGTTCGGCTCCCGCTTGGTTGTAGATCTCTTTTGCCCGCTCCACTTCTTCACTGTTTTCGACGCGAACCGAAATCAAGGCTCGTCCCTCCTTGAGATGCCCTTCGTATTCTTTGGCTTCATATTCGGAGAAGCCCAAACCGATCAAACCGCCTGTGAGTCCGCCTGCTGCCGAGCCAATCGCGGCACCTCCGAGGGCAGCCATGATTGGTCCCGCGGCAATAAACGGCCCGAGGCCTGGGATTGCCAACGCACCGATTCCGACGGCCCAGCCAAGGGCACCGCCGAGCAACAACCCGCTGCCAGCTCCGGTGGTCGCTCCTTCGGGCATTTTCGTGTTACCTTCCATGACGATCTCAGCTCCATCGTCGCCGTCGGCCATTACAAACGAGATCTCTGACTCTCGAAATCCGGCGGCACGCAGTCCTTCGGCAATCGCGATGGCTTCGAGCCGATTGTCGGCGATACAGAAAACGGCTTGATCGTGTGAATGTTCGTGATTCATTTTTTCACCTATCGTTTCAAAGGGTTGGATGTCTTTTTTTGGGGACAGCAGAGCGGTTATTCTTTCTCAACTTCAAGCAAATTGTTCACATTGCCTTCGCCGGCAATGCGTTTGGCGACTTCGGCAATCGAGTCGCGTTCCGTTTCGGACGCGACCGGACCGCGAAGCACGACCTTGCCTCGGTCCGTGATGATTTTCACGTTCCGCCCATTGATCGATAAACCGTCAATCTCGAGTACCTCCGAGCGAATCGTTGCGACTTGATCGATGTCCTCCGGCGCGTTGGACTGATCCATCGGCGTAATGGATGCTTCGCCGGCGTCGCGTTCGTTGACCGCTGTGTTATCTCGGTCCACACCCACCGTCGTAGGCGAGCTCGACTCGCTACGACATCCGCACAGCAGGACACACACGCCAACGATTACAAACTTCATTTTCATTACCAAGCTCCTCAACAAAAGACTAACCTTGGTTCACGTCGACGTTGTGGCGAAAGAAGTTCTAAGAGTCCTTCTTGGCCGCAGGGGTGTTCGTGGATTCTTCGATCGAAGAACCGTCCCCATAGCAATGCATTTCTCGGACCAAACTTTTTTCGAAATCGAGATCCGCATTGGGCCGGCGATTTCGCTCGATTCGGATACACCCATCTCTGACCGAAGCGATCAATCCCCGTTTCTCGATGGGGAGACCCGTTTCTTGGTGCGCAGAATTGATCCGGCGCTTCGATGATCCTCCGTGGATGATGCGTGAGATTGCGAGCGTGATATTGCGGCTTACGCGATCGAGTTTCCTCCTCTGCGAATGACAACTCGACGCAAAAGCGATCGATGAATTCATGCTCGAAACATCCCACTCACTCAAGGCTCCCCTACTCATTCATAGGCACCCTACTCACTCAAGGGCCCTGGGGATCGACATTTAGCAACTCGCGGAGCGTGAAGCCGTCAGGTGTTGGCACGCCAGTTGCCGCTAATTTGGCTACAAAGCTTGCTGTCATTCGAAAGGACTCGGGATTGGCGGGGCTGCGGCGGGCGATCCTGAATGCGAAGTTTGCCATTGACTGCAAAGCGGACTCGATGACGTCTGAGCGATCACGCCCGCGTGGCGTGAGCAGCCGCCGAGAATCTCCGCTGCAATCGATCCGCTGTTCGAGTCAGGTGACCATGGCGAAATTCGTTGAAGCATTCACTCGTTAACACGCCGTGGAGATCGCGAATCCTTCAGTTAGACGCAAGTTCATGCTGACTTCGAATCGATCATCTTGATCGCTCGAAACACGGTTGCGGACGATCCCAGCGGATGGGTGAACGTGCGGATTCGATCGATGAACTTCGGTGGGCTTGCAACGGTCGCCCTCGTTCGATGAAGCCATTTACCCGATCACCCCCCTAACTATCGCTACCCCCTTTAATTGGAGAAATGAAAGATGAGTACCCACGACCAATGCATTGAAGCGTGTCAACGTTGTGCGATTGCCTGTGAGCGTTGTCTAAATGCGATGATCGGTAGGAGCAGTGACAACGATTGCCCTACGTGTTGTCGCGAGTGTATCGACATTTGTCTGCTCTGCGCGCAGGCGACGGCTCGTGGAAGCCGGTTTTCGTCTGCGATCTGTGGATTGTGTGCCGACGCCTGCGAGTGGTGCGCGACGCAATGCGAGGCGCACGATCATGAACATTGTCAAAAGTGCGCCGAAGCATGCCGTGCTTGCGTGGAAACATGTCGTTCGATGGCGGCCTAAATGCCACGCGAAACATGGGAATACCATGCTTGCGATTCGATGCCCCTCGACTCATCGGGGACACGCTGTTCCGGGCGATGGTCTGATTCGACGCTGCCCCACGTGCGCGGCGGGGTTGCCCCCTAAAGGATGCTAAGCCAGTCGATTCAAGGCAAAGCGGTTGTAGCCCTGGTAATGCATCTGAACGGCCGGGGAACGTGGAAACCGCTGCGGCAACAAATCGTTACCGCTTACGCATCTCGATTCGGAATCAAGTTTATAACCCGAAGCGTCAGCGAGAAACCGAGTCGACCGTAAGGTTTACTTGCTGACGCGTCGGCTTACGAGATATCGAGGCAAGCTTGCTCAGATCACTGCGGCACAGGAAGTGCATACTTGGGCATCATCCTTGGCTGTAGCGAAATCCTCGTGACCGCCGAACCGAATAAAAACGCTTACTTCCATCAATGCTCCAGAGGTCCACTAATGCCACACGTACTGCCGCTGAAAACCTCCGACGCTCCAGCCGATTCTCAACCCATTCTAAAAGCGATTGAAGAAAAGTTTGGTCAATCGTTGAACATCTTCAGCACGCTCGCCTACCAGCCGGACGTGCTCGGCGGAACCACGCAGATCAATGACGGCATCCGTAACGATTTGCCCGAATTGCTGCGTGAACTTGCGTACTACAAGTCCTCGCAAGTCAATGGTTGTGAGTATTGCGCTCACTACCACAAGGGGGCCGCCAAGCAAGCCGGGGCCACCGATGAGCAAATCGCGTCCATCGATAATTACAATCACAGTGATGCGTTTAGCGATCAGGAGAAGACGGTGTTGGCGTATGCCGAACAACTGACCAAGACCGCGAAAGTGGACCCCCACACGGTCGCAAAATTAAAAGAGTTCCTCGACGACACCCAATTGGTAACCTTGGCGGCGACGGTCGCATTGGCAAATTTCACCAATCGGATCAATCATGGACTGGAGATTGAATTGCCATGAACGATTCGCACTTCGACCTGATCGTGATCGGCACCGGCCCCTCCGCGTCGACCGTCGCGAAGAAGACTCGTTCCGAGGGCAAACGAGTCGCAATCCTTGAATCGCGGGAGTTCGGGGGAACCTGTGCCCTGCGCGGTTGTAACCCCAAAAAAGTGTATGCCAACGCAGCCGACTTGTACGACCGAGCCTGGGGAGCGAAAGGCAAGTTGATCGAGTTTGATGGCGTGCGCATTGATTGGCAGAAACTCCATGCCTTCAAACGTGAATTCACGCAACCGGTTATAGAGAAATCGGAGCCATCGTACGCCGAGCTAGGGATCGCGACGTTTCACGGCCATGCCTCCTTCGGCGATTGGAATACCGTCTTGGTTAACGGCGAATCATTGACCGCCGAACGCATTTTTATTGGCGTTGGAGCCGCGCCTCGACCGCTCGATTTGCCTGGTGAAACGCGAGCGATTCGAAGCGACGATTTCCTCGAGTTAGTGGAGATGCCCGAGCGGGTCACTTTCATCGGCGGCGGCTACGTCTCGATGGAATTCGCCTGCGTTGCCGCTCGCTTCGGCGCCTCGGTGACGGTGCTACAACGTGGCCAGCAGGTTCTCACTCCGTTCGATCCCGACTTGGTTGCTCAATTGGTCCAGTACTCGGCCCAGCATGGGATCCAGACCCACACCTCCTCGACAGTCACCGCGATTGAAGACGCCTCGGACGGACGATCGGTGATCGTGCAGTACGAGAAATCGGATCAATCCCGGTCGGTGGAAGCCGACTTGGTCGTTCACGGGGCGGGCCGAGTTCCCAACCTCGACGGTATGAACCTGGAATTGGGGGGGATCGATTTTGGCGATAAGGGTATCCGGGTTGACGATTGCATGCGCAGCGTTAGCAACCCAATCGTCTACGCTGCTGGCGATTGCGCCGACACCGGTAAACCACGTTTGACGCCCACGGCAAACGAAGAGGCCCGCATCGTTGTGAAAAATCTGTTTGCCGAGAATCCTTCAGCTCAACCCCAGTACGGAGTCATTCCGCAAGTTGCGTTCACGGTTCCCTCGATTGCCGCGATCGGCATGTCACAGCAAGACGCGGAAGCATCCTACAACGTCGACGTGCGGCATGACAACACATCGTCCTGGGGCAGCGTACGCAAAACGGGGCAGCGGTGCGCGGGGTATAAAATCCTTGTCGATAAAGACACGGATAAGATTCTCGGAGCCCATTTGCTCGGCCCCGCATCCGAAGAGACGATCAACTTGTTCGCCCTTGCCATGAAATACGGCCTGACCGCGACCGACATCAAAGCAACGTTATTCGCGTTCCCGACATTTGCATCGGATGTGCGGCGGATGGTTTAGCGAACGTTGCCGAAGGATCTCCGTAGCATCGCGATGGTCGCATTGGTCGACTGCAAATCGGTACGATCCGCGGCGTTCCTATGCGTGAACCGGAACCAAGCCGCCCTGCAATTCGCACGACGTTAACGGCCCGTTGCGGTAGTGCCAGTGGACCGAGCGTTGGCGAAACCAGATCGACATGGAACCTTTACGGGGAAACCGTCTGACCGAAAGTGTTGGTTTACCATAGGATCCTCGTCGCCGTTGGAAAAAATAAATAAAGGAAACAACCGATGCTATTTACCGCCGACCGTGTGAGAGTGATGACCATACGAATCGTGATGACATACGTCGCAGTTGCGATCTTGGTGGCGTCGATAGGATGTTCGCCTTCGTCAACGGACCCCGCTGCCAAGACCGTTCGCGATACGGCATCGCAAGTTGCTGACGATGTCCGTAGTGAGGCAGAGTTGAAAGCCGAAAGAACGCGCAAGGGAATTGAGATACTGGCCGAACAAACGCGTGAACGCACCGACAAACCGTCTCGGGAACTAGAGCAGATGGCGGACCGCATCGAAGTCGAGGGAGAGGCCTTAGCTGACCAGGTTGAGCGCGACGGGGAACAACTGGCGGATCGAATTGAATCAGAAGCCGACGTCATTGCCGACGAATTCGAAAACGCGCCAACGGTGGCACCGTCAAGCTCGCCCGGTCACTGAATCGCAGTGTTCGGGCGAGCATTTTTTTTAACAGACCGTTACTTGGCCGGGTGAGTCTTTGATAACTTAGGCACCGGATCGCCTTGTTTTTTCTGCATGTGAAATAGCATGATTCGGCTTCCACTAGGTGATGCGAACTGAGTCGGACGCTCCTCGCCCGGGAGTGCGTAGCACAGCGTCCACTTGTCCTTGCCCTCAAACTTTAGAATCCCTGATGCCATCACTGTATCAGGCGTTTCACCGGCAATGCCTTTGCGAGCCGGAGCGTTCTTGGCGATGTTGGTCATCGTGATCTGAATCGGTTGTTTGGATTCATCGAGGGTAAAGACGGCGCGGAACTTCTCTTGTTGGCTACGGTCATAGGTGACGATGGAATTGGTAGTAATCGTCACATAGGTTCCCGCGACTTCTGCGTTCGTCAATTCGCGTCCCTGATTCACGCCGCCGATAATCTCCCATTGTCCTTGAAGCTTCTCGGTGGTTGCGTCGGCGCGATGATCGTCCGCCACCGCTGGCTGGAGCATCAGCACCATTGCAGCGACTGACATTAACTTGAGCTTGGCATTCATCATTGTCTCCTAGTAGGTGTTTCAAGCAAACCTACGTAAAGCAACTCATGTACCAAAGGCAACTGATATATCCGCCGTCCGCAACTCCGAATTCGGAGCTAAGCAATCACGATAGCGTTTCAAGACCACGTAGAGAATTCACGGCGCACATCAACGCAATGATTAGCCGCAAGGGCGTCTTGGAAACTCGCTATGTGTGGCCAGCCAGCAACCATGCCGGGGGCGAAAGCATCAACCGAATCCGCCCCTTGTCCGCCGCCGCTTTACGCTTCACGGTCCCCTTGTTAGTCGCGACAACGCAGCGTGGGGCTGCGAACCGAGTTCGCAACGCTACTCACGCGTGAATGGAGCGTCGGATTCCGGATGTCGCTTCAGTACCAACTGTGCCGAATACGCCAATACGTCGACGGCGATCTCAGCGATAATGGTACGTCCTTTCGCCAACCAAGCGGCAGCGAACGACCAAACCGCGACCCATTCCATCCAAAACAGAAAGTTGTAGGCGTTAAGTTTTTGTTTCCACGGGCTATCCAACAGGAACAAATAGCCCCCCATTGCGAACAGCGTCAAAAGGATCATCACGCCGCTCATCTGATAGATCCAACGGCGTTCTCGTTGGTGTGGTTCGGCCTCACGTTGTGAATCACGAGGGAAGTGATACAGCGAGTAAAACGCGAGTGTTGAAAAGAACACACCGCCGCTAAACGTATGCAGGTAACCGGTCAATGACTTTTGAATCAAGGGGTCGCTGTTGAAGTCCAGCGGAAAAAGTGCCACACCGAGGGCCGAAACGCAACCAAGATTCGCAGTCCAATTTTCGACCCGATCGTAGCCACGATAGCAGAATAAAAAAATGCCGATCGCGAACAGCGTCCCGACAAAGATGTCACGCATCGGGGTATGGTAGTAACTGCTCATATTGTCTTGAAAGGGGACCCCGAACAACCATCCACCTGGCCCCAACATCATCGGCAACAACAGACCACTGACGCCGATCGCTCGTCGAATCGTGATGTAGGACACCACGAGCACGTTAGATTCATTGGGATAATCGGGGATCACGCCAGTTTCCCGTAGGCTTCGCGCACGGTCGCTTCACCGTGCGTTCGTTCCAAACGTCGGATCGCAAAGTGAGCACGTGCGAGATCTTGGTAATGATCGATAAAGTAGCTGTTGATCAGCGCCCCACCGATCGCCCCGATCACGGGAATCGCTTGAGCCGCGATTTTCTCACTGACGACGACGCCAAATCGCTTACCAATCTGAGCCATCAACTTGACAAGTGCGGGCGCGGACGTGTCCGCCACGCCGTTTTTCAAAACGTACTGAGACGCGTCGCGAATCTGTTTCGCCATTGCCGCCCGGACTGCGAAATAACCAATCTCGGTGTCGTCGTCGATGTCCGATTTGTCGCCCGGATCGAGAGCGAACACTTGCAGACACGCCAGCCGAGATTCGACACTTGATAAATCCTCTCCTTCGCTGCGGGCGATGTCAGCGACGCTCCGCAGGATCAGCACCGTCGAGACCGGTAGTTCAGCAGCGATCGTGGCTCCACCCAACGCTCCGCCAGCCGCTCCAGTAATCCCCGCCAACAACTTGTGAGTCAATAGCCGAGGTTTGCCGGTTTTGAGTGCATCATCTCCCAGCGTTCGCAACGCGACATCCAGCGCGACGCGGAGCGACTTGTCAATCGCGGCGTAGAGCGTTTTCTCAGCCGCGTCGGGCAGCATTCTTAGCGAGGCGGTAATCGGAGCGCCCACCAGTTCGGTCAAGCGATCGGCGATCCCATGATGTTCCAGCACCCGCTTGGCCTCGCGAAGCTCGGTCATTGCATCGGCGGTCAACGGGGTATCGATTGGAGCATGGTTTATCAATTTCTACGTTCCCATCTAGCGAAGAGCAACGGCCTTTTGCGAGGCCCACCCATGTAACAAAGTCCTGAATAGACAACATCGGGCCATGGTACCACGTAGCGGAGATCATCAAACGCATGGTTCGCATGGCCAGACCGGCGAACCGCGAGAATTCCTCCGCCACTAACTTAAAACGGGTCCTGAGTTACCGTCGATTAGCGAGGCTTGTTTGTGCGCGTCTGCACTCGCGTGTAAGCGTCCATCGCGGCGGGGCGGGCGTCCTCCCACGTCATGAACTCGGCTCCCCCTTCGTTCTCCCAACGTTGTCGAGCGATCGCTTCACGCGAGGCCCAATCTTCGTTCACGTCGGCGTCATGGGCTTCCCAGCCCGCTTGATAGGCGGGACGATATTGGTCGTATTGATAGGCGTCGTTGTAGTAGGGGCGACGCTGGTGCTCCTCTTCCCAATAAGCCGCCTCCACCGTCGGGTCATACTCTTCGGCAACCGCTTTGCCGGCCAAGCCTCCCGCGAGGGCGCCAACCACCGCTCCGGCCACCGTCCCCACGGGGCCTGCCACCGCACCGGCGGCCGCGCCAGCAGCCGCGCCCCCTAAGGCCGCACCGACACCGGTGCCCACCGGATGCGCGCCCGCTTCGCCGGTGATGGGGTCTTCATTACGCACTTCTTTGCGTGCTTCCTCACGTTTTGTTTTTTCGTCGGACATGACTGTTGTTCCTTGGTATTAAAGGGAGGCAGAAGACGCGAACCGAAGAGCTCGACGATCTGCCTCAGCTAACCGCAGATCAATAGCACGTGTCGTGCCGGATTAGAAAGCGGGGCCGGTATTTGCCCTTTCAGCAAGCCCAACACCACCACTAACCGGTGCCTCGCAATGCGTCCCCAGTGTGAGTCAACATTCCCCGCAATCCCAGCGTCGGTGCTTGGTTACGACTAGCAACCAAGGGATCGAAACGAAGGGGCTCGTCCACACCCCGAACCGCGAGTTGTACAACGCACTTGCCTTCGTCCTCGTTCTCACGGGAGCTGAGTCGTTGCGGGGCTGCGAGATTGGTTACATCCATGCGGTGCAAGTGTCGTCTTGGCATGCCAAAAGACCACCGCGTTCACCGAACCACTGCAAGCTCTTCGCGAGTGACCGTTTCCCAGAAACACAGGGAAGGTCTGGAGCTAATCTTGAGGCCCCACGAACTGAATTCGCCCGTCCCTGATCGTATCAGCGATTCCTTTCGCCTTCGCTTAATGACCGCTCGGCAACCAAGATGGCTGCCAAGCGGTCGAAGCATCCAACGATCCATTAAGAATGCGATACGCATTGGCCATCAGCGATGCGATCCGCATTGGCGGTGAACGCGCATAGCGTTCCCGCGTGCGCGAGGACCGCCACGGGCAAGCGACGGTAGAAACCGTCGGCTAGAGCAGTTCTTTTCTAAGCTCGTCCATCGGTTTAGAGGAGAGCAGGCCTGGGGGAACGTCAAAGACGGTTTTAGCACCGACGTCGCCTCGGTGATTCATCCGATAAGTGGCGCGACCGTAGGCGACCAAAACGCTCGCGGTGAATTCAGGATTACTGTCCAGCGTGAGACGATACTCGATCAATTGACGGTTACCTTCGCCGGTTGGCCCGCTGCGGATGACAAAACCACCATGCGGCATCGCGGTGTGGTCGCGGCGCAGTTCCTCTTCACTGATGAAGTTCACACGGGTGTGGTAATCGGCGAAATAGTTAGGCATGGTCTGGATTTCTTGCGATACCTCCTCCGCAGAGGCCCCCTGCTCGAGCACGACATAGCAGACACGCTCGTGCTTTTCGCGTGTCGAGAGCGTGGGCCGCTCACCGGCTCGCACTCGCGCGATCGCATCCTCCGATGGAACGGTGTACTGGACACCTGCTTTGACCCCCGGGACGCGGCGAATGGCGTCCGAATGTCCTTGGCTTAGACCGCGTCCCCAAAACGTATGCGTATCCCCTTCGGGAAGAATCGCCTCGCCAAAGAGGCGATTGAGGGAAAACAGGCCGGGGTCCCAACCGGCAGCGATCAACGCCGTCTTTCCCGCGGCCTGCGCAGCTGCATCGACGGCCGCGAAATGCTCGGGGATCCTAGCGTGCGTGTCGAAACTATCGATCAGATTAAACTTCGCCGCCAGCTTTGGGGACTGGACGGGCAAATCATCGCGTGAGCCGCCGCACAGAATCAACAGGTCGATCCCGCCGTCACTGGATTCAAGCTCTTCCATTGAATGGACCGGTACCGCGTCGCTAAGCGTGTTTACGGTCGCAGGCGGACGACGCGTAAAGACTCCGACAAGCTGCATGTCAGGGTTCACCGCCAAGGCTCTTTCGACCCCTTGGCCAAGATTTCCATATCCAACGATTCCAACGCGGATTCTTTCGCTCATAACGCTTCAACTGTGTAGAGGGTCGGGTTGATTGCAAACTGAATCCGGGAATGTTACCGAACGAGGACGTCGTGCGCCAGGCCCGTTTTGCGGTGCCGCTAATTTCCCCCGCAGTCCTGATTTCCGATCCACTTCTCAGGCGACGTTGCCACGGAGCGAACGACCGTCATCGTTGAACTACCGGCCAACCCAAATTTGAAAAATCAATTGCCTGCCGCGTTCCATCCAAATTAGCTGCATTCAACGCTTCCGTTGCGGCAACTGCGATTGGTCGTTTGAGTCCGTCATCCGGGGCATCACGTTGTGTACCATCACGTTGCGAACGTTATCGGAGCCCGACTTGTAGGTGATCGGACGTCCGGCTGCGTTGTATTTGATCACGTTGGAGATAGACGATTCTGAGAGCGAGCCCGCGATCAGAATGGTGTGTTGAGCCCGACTCATCACATTGCTAATGAAAATACGATAGGTATCTCCGAGCGGCGCGACGCCGCCCCAGGCGGGATTCGCGTCACCGATTTTAACAGCCGCCTTGGCTCGGCGTCCGGTCGAAGTATCGATCAAGCCGTCCAAGATCACGTCGTGAATTCGTAGGCCGCCCGCGTTAAGAAAACGCACGATGTGATGGCCGCCGGCGGTGTGGCCGCGAACGTTCCGGATGGTGATGTTATAGATGTCGTCTTGGCCGTCGCCGCGGTTATTCGGAGTGCTGACCATGATGTAATCGGGGCTGCCCGCCGCCATTGCATCATTAACGATATTGGTCAGCGCGATCAGATCGTCGCCGGTGTGCCCGGAAATGTTGGCAATGTCGATGTCGTGGCAACCTTGACGCAGGTCGAGTCCATCCTGGTTCAAAAACACTTCGCGTTTGCCGTTAACGACTTTGCTTTCGGTCGCCGAGAACTCGAGATCACGGATGACGCCGTAGGCGCAACGTTCCAGCGAGATGGTCCAGGCGTGGGCGTCTTTGAGAAAGAGATTCTCGATGCGGAAATGGTCCACATAGGCCATCAAAATGCTGATATTCCGCCAATCGCCCGTCTGGCTTTCCCCTTCAACCCCCGCGTCGGTGCCATAGCTACGCACTCCCAAGGTCTTGGCGCTGTCGCCCGTCGATCGAGGGTTGTCGGCCCCTTCGAGAGTTACCCGCCCTTTGCCCACGATCGTGACATTGCGAATGGGTTGAATGTCCGTGATGCCCATGCCGCAGTTGGCGCTGCGGATAATGTTATCGCGGGATTGGTCCGAGAGTTTGAGGTGACAGTTTTCCAACTCCAAATAGGTACCGTCCTGGACCAAAATGGCGGAGTCGAGCAACCAAATGTCGCGGTCACCATCGGCGGCGCGGTTGATCCGGGGGACCACCACGGGTTCACCTGTCGCGGCGGCGGCCTCGATGGCCTGGTTGATGCGTTCTACATCGCTGCCCTGGAAATCATTAGGCGAGACTGCGAAGGCGGCAGCTCCGGGGATCAACGAAAACGAGACCAGGATGGCCGACACGTGGCGATGGACGACGCCCCAAAGGCGGGGACAGGCACTTAAAAACACTCGTGAACTCTGGGATTTCGGGTCTAGATGAATCGATCATTGCATTGCGGACGCCTCGCAGGGGAATACTGTAATCGGAACGCGCGTTAAGCGAAACGTCGTGGTCAGTCGATCGCGCGCTGGTCGATTGGGCAGGCGGCACGGCGCGGTGGTCCCCGAGCGCCGCAGCGATTGTAAAACGAGGTGCCTAGCGATGTGTGCGACAACAAAGCGTCGCATTGCGGAATACACGCGTGTTCGAGACGTTTCGACAGGCCATCTAGTTCGTGGCCGCGATGTAGGTTGCCAGTGTGTTCAGATTTCGGATGAAAGTGGCGCTCGAAATGATCCGTTTAACGTTCGCTTCGGGGTGGCTTTTGAGCTTGCCCGATTCGACCCAGGCGCCACGTGCGTCAAGTTCCGCGACGACACGTGCCGCTTCCGCAGCCAAGGACTCCGTTTGTTTTGGGGGCTTTGGCTGAGAGGGGACCCAAAGTCGATCACGAGGTGTCGATTCAATTTTCTCGAGTTCGCTGCGAATGCGTCCCAGCGATGATTTGACAACGAAACTGTAGTGGGTTGGGACATCAGCATCGGAATACGACAATTCATACGTTTGTGTCATGTACAGCGGACGATTGGTCTTCAGTTCGTAGAATCTTGCTAAACGCCCATCCTTTCGCAGACACGTTTCGTAATACGTCAGCGCCGTTTTGACGGCCTCTCGATATCGCTCGTCTGCCGAGCGGCGATAGAGTAGCAGCAGTGTTCGCATGACCTGTTGAGACTCGCCGCCGGTGATTGCGGGCGGCTCAAATTTGCGAGCCCATGAGGGCTGCATTTGTGGGTTGTACTGTTGAGCCCAACCGGGTTGAGGTAAAGGCATTTGCGCGAGCAATAGAAAGTCGCCTCCCCGGATTGCCGCGTTGAAATAACGGGCGTCATGATAGAGATCAAAGGCTTCCAACAGGGTAGTGATTAGATCTGCGATCGTGCCGTCATTGAGTGTGTAATAGCGATCGTACGGTTGCTTGACATAGGTCTTTGACCAAGTTGTGGGGTACGATGCTTTTAGGACGGGATTGGGAGCACCCGTGGGAATGGAATCGTAACGCTGAGGCCACGCTCCGTTGGGATACTGGCTTTGGAGCACGCCATCGAGGGCATACAATACGGCATCGTGAATCGCAGCATCGCTTTGTCCGGTGGCAATATCCAACCGCATCAAAAAGCGAATCACCGATTGAGTTTTATCGTCATCGAACGTCGTCGTGTTGCGTCGCTTCGTGCCATCAACCGAATCGGACCGGTACGCGTATCGTTCCCGATCGTCCGACGCAAACTCGATTTGTTCGCCCCAACCCCCGGAGACGAGTTGGCCGCGGAGCAGTGCGGTTGCAGTCTCCATCGCGGCGTCCAACAGTAGTGGATCCGATGTCAAGCGATAGGCTTCGAGGTAGGCATTGCCGACACTCGGCGTGGCGGGCGGCTCGATCCACGCGGTTGTGTTGCCCACCTTCACTTCTCCTTCGCGCAGCGAAAGATCTTCGCTGATGCGGAATACATATCCGCCGTGAGTCGACGCATGGGTGCGAAAGAACTCAACGCAGCGATGGAGTGCCTTGACGGCGTTTTCGCGGCCCAACGGTTCCTCCGCATGGCCAGCAGCGACAGTCAAGGCACACCACAAAAAGAGTACGGTGCGAACGGGCTTTAGATAATGAACCAATTTCATCAGGGATGCCTGCCTATGAACCGTGCCGATTTTGGGAATAAGGGATGCGCCGCCGGTTCGTCTGGAATCAACGCCACCGCTTAACGCCCCCTCCTTACCCCCATTTTGCCCCAAACTCCTCCCGCGTGCTACGCGAGACACCCACCATCCGAGTGTATCTCCACCCGAATGCATCTAGCCGGGGGGGCTAAATGAAAACTGCGAATGGGAGTGCACGCCCGCTCAAAATAGCCGTCGGCCTGTTTCGGGCATGTAGCAGCGGGCATGCGTCAAGGAAAAACGTGCATCACAGCGGCCAAATTCAACGCATAAACGCTGCACAACGAGTTCGAACTGGTTAAACTGGTCAAGTCCTTGGCCCCACTTTTGACATCCTCAACTTCGACTTCCGGGGTGCCACGGCCGGCAATCCCTCATCTCGGCCCCCGCAAGGCTCGGTGCATCCCCCGTTGGGGGATAGATGCCTCGTGTTTGAGCTCCGAATTCCAACACGCATGCAACCGCCTGTTAGCTGCGACGGACGCCGTTGATGACGATTCGTCCTTCAAACTCCCTTCATACTTTCCCACGAAACAACTGATGACTAATTCGACGTCTCGATCCCCATCACCGCATCCACGGCTCAGGTCGCAGCGACCGCTAGGTGCCGTTCTTGTTGCACTGGTCTGTGCTGCGTTTGTTTCTTCCAACGCGGTTGCCCAACAAACGCCTGGAAAGTCGAAGGAAGCGGCAGCGAACGCCACCAAGCCAGCAGAAGCCAAGCCAACCCCCGCTGGCAACACAGCCACTCCGATCGACCGTATTACCGCGGCCGACGGATTTAAAGTCGAGTTGCTCTACTCCGTCCCCTCTGAAGAGCAAGGATCGTGGGTGAATTTGTGTACCGACAACCAAGGCCGGCTGATCGTGAGCGATCAATTCGGTGGTTTGTATCGCATCACGCCTCCGGAAGAGGGTGAGACACTCAAACCGGCAGACGTAGAAAAGGTTCCTGCCGATATTCGTGCGGTCAACGGGATGGTCTGGGCTTTCGGCGCCCTCTATGTCGGGGTCAACGACTACGAAAGCAAGATTCCCTCGGGCCTGTACCGGATCACTGACAGCAACGGGGACGACCAACTCAACCATGTGGAATTGCTTCGCCAAGTCGATTCGAAAGGCGATCATGGAGTCCACGCCGTGGTACCCACTCCGGATGGTCAGGCGCTGTACCTGATCACCGGCAACAACACGTCGCCACCGGAACTGGCGGCAAATTCGCCCGTGCCTCAAATTTGGGGCGAAGACCATCTTCTGCCGAGCATGCCGGATGGACGAGGGCACAATCGTGGCGTACTAGCGCCCGGAGGGATCGTCTATCGCGTGACCCCCGACGGCAAATCATTCGAGGCGTATGCTTCCGGCTTCCGTAATATTTTTGACGCGTCGGTCAATCGCGATGGAGAATTGTTCACCTATGACGCGGACATGGAATACGACTTCAATACACCGTGGTACCGTCCGACTCGGATTTGTCACGTTACCAGCGGAGCGGAGTTTGGATGGCGAAATGGTGCAGGAAAACGGATGCCGTTCTATGCCGACAACCTGCCGGGCGTGCTCGATATCGGTCCCGGTTCCCCCACGGGAACCACGTTTGGTTACGGCGCCAAATTCCCCGCGAAATATCAAGAGGCACTGTTCGCACTCGATTGGAGTTGGGGAAAGTTGTACGCCGTCCATCTTGAACCAAACGGTTCTTCCTACACCGCAACCAAAGAGGAATTTCTAACCGGAGCTCCGCTGCCCATCACCGATGCGATCATCCGTCCTCAAGACGGGGCCATGTATTTCACAATCGGTGGTCGCCGGGTTCAATCCGGCTTGTACCGTGTGACGTACGTCGGCAACGAATCGACGGAGCTCGTCCAGCCGAAGGCCGAGGAAAACAAAGCCAGAGCCACTCGCCAGAAATTGGAAGCGTTCCACGGCAAACAAGATCCCGAAGCGATCCGCGTTGCCTGGCCTTACCTTTCCGATCGCGATCGGTTCATCCGTTTCGCAGCACGCACCGCGATCGAGCATCAACCGATCGAAACTTGGGCCGACAAGGCGTTGACGGAATCGGATCCAGCGAAGCAAGTGGAAGCATTGTTGGCACTTGCCCGCGTTGCTGGTGTTGATCCGCTGCACCGAACCGAGAACACGCCTGAAGTAGACACCGCGATGCGAGACAAGTTGCTCGAAGCGGTAATCGCGATCGATCCTTCGAGCCTTGAATCAACCCAACCTTTGACGCTTCAACGTGCTACGCAGATCACATTGAGTCGAATGGGACGTCCCGAACAAGAATTGGTCGACAAGCTGATCGCTCGTTTCGACCCACTTTTTCCTGCCGAAACGGCTGAGATGAATTGGTTGTTGTGCGAAACATTGGCATGGTTGCAATCTCCCACCGTTGCCGAAAAGGCGATGCGTTTGATCGCGGAGGCACCAACGCAAGAAGAACAGATGCAGTACGCACGTTCGATTCGGCTATTGACCGCGGGCTGGACTCCCGAATTGCACGAAGCCTATTTCGAGTGGTTTTTGAAGGCGGCCAACTACAAGGGCGGAGCGAGTTTTGACAAGTTTATCGAGTTCATTCGAACAGATGCCGTGGCTTCGCTGAGCGACGCTGAAAAGGAATCGATGGCGGAGTTGTTGGCCAAGAAACCGGTCAAGAAGTCGGCACTCGAGAATTTGGGTGAAGTCTTTAAGGGGCGAAAGGCCACCGAGTGGACGCTTGAGGAACTCTCTCAGGCGGCTCGCACCGGATTGAAAAACCGCGATTTCGCGAACGGACGCAAAATGTTCGCCGCGAGCGGTTGTTACGCCTGTCATCGTTTCGGCGACCAAGGCGGGATGACGGGGCCCGATTTGACGTCGGCCGGAGGCCGTTACTCGCCCCACGATTTGCTCGATCAAGTCATTAACCCGAGCAAAGTGATCAACGAACAATTTTCCTCGATCAAAGTATTGACCGAAGACGGCGTTGTGCACACCGGCGTGGTTGTCAATCTGAGCGGCGATACGATGATGATCAACACCGACCTGACCGATCCAAATCAACAAGTCAGGTTGAATCGCAATGAGATCGAAGAACTCGAGGTGTCGGATATCTCGGCCATGCCCACGGGACTTTTCAATCCCATGACGCAAGAAGAGATTCTTGACTTGATCGCCTTTTTGATCAGCGGCGGCAACCCAAAGCACGCCTTCTTCAACTAGGAATGCGAACAAGCTTTCGAGGCTGCCGCTCACCTGCGTTGGCAGCCTCCCGCATACCATCAAGGCTCCATCGGTTGTCCGCCGATGGAGCCTTTCTTTTTCCAAACCGAGCGTCCCCGGATAACGCCACCGTCGATCGTGATCGTAAATGGCTGGGCAACACGGGACGAATCGGATTGCATGGAACCATCAAGGTGCCAAAGCCACTCCGGTCGTGACGCGTAGTGCCCTTGGTTTGGGCGGGGGCGTTTCGGCAGGTCGGGACGACGAAGAGGCAATGGACGGCCGAGAGGCCCGTATTGCCTTCGGGGGTCAGGTGGACCAATCGAGTCCGCTTGGCAATTGATTCAAGTTGCGCGGTGTGCCTTCGGTAACCACCAGCATGTCTTCGATACGAACGCCACCATCGGATCGCCCATACAACCCCGGCTCGACTGTAAACACTTCGCCTTCGAGCAGTTCCCCCCCACCATGGTCTAGCAAAATGGGTTCGTGGACATCCAAACCGATTCCATGCCCGGTGCCATGTTGGATGCTGGGGTGATCGGTGACGGTGCCCCGTGAAACGGGATAGCCGTGTTGGATCAGTACGTCCTCGGTGGCTCGTTGGACCTCGCTTGCCAAATTTCCAGCCACCAGTACTTTTTCCGCAGCGGCTTTCGCCGCGACCACAGCCGCATGCATCGACTTGACCGTATCGGAAGCTTGGCCATGCACGACCGTTCTTGTGCAATCTCCGTTGTATCGCGTCGCCTCGTCGCGTGGAAACAAGTCAACGATAACGGGACGCTCGGTGTATAGCGGGCCGCTTCCACTATGGTGGCAATCGGCGACGTCGGGGGCGGTGGCCACGATTGCGCCGTGTCCCATGCTGAAACCACGTTTTAAAAACTCCAGCGCGGCAAGGGTACGCATCGACTCGCTGGTCAGCACTTCCCCAGCGACACAAAGTTGCCCCTTGGCGTCTGCCGAGGCGTTCGCAATCCGCTCACATAGCATCCGCATCACCTCTTCGGTTACCGCTTGGGCGCTGCATAGATGCTCGATCTCGTGGTCGGTTTTGACACGTCGATCGAGCACTCCCAGATGCTCGTCGTAGATCAATTCAATCTCCGCTTGCTGGAGATGCCAAGCGAAGATGTACGGCAGCGAGCGATCGACCTTGATTTGTTCAACGCGTTTGGAACGCAGCAGTTGAACGGCGGCCTGGGCGGTCGCGGTCTCGCGATCAGCGCTCAATCCGAGTGACGGTTCATGTTCCGCAGGGCAGGTCACATGATCGGCGTTGCTGCGTTGTCGAACACGGTCCATTTCCAGGTCACGCACGAGTGCAACGGTGTGCCCATGGATTTCAAACCAGGCCGCCGGATCCCCCAGAGGAACCTGAAGCCGCCGAAACAAGGATGCGTTTTTATCGGCATAGCCGGCCAAAATGGATGCAGTCATGATGAATCGTGAACAGAGTCGGAGTCGATAAGCAGAGCGGACTAGCCTAACAGAAAAAAGGAATCGTTAGGAAACGCCGGGAAATAGAAACGCGAAAACCATGGTGAAAAACAATGCCGAAAATCCCATGGCGATGGTCATCGGAGCAATCACTCGGAGCCCTTCGGATTCAGTCATGCCGCTCATGCGGGTGATCACCCAGAAGCCGCTGTCGGTCATCCAAGAGATCGGTTTGCTACCTGCTCCGATCGCCATCGCGAGATAGACGGGGTGAAAGGGCAACGATTCGGCATGTGCAAACGCCTGGAGCACGCCGGCTGCGGTGATCATCGCAATGGTGGCCGACCCCTGCAGCGTTCGAATCGATGCCGTGACAAGAAAGGCAAGCGGCAACAGCAGTAATCCGGGCAGGTCGCCGGTGAGATCCGCAATCGCAGCCGCGATGCCAGCTTGGTACAGCATCGCTCCGAAAGCCCCACCCGCGGAGGTGATTAAAATGATGTTCCCCGCCGAGCTCAACGAGCGATTGACAAGCGACTTCCGAGTGCTGGCGGGGCAATAGCGAATCAGCGACATGGCAAACGCCGCACCGACGGAGATTGCGATGTTCTTGTCACCGAGCGTTCGCATCCACGAGGCGGCGCCCGCCAAGTCGAGCGAGCCCGATTGAATCAAGTAACCGCCGACCGATCCGGTTCCAATCATCGCGACCGGGATCACGATGGGTAAAATGGACGCGATCAGCGAGGGACGCGAAGCATCGGCCGCCTCGCCTTGCGGCGGCATCGCTCGCGATTCGCTTTCGTTCGTTGCATCACTATCGCTGAGAGGTCGCAGGGGCACATCGACGAGCCGATTGATCACTCGAGCGGCCATCAGCGAGAAAACACTGCTGCATCCTCCGATCGCCAATCCCGCGATCATCATCGTGCCGATATCGACCCCAATGATCTCCGCCACCTGAAGCGGCCCTGGCGTGGGCGGTACCAGTGAATGGGCAATCGATCCCCCGGCCATGATCGCCATCAAAAACAAAACGTAGTCCTTGCCGAGTCGACGGCGAAGCGATCTCGCCAACGGCACCATCAAATAGAAGACCGTATCAAAGTAGACTGGGATCCCAATGACAAAGGAACTCGCAGAGAGTGCTTCGGGGGCGCGACGTTGTCCGGTGATCTTCAGAATCGAGTCGACAATCGTCGATGCCGCGCCGGATTCGAGTAGGCATTGCCCGATCACGCTAGCCAGAGCGATCAGAATGCCGATTTTGCCCGCGGTTTCTCCAAACGAAGTCGCCAGCCGACTCGGCGGCGATTGCGAGACGAACGAGATCGCCGCCGCTTCGCTCATCTTGCCTTCGCTAACTTTGGCTTGGGCGTAGCGATTAAGATTGGCGGAGGTGGACAAACTTGCTACTAACAATCCTGCTAATAGTAGGGTCAAAAAGGCATGCAGCCGGAACACCAGGACCGAAATCAGCACGATTAGCACTGAAATTCCAACGACCCACCAAACATTCATACTGAGCGATGCGGTATCTTGGGCGGTCAAACCCGACGGAGCTAGGATGTTACCGATCATAGGTGGCATTGTTTCCAATATTGACTTCACGGGGAGATGCCGTCCTTGGCGATTCAAGCGCTGCGCTCTAAATTGTTCCAGGGGCTGAATGGGCAGTGCAAATTGCCGTAGAGCACTAGGCGTGTTCCCGAAGAACCGTTGGGGCCTCTGGACCTGGGGCTCTCAGGTGACAAGCATTCACTGGTGATTGTGATCACCGATGGCTTGCCGCTTGGTGCGGTCTTACCTCTTTCACATGTAAAGCAAGACGACAGACGTGGCTAACTCGACTACTAAGACATCATTTTTCCTTCGACATGAGTTCGCGATTCGCCGGTTCCATTCCTTGATTGGAATTGTGCCGCTCGGGCTTTACATGGTCATCCACTTGACGACCAACGCCAGCCTGTTGAACAGCACCGAAACGTTTCAACGTGCAGTTTACATGATTCACAGCGCGGGAAAGGCGCTGCCGATCATCGAGTGGGGCGGTATTTTTGCACCGCTGCTATTTCACGGGATTCTAGGGATTTGGATCGCCAAGAACGCGAAACTTAATACCAGCCAGTATCGATTCACGAGCAACCGCCGTTACGCGTGGCAGCGTTGGACCGGAATCATCGCTCTGGTTTATTTGTTCATGCACATCTGGCATATGCACGGTTGGTTCCACTTTGGTCCCTACTTGGATGTCATTCGTCCCTTGCAAATGGCCTCGTTTAGGCCCTACAACGCCGCCAGCACGTTGGCGGAATCGATGAACCAATGGGGCGGTTTCGTGTGGCCCGCGTTCTACTTGGTGGGCATCTTGGCGTGCGTTTACCACTTGGCAAACGGACTTTGGACAGCAGGAATTACCTGGGGATTGTGGATTTCACCCGCCGCACAAGCTCGAGCGAGCAAAGTTTCAGTGGTTTTCGGTGCCGTGCTTACGGTTATTGCTCTGAGTGCATGGTGGGCCGCCGTCGCGCCCGGTCCCGAGGATGTGGCCAACATGAGAACAATCGAAGACCGCATGTACAAAGCCAATGTCGAAGCGGGCGTGATCTCCGATCTACCTGAAAAGCGATCGGCTGCTGTGACCCCGGACACTGCCGCTGCGTCCGAGACCGATGTGCCAAGCGACCAATAAGCAGAAAAATTGCTTGCCGCTCTCTTCGCGGTGAAATCGTAAATTGTGGCAAAGCATGCACGCTTGCCCCCCCTAAAGAACTGTAGTCATTCCTAAAACAACGTTTGATTTGAATTATGTCTGAGCATCGTGTTGTCGTTATTGGTGGTGGACTCGCCGGCCTTGCATCCACCATGAAGCTTGCTGAGCTCGGTGTGAAGGTGGATTTGATTAGCCTGACTCCGGTCAAACGCTCGCACAGCGTTTGTGCTCAGGGCGGGATCAACAGCTGCAACGACGCGACGCGCCAACTTGGCGACGACGAGTGGAAGCACTTTGATGACACCGTCTATGGGGGTGACTTTCTCAACCATCAACCGCCCGTGAAAGAGATGGCTTTCTGGGCTCCCAAAGTGATCGATTTGATGGATCGTTTGGGCGTTCCGTTTAACCGCACCGGCGAAGGCTTTATCGATCGTCGACGCTTTGGTGGAACACTTTACAAACGAACGGCCTTTGCCGGAGCAACGACGGGCCAGCAGTTGTTGTATGCGTTGGACGAACAAGTCCGACGTCGTGAAAGCGAGGGCATGGTTCGAAAGTTTGAGTTCTGGGATTTCTTGGCGCCGATCAAGGACGACGATGGACGCTGTCGTGGCGTTGTCGCCCAAGACATGGTATCGATGGAGATCAAGTCGTTTCCGGCCGATGCCGTCGTGGTCGCTACCGGCGGCTGCGGATTGGTCTACGGCCGCAGCACGATGAGTGTCTTCTGTACCGGAAGCGCTGCGAGCCGCTGTTACCAAGCGGGCGCAAAGTACGCCAACGCTGAGTTTATCCAAGTCCACCCGACCGCAATTCCCGGTAGCGACAAGCTGCGTTTGATGAGTGAATCGGCTCGCGGTGAGGGCGGTCGCGTCTGGGTTCCGAAAAAGCCGCAAGACTCGCGTGAGCCAAAGCAAATCCCCGAAAACGAACGCTATTACTTCTTGGAAGAGCGTTATCCCGAATACGGTAATCTTGTCCCACGTGACATCGCGACCCGCGAAATCTTTGACATTTGTGTCAATGATGGACTAAGCGTCGACCCGGATCGGATGTGCGTTTATCTCGACTTGACCCATATCGAACGCTCCGAACTCGACCGCAAACTTGGCGGGATCCTCGAGATTTACGAGAAATTCCAAGGGGTCGACCCTCGTGACGAACCGATGCGGATCTTCCCCGCAGTGCATTACAGCATGGGAGGATTGTGGGCCGACTATGTGAAAGCTGAGAATGGCGGCCTCGAAGCGGGAGCTCCGCAAAATCACATGACCAATATCCCCGGTTTGTACGCGATCGGCGAGTGCGATTATCACTACCATGGTGCGAACCGCTTGGGCGCGAACTCGTTGTTGTCTTGTATCTTCACGGGATTGTTCACGGGGCCTTCCATCGTCAACTACGCCAACAATCAATCGGGCGGTGCCAACGACGTTCCCGCTTCGGTCTTATCCGCGGCCGTGGAGACTCAGACCAAACGCCATCAAGATTTGTTGACCGGTCATCCGGGACGCGATGAGAACCCGTATTTGATTCATCAGGAACTAGGCGATCTGATGACACGTGTTGCCACGGTGGTTCGTCGTAATGACCAACTATCCGACGCGGTCGAGAAGATCCAGGATCTACATCAACGTGCGATGGGCGTTAGTTTATCGGACACCGGTAGCTGGACCAACCAGAACGTGATTTTCGCGAAATCACTCCAAGACATGTTCCCATTGGCCAAGACGATTTTGAAAGGGGCGTTGCAACGCGACGAGTGTCGTGGAGCTCACTTCAAACCCGACTTCCAAAAACCGCCTTTGACCGCCGAGGATCCAACCGAGCGTCGTCAACAAGCCGAGGAATGGTGCGATGCGTTTGAAGAGAACAACCGCAAGTACTTGAAGACAACGGTGGCGAGTTGGAACCAAGAAACTCAGATGCCCGATCTTGCTTACGAGGATGTCGACACTTCATTGATTCCACCGCGACCTCGATTGTATGGTTTGGTCGGTGCCGAAGAAATCGAAGAGGTATGGAACAAACGCGCCCAAAAGGCGGTTGCCCCCTAAGCGGATCGTGGGAGTCGCTTGCAACCCATTTCGCCCCCGCGGCGAATAGGAAGTTGTCCCACATCAAAACACAGATCGTCTCATTCAATTTTTTAAATCACAACTTTTGCCATTGCTAGGATCGACGGATGATTGCCCTCGAACCCAAATTGAAAAAACGTCCCGAGTTCATCAAAGTTCGTGTTCGTCGCCAAGACGGCCCTGGAAAGGACGCGTATTGGGAACTGCATCAAATCAAGTACGAACCCGAATTGAACGTGATCGGCGTACTGCAACGGATCGCAGCTCAAGCGAAGACGTCCGATGGTAAAAAGGTCGCTCCAGTCGCTTGGGATTGCGGATGCCTCGAGGAGGTTTGCGGCTCTTGCACGATGGTGATCAACGGGCGCGTTCGACAAAGCTGCAGTGCACTCGTGGACCGTTTGTTAGCCGAGAACAGCGATGAGCTTGTACTCGAGCCGATGAGCAAATTCCCAGTGGTCCGTGACCTTCAAGTCGATCGCGAACGATTGTTCCGTAACTTGACACGCGTCAAGGCTTGGGTGCCTGTAGACAGCTACTACAACATGGGAGCCGGCGAACGGGTCTCTCGTGAAGATCAGGAGCAAAACTACCCGCTCAGCCAATGCATGAGCTGTGGATGTTGCTTGGACGCATGTCCGCAGTTTGCGAAGATCGAGCTGGAGCGTCAGGAAGGCGAATCCGACGAAGCGTTCCAGGCCCGCAAGGACGCGGAGTTTGACACCGCGTTTGTTGGCCCCCACGCGATTTCACAGGCGATGTTGTTCAATAACCATCCGACCGGAAAATCGCTGGCTGACGATCGACTCGACGCGCTCACCGGCCCCGGCGGGATCCAGTCTTGTGGGAATGCACAGAACTGCGTGTCGGTGTGCCCTAAAGAGATTCCGTTGACCACGTCGATCGCTCGTACCGGTCGCGCTACAACGGTTTACACCATTAAAAAATGGTTCCAGAAGTAGCCTACGAAGGGTGCTTTTGAACGCACGGATCTTTTGCCGTGCGGGAGTCTGAAGCTTGAACCGTTCTTGCCTTTGATCAGCCGCCTGCGAATGAGGCGGAATGGTGGGAAGGAGACGGAATGGTGGGAAAGAGACGGGACCGGCCCGCGGCGACAGAAAGTCGCCAGCGTAGTGCGTGACACCGTGCGAGTGTCGTCGTGAGGGTTCCGTACACTCAGCGAGAGCTGGGGCGGTGGAAAAGCGGGGCTGTGGGAAAGTGCTACGGTGGCTCGCAAGTCTCGGCAGTGCATGCGAGCGGGCAAACGCCTATGCCAATACGGGCGTCGAGTGAACCATCAACCGTTTGTGATCGCGAACCACACGCATGAATTCATCTTCATGGACGGGTTTGCGAATGTAATCGTGCACTCCAAGCTCGTTACAGCGATCGCGAACGCACTCTTCTTCGTTCGCGGTCAATACCACGGTCGTCAATGTTTCGGTGTTCACATCGCTATGTTTCAGGGCCTCGATCACATCAATGCCTGAGCCATCGGGCAAATTCAGGTCAAGCAACAACAAATCGGGCTTGGGAGCGCGTGCGAAGATTCCTTCACGTCGCAAAAATTGAAGCGCCTCGCTGACACAACGAACGAGTGTGAGTCGATGGGGCACTTGGCTACGTCGTAGCGAGTGAATGGTCACCCTCGCATCCATTAGACCATCTTCGACCAACAGGATTTCCATCGGTTTGAATCTTGAGCCAGTATGCATGCGAAATGCTCCCCTTTCATCATTGCCAACAAAATGTAATTAGCGTCTGTCGAATGACGCTTCGATCAGCTCGTCTTCGGATCGCTCATGAGCACGTAGTCGCTCGTCGAACGCCTGAGTTTCCGCGATTAACTCGTGGACGTGTGCCGCCGCCGCACCGCGATATTGAAGCTCTTCGGCTTTCTCGATCAGTTCGCTTAATTGCAAATACAGCGAACAATGCTGAGCGATTACTTTTCTCGCTTGGTTCGCTTCCGTTGCCGCGAAGTCCAAACCGACTTCGATGTAGCCGTAGGCTTCTTCCAACGCAAATTGAAATGCCATTTGGTCGCGAAGTTCGTTCAATAAACGAACCAGCTGACTCACCGATTGAAACGGGGTGTCCTCACACTCACAGACTTGACGCACCCGATGTAGCGTTTCCCATAACTCAGGATGACTGTCTTTGATCTCCTGCAGAAAAGCAGAATTGACCACAAACGCCTTTGTCGTTGCTCGATTTGTCGTAACAACCGCAGTCATGGACTTGCCTCCGGAACAGTTGCAGCGCGTCTAACGGTAGACAGAAAACTTTCTAGAAACCTTCTGGCAATCAATGCTAGACTTGCCAACCTCACCCAACGCTCCCTTAATCTTAATGGGCATGACTGAGGAGGGTCAAGCATTTTCCAGCCTGTGTGAATGGATCTCAGCCAACCACCGCCAAGAAGGGGGGGAGTGCCGTCGGAACAGCGTCAACACGAGGTTTAGAGTCGATACCGGCGAACATGCGGGACCGGCTCAGCATCCCTCAGGGGCGGTCCCTGCGGACCGTGCCCTGCGGACTTTTTCTGCGGACGTCCCCGTGCGAACCGGGGCACCGAATCTGTCTTCGTTTCGGTACTGTTTGCCCCCCAGATGCATCGGCCCCAGTGAGCCCTCGAATTCTGCCCCTTAAGGCAACGCAACGGCATTGAGAAGTGCAGCGGGAGGTGTCTAGTCAGGTCAGAAAGCTTACCGCCCAATCGATCCCGACGGGTGGCCTGATGACGGGTGGCCTGATGACGGGTGGCCTGATGACGGGTGGCCTGATGACGGGCGGCATGATGACGGGCGGCATGCTATCGTCTCTGCGAGATCGCAGGGATCAGCGATCTCGGGCTGCCTCCGAAACGCTGACTCGATGGCACACGGTAGGTCACGGCGCAAAAAGACCTCGATGATTGATTCAACTTAAGGCATTCGCTTGCCACGATCCTTGCTGCAAGGTGACACGCATCGGATTCGATTACAGCTTCTGGGTTGATCGCAGCTATTGGGGTGACAGTGTGCGGGTTACCGCGGGCGATGGATGCGGGTTACCGCCAGCGTGCGATGCGATGATCCGTTGTGACCCTAAGATGGACACCGAATGAAGCCATTTGTTTTTGTTTAACACCGCAATTTGACGAGCGAGAAACAAACCCCCAAGGTCGAAGTTTGCGGTCGAATTTTAATGCTCTCTCGATGAACGATGACGTGTGTCCATGCGTTGGTGATCACTGAACACCCACGAGTAAACGTCGAGTCCAACGATGTGTAACGCGTTGTCCAAAATCGTTACGACGACACATTGGGGAACCTGCACCACTGCTAGCATGTGGTACTTACGATGGAAAGCATGACGAGCGGTAACGGTGACGATTGTAACGCAAGTTGATCCGTAAACGCGGTACTGAATTTGGCGCAGGTGGCATGTGATCGTGCGATGTAAACTTAGCCAATCACGTTCGCGTTTTTTGAAAACTTTTTTTAAGTGAGCAACGCCAGTGTTTTGCGGAAGTTTCACGATAACGCAACGTTCGCTTGAAAAACTCTTGCCGGTTTGTTGTTGACATCGCTACCGAACGTCGCCACATTCACGCACGTTCAGAACGTTGATGAACTGCGAGTAACAACGTCAACGCGATTGCTTCTCTTTTAACTTTTCACAAACCTGATTGACGGAGAGATCCTGATGGGAAATCCGAACGACTCAAGCTTGCTTGGATCCCTCGGTTCGCCACCTTCCTCTCATTCTCAGCGGAGTGTCTAGAACGCAATAAGAAGCATTACGGAATGGAACCGTAATTGACTTTTTGTTTGGATAAACGAGTCCTGAATGATTCAGGTTTTCGGAAGTCGTCTTGATGGATTCAAACGACGAGTAGCTTGGGAGTTTCCACCGAAGGAACGATTGCGAACTGGGCGTCCACAACTCATGTACACGGATGTTGCTTCCATTTTTTGCTGTTTGGTTGTACTGCCATAAAACGTCATCGATTCGTTCGCGACTTCAATGACCGCGTCAGTTCAACAGACCCACGATCTCGCGGTGAAGGATCACTGAAAGATTTGACCGTCAAACAGTAAATCGCGAAACTGGCGGCGCATGACGCAAAGCCAGCTCGCGTTTTTCAGCTTTTCCCACCTCCGGCGTTACAGTCAAAGGTCATTGAGACACGTGGGAATCTCGAGGAAGCCGTTTAGGCTGCGTACGCGAAAATAAGGTGACGGTCGGCTCTTCACGCACGGTTGCCGATTCCGCAAGCTTTGATCCGGGATGGCAAACAAACGCTTGCCGAGCTCGCGATGCCACGCCATGCAACATGGCTATGCTAGGTTTGGCAAGACCGCATTGCTGTCGCCAAACTTGTCCGCCTTGACGCCCATTTCTTTGAGCATCCACAAATACAGATTGCAAAGTGGAGTGCGATTTTCATAACGGATATGTCGGCCGGTTTTGATTCGTCCGCCGCCATTGCCGGCCAACAAAATGGGCAAGTCGTCATGGTTGTGGCGATCACCGTCGCTGATTCCACTGCCGTAGACCAACATGCAATGATCGAGCACCGTCCCATTGCCCTCGCTAAGGGAGCTCAACCGCGTCAGCAAGTAATTGAAGCGGTCCAAATGAAAGCGATTGATCTTTGCGATCTGAGCTTGCTTCTCTTCGCTCTTGCCGTGATGCGACAATTCGTGATGGCCTGACTTGACGTCAATTTCAGGATAGCTGCGATTACTGCCCGCGTTGGTAAACATGAACGAGATGATCCGCGAGCTATCGGTTTGAATTGCCAACGCAATCATGTCCATCATCAACTCGGCGTGCTCTTTCAATTCGTGCGGTACTCCGCTGGGACGCGGGTAATCGGGGACCCCGTCTTCGGAGATCGTGAGGCGGTCCGCACCGGCGAGGCGTTTTTCAACGTCACGCACCGAATACAGGTACTCATCGAGTTTGCGGCGATCGATTGCAGGCAACGTTTGATGAAGTTGCTTGGCATCTTCGAGTACAAAGTCAAGCACACTCTTTCGGTACTTTTCACGTACGCTTTGAGCGCGTCGGGTTTCCTTAGCGGTTTGCCCGGCGAACAAGCGATCAAACAAGGCCCCCGGATCAATCTCTTTGGCCATGGGATTGGTGGGGCCACGCCACGACATATTCGACGCGTAGGCACAGCTATAACCGCTGTCACAGTTGCCGGCCTGGGCACTCGCCTCTAAGCCCAATTCGAGGGAACCGAAACGCGATGCACTGCCAATTTGTTCTGCGGCGACCTGATCGACAGAGACACCGTTTTGAATGTCAGCCCCGTTGGTCTTCTTCGGATGAGCTCCGGTAAGGAACGCTGCCACGCTACGCGCATGGTCGCCTCCTCCGTCGCCGTGCGCTGCTGCGCCATCGAGCGTCAAACCGGTCAACACATTGAACTTTGAACGATGCTCGGCCAATCGTTCCAAGGTCGGCGTCAACGCGTAACCATCCCCTTCTTCTTGCGGTTTCCAATCGGGCATGTGCATCCCATTGGGAACGTAAAAGAATCCCATCCGCAATGGCACCTCCGCCGCGGTGGAGGTGGCCGCTAGCAAGCGAGTCGACGACATCGAATCCAATAACGGCAACGCAAGGGACGCGCCAACACCACGTAAGATCGTCCGCCGAGAGAGTGAATTTAACATGTGAGATCGACTCGTTTAAGAGAAGGGAAGCGTTTGTAACTTAACGGCAACGCAAACAAGGCTATTCGCGTGATCCTTGCCGTTGGAAGGGTTCACTTTGGATGATTGCGGAAATCAGGTAGGCGAAGCGATTGTCTCGCTCTTTCATTTCCGCCATGATCGCGTCGATTGCACATCGATCATAATATTCCGTTCCTCGCCCGGTCGCATAGATCAGCATCTTCTCTGCCAAACAACGAACGAATTGCTCACTGCGTTCTTTGGACAGCACGCGCCGAAGATCGTCAGCGCCATTGAACTGAGTGCCATCGGGTAATTTCCCCGAAGCGTCAATCGTGTCCTTTCCATCCTTCGTTCGCCAGCGACCGATGGCATCAAAGTTTTCTAGTGCAAAGCCGAGCGGATCCATCATATTATGACAGGCCGCACAGGCGGGATTCGAACGATGTTGTTCCATTTGTTCACGCAGCGTGCCGCTCAATTTGCCCTTGTCCAATTCGGGCACGTTTGGCGGTGCTGGGGGAGGAGGCGTATTGAGCAAATTGTCGAGGATCCATTTCCCCCGCTTCACGGGACTGGTGCGAGTCGGATTGCTGGTCACAGTCAACACACTCGCATGCGTCAACAACCCACCCCGTGGAGTCCCTGCGAGCGAGACTTTGCGATATTCGCTACCGGTCACTCCGGCCACGCCGTAGAAGGCCGCCAGTTCTTCGTTCAAGTAGGTGAAGTCTGCGTCGAGTAGCGACGTCACCGGTAGGTTTTCACGCATCACCGCGGCAACGAACGTCAGCGTTTCTCGCCTCATCGCTTGACGGATCTCGTCATTGAATGCTGGGAATTCGCTCGCATCAGGATCCACCGTTTCCAAATTTCGAAGCTGGAGCCATTGGCCCGCAAAATTCTCGATGAACTGATTCGATCGTGGGTCGACAATCATATCGCCCACCTTGCGCAGCAATTCTCGGCGATCATGGAGTTTTCCTTGATGCGCCATCGACAACAACTCGTCATCGGGCATGCTGCTCCACAGGAAATACGAAATCCGAGTGGCCAATTCATATTGATTGATTCGCGGCAATTCCCCCGACGGATCGGGTGTAGCGTGTTGTTCGACCTTGAACAAAAAGTGGGGTGAAACCAAGATCGCTTGCAGAGCCACTTGAATCGACTCTTCAAAACTTGCTCCGTCGGAGCGGACCTGGGACGCCAATTGCGTCAGTCGCATGACTTCATTTTTCGTGGCGGGTCGCCGAAACGCCCGACTGGCCAGCGGAGCGATCACTTGGGCCGTCGCGTGCTCGGGTGACACCGTTTTGCTCGGCCGCGTGAACAAGATCTTTTTATGGATCGGGGGCAGATCACTTTCGGACACCACTTCCGTCGCGTCTTCCGTTTCTGTTCCAAAGACATGAACGTGGTAAAGATGCAAATTGCGATCGACTTTTCCGGCGATATAAAAGTCATTGATAAACGTGATGTCAATTTTGCGTGTTCCGCGCGCAAGCCGAAATGGGACTTCGTACCTTTCCGAGCGGGTTGCCGGGACGTCGATCACACGGTTCACTTTACCGTAGTCGACCTGCATTTTCGCTGGTTCATCGCCGCCTTGGTCACCGCTCGCCGAAATCGTCAAAATGTATTCACCGGTGAACGGGACATCGAGTTCCAACGACACGGTGGCTTTGCTGGACATCGAGACGCGATTGCCACGTGAAAGTTTCTCCGCTCCCTTCAAGGAGGTGGCGGGCACCTCAAGTTCGTAGATGCGTGGTGGCAACGGAGTCACGATCGCTTGACCGGAAATGGCTTCCGCCGCATCGAGGTACTTCTCCAACAAAATAGGTGGCAAGGACAAAACATCGCCAATGTTGTCAAACCCGTAGCCGACATCGTCGCCGGGAAATCCGCGGGCGGGTTCGTAGTCGACCTCCAGCAAATCTTTGATGGTGTTTCGGTATTCCGCCCGATTCAATCGTCGCAAGACGACTTTGCCGGCATTGGGGTTCTGGACACAATCAACGGCGTTGGCCGTTTCATCCAGCAGCTTAACCATCCGCTGGCGAATCGCGGCGTCCATCGTTTCGCCATCTTCGGGTGGCATGCTGCCAAGTTGAACTTGGGCGATCACTCGTTTCCAAAGCTCGCGATTCATCTGCATCTTGGCCGCCGAGTCATCGTCAACCAAGGAGAGCTCAGTCCCCGAATCATGACAATCAAAGCAGTAGGTGCGCAATAGCGGCAGCAGCGCATCGCGGAACGTCGCTTCGTGGCTGGCTTGATCTGCGGTCGCTGAAGTCGGAACACCGATTGTGAGCGTGGCCAGGGCGAGCCAACAAAGAAAACGGCGAACTGGATTTGTGGTCATCGAATTCGTGACACCCCAGTGGAACGCGGCATCGATCGCCGTCATCGGGTTTCGAACGATGGAAATCATTCGTTCTCGCTGGTAGGAAAAAAGGAGTTGGGGAGGGATCGATTCATTATATGCGTATTAGAAACGCGGTTCGAGAGCGATTAGTCCTCATTATTCCGTGTTAAATGCCCACTGCGATTGATCGCCAATAACAACCACATCATCACAGAACAGCTGGCGAGGATCCCGAGCATTCCCAAAATGCTCATCTCGTGCATCGCCAAAAAATTTCTTTCGGGGAACAGAAGCGGGGGGACTTTCATTGCTAACAAGAGGGAGGATCCCAAGAACACGGCGCTCGCCATAACTCCCAGCACCATTCGGTTCACGGTCGGACCGAGGCGTTGATGTTCCAGCGTCAATCGCATTTCCCCGCGGCGAGCTTGCTGCAGTAGCGTGAGGACCTCATCCGGCACGAGCTCGAGAAAATGTTCAGCTTCGAGGTAGATGCGTCGTGCTTGACGAATCCGCCGTCGCGGACTCAAACGACGGAGCATCGATTTTCGCACAAATTGATGGACGATTGCCAGCGAATCGAAACTTGCCCCAAGTTCTCGGAAAGTCCCTTCGAGCGAAATCAACATTTTCAATAGCAATGCCGATTGGCTTGGCAATTGGATGGCATGGCGATGCAAAATGTCACTCAGCTCATTGAGTGCTCCCGTGAGATCAAACTCGCTGAGGTGTTGTCGACCGTAGGTGCCAACAAACTCAGCCAGATCGATTGCCAAAAGCGATTCGTCAAGCGTCGGCGGCGTGTCGCCGATCCTACGAATCAAACGGGTCAATCGATTCTGGTCCCCGGTCGCAATACACCCCATCATTTCCTCGATGGTTTCGCGAAGCGTTTCGTCGATTCGCCCGACCATGCCAAAATCGAGAATCCCCAAACGACCATCATCGAGAAGCAACAGATTTCCGCTGTGCGGGTCCGCGTGAAAGAGCCCTTCATCAAAGATCATCGTCAAATAGATTCGGGCGATCGATTCCGACAGATGGTGTGGGTTGCTGGCGGCACTGACTTTGCCGGTGAGTTGGCGACGATCTTGGTGAGCGTCCGAGAGCACGCTCGAAAGCGGTTCACCGGCCAATTCGTCCATGACAAGCACGCGGCGGGTGCACAGTTCACGAATCGGCTTGGGGATCACCACATGTTCACTTTGCGAGGCCAACATCTCGCCAAACACTTCTAGATTTTGTCGTTCGCGTCCGAAGTCGAGCTCTCGCTGCAGCATCGTCGACATCTGAGCCACAATTTGGCAGGGTCCCCAAACGGCGAAGCCTTCGACCCGTTCGGCCAACTGAGCGACACCGCCGAGCACCTCCATATCCTGGCGAACGGTTCGTTCGATATCGGTGCGTTGAACTTTGATCACCACGCGGCGACCGTCATTCAACGTGGCACGATGGACTTGTCCGATCGAAGCAGTGGCCAATGGAATAGGATCGATGAACTGGAACTGTTTCAAGTACTCAGCGCCGAGTTCCTTGGTAAGCGTCTCACGGACTTTTTCAATCGCATCGGGCTGAACATCAGCCCGCAAACGCTTTAGTTCCTGCCCGAGTTGCGGACCGACGATATCGGGTCGCGCCGCCAACATCTGGCCTAGCTTGATGAACGTAGGCCCCAGATCCGTCAGCGCCATGCGGACGCGTTCTTCGCTCGAGTACTGCGACAGCGGCACACCGCTAGCGTCTTTGAAGCTATCGCGAAACGGCAAGCTCTGGTATCGGCTCAGCCAATCGGCCAGCCCGTAGCGACGCAGCACCGTCAAGATCTCTCGCCATCGCTTCAAATTGCGATAGAGCTGGGGGATGGCGGTGATCTTCATTGACAAATCAGGACGGCAAAGGGGGAGAGAAAGGGGGAACGATTCTGAGTTGCAGATTGGACGTGGTTACCTTCCCCCGATTCTAATGTGAAGATATAAGAAACCATTCGTTGTTCGCTAGGAGATCTTGTCTTTGAATTGGTGGGAACCGCTTTTACCGACTTTGCGGCTAATAACCGTCACAATCGTTAGTTCTTTAGCCCTGGGGATCCCTGCGGCGTGGGCGGCAACGACTTTGGCGCGGCACCGTAAACCCGCCCCACAAATCACTCAGCTATTTTTGTTGCTGATGGTCGTCGCGATTGCTACTCCGATGATCCTGCACGCCGCAGCGTGGGAGGCGACCGCGGGAAAATTTGGGTGGCTGTCACTGAGCCAAACGGCAACGCGTTGGGTCCCGGGCTTTGCTGGACTGTTCGCGTGCGGTTGGATCCATGGTATTTTCGGTTCCGCGATTGTCACCCTCGCAACTTGGTACGGGACCCAACTGGTGCCGCAGTCGCTATTGCAAGGTGCCTCGCTCGACGCCCCCCCGCTGCGTATTTGGTGGACGGTCCAATTGCCGCTGGCTTGGCCTTGGATTCTCTCCGCGACGATTCTCAACGCGGCGCTGGCGGCAACCGAAATGACGGTGGTCGATCTGTACGGATATCGAACGATTGCCGATGCCTTTTATTTGAGGTACGCGATCGACCCCAATTTAACGTCGATCATGGTGACGCTCGCGTTACCAATGTGCTTCGCGTTCGCATTGATCACGGTTCTGCTTAGCAAGATGCGATCGCTACGATCGGAATCGGGCGCGGTGCAGTTTGATGGTTGGGCGTCGGGCAGCGTCTCGGAGCGTCCCTCACGTTGGATCACCTACGTTGCGGTTGCAATCTTGTTCTTGGCGCTGTTGTTGATCATTGCCATTCCGATCGCTGGATTGATTGGAAAATTGGGACATGATGTCATCGTCGAAGGTGGAAATCGCTCGGCGCATTGGTCATGGTCGCGAGCGATACACGAGCTCGTCGTGGCGCCACGCACGTTTGCGTCGGAGTATCAATGGACCCTAATGCTTGGCGGGTTGACGGGGCTCTTGGCCACCGCGTTTGCTTGGCCGCTCGCCGCGATCGGACGCCAGCACCGGCGAGCCGAAACCATGATCGACGTGATATCGGTCATGCTGTTTTGCATCCCCGGGCCAATCATTGGGATGGCAGTCGTCTCGTTGTTTCAGGTTCCTTTTCCGGGATCGAGGTTTCTCTACGAAACGACAATCATCCCGACCGTACTCGCCATTTCGGTTCGTGCGACCACGATTGCCTACTGGATATTGAGATCGGGGTATCGTGGGATTCCAGAGCATGTATTGGAAAGCGTCAAACTCGAATCGACTTTGAGCCGTCGTATTTGGCAAATTGACCGTCCCTTGCTTGCGACAAGTCTGTTGATTTCAGTGATCGCCGCGGGCATCGTCGCTTCGGGCGACGTTCCGGTCACATTGCCAGTCGCCCCGCCGGGCGTTTCAACCGTGGGAACACGGTTGTTTGGGCTCTTGCACAGCGGCGCTCGGTACCAAGAAGCTGCCTTGGCAGCATGGTATCTAGGACTAGTCTGTTTAATGATCCTGATCACCGCCACGCACGTCCGTCGCCGGCATGATAAGATGGTGTCACGATTCCACTAACGATGCCCCTCTCGATGCTTGGGGATCTGGAATTCGCCCACCGCGTCACGTGCCCGCCGTGTGCCCAACTCGGGGACACACTCCCTTGCTATCCCCCTCGATCCTACCCTTCCTCGGAGACACCATGCTGATACGCACGTTCCTCTTGTTTTCCATCGCCGTTCTGGCTCACGTCTCGACCTGTATGGGCGAAGAGAAGCGAAGTCCGGCCGCAACACCGCCCGCGAAGTTGAACCTCGATACGCAGGCTGGCGATGATCTAGTCGCCGAGTACTTTCGAGCTCAAACCGCGGAAATTGCTGCACAGACGTTCGCCGACATCACAACGCTTGAGGATTGGACCCGTCGCCGCGAAGTCTACCGAGGCCAGCTTTTTGACATGCTAGGACTCGCACCGTTGCCCGAGCGCACTCCGCTTTCCCCGGTGGTTACGGGAACGGCGACCGCGGACGATGTGGTGGTGGAAAAGATTCATTTCCAATCGATGCCAGGGCTCTATGTGACGGCAAATCTCTATCGCCCCGCAAAACAAGACGGCCCGCTTCCGGCAATCCTGTATGTCTGTGGCCATGGTGTGGTAAAGAAGGACGGGATTAGTTACGGAAACAAAACTTACTATCAACACCACGGTGCATGGTTCGCCCGCAACGGTTACGTGTGTTTGAGCGTCGATACGATTCAATTAGGGGAAATCGAAGGCATTCATCACGGCACCTATAGTAAAGGTCAATGGTGGTGGAACAATCGCGGTTACACGCCTGCGGGCGTCGAAGCATGGAATTGCATCCGTTCACTCGACTACTTGCAATCACGCAGCGAAGTGGATCCAGAACGTCTTGGAGTCACCGGTCGCAGTGGCGGTGGTGCCACCTCGTGGTGGATCGCGGCGTTGGATGAACGGATCAAAGCGGCCGTGCCGGTTGCCGGCATCACGTCGCTACAAAACCATATCGTGGACGGCTGTGTCGAAGGGCATTGCGATTGCATGTACATGGTCAACACGTTCCGCTGGGACTATGCCAAAGTCGCCGCTCTTGTTGCTCCGCGACCGCTGTTAATTTCCAATACCGATGATGATCGGATCTTTCCTTTGGAAGGGGTCGTGGACGTGCATTCAAAGGTGCGTGACATCTACCGGTTGTACGGGCAAGGAAAGAATCTCGGACTGCACATTACCCAAGGGCCGCACACCGACACACAAGAGTTGCGCATTCACGCGTTTCGTTGGATGAATCGTTTTTTGCGAAACGACTCATCCTTAATTGAACATCCCGCCAAGCCACTCTTTTCGGTCGAGGAATTGAAAGTCTTTGCATCGCTGCCCACCGATGAACGTGTTACCAACATCCATGAATCATTCGTTCCTAAATTCGAGTCCAAGCACGAACGTGCCAACCGCGAGGAAATGTTAGCTCAACGGGAACAATGGATGCACTCGCTACGGAGTCACACGTTTGGAAGTTGGCCTACGGAAAACGTCGAAGGGCTCGACGTGAAAGTCCAAGCGGAAGCGGAAGTGGACTCGCTAAAGATCTCGGCGATCGACTTCACCTCTCAATCACCCTATCGTTTAACCATGCTGGCTGTCGTCCCGAAGGCTGCCGATAGCACCAAGCCGCTCAATGTCGTCGTCCTTGACCAAGCCGGCTGGGAACGCGTGGCACCAGGATTAGCGGTCGGTTTGCCCAATTCGTTCGTCGGGGTGACGCCAGACCGCCAACAATGGGAAGCGTTAACAACGGAGTTGGCCGATTCGCCGACCGTGTACATTGTCCCGCGTGGCGTCGGCCCCACCGAATGGACACGTGACGCCAAGGAACGCACCCATATTCGCCGCAGGTTCATGTTGCTTGGACAAACCGCTGCGACCACGCAAATTTACGACGTCGTTCGTGGCTTGCAAGCCATCGAAACATTAGCCCCTTTCACCGAGCGATCCATTGAACTTCGGGCCCAGGGGGAGGAAGCATCCGCGTGGGCGCTCTACGCATCCCTCTTCCACGAACCGATCGTGCGAATCGCCTTGACCGATCTGCCGTTACGAAACCGCAATGCCCCCGACTTGTTAAACGTCAGCAAGTTTGTCGAGATGCCACAACTCGTCTTGATGGCAGCGGAACGTGTCGAAGAATTGCAATTGTTGGGAAGCGAATCGCCATGGCGGAATGAATTTCCAGACCCCAAGGGCGAAAAGTTGAAAATCGCGTTTCCGGACGCAGCTTCAAATTAGGCAAGTAGTCCGAAGTGATCCCGAATCACTTGCGTTGTCGTTGCTGCGATCCCCCACCCCGGTCGAAGTTGCTGGAATACACAAACTTACCGACTTCGCCGGGGGCACCGCCCATGCCCCGCGGTTGTTTAGGCTCGCTTGGTTCCCTACGATCGGCAATACAGAGTCCCGATGGTCCTGGAATTTGGGCCAGAATTGTTCATCGTGCGCAGCCGAGTTTTCTTGATGAAAGGCACGACTCAATCACGCGAAGGGAGAGTGAACGCCGTTTCGGAGGCTCACGGAACTCCGAACTTGCGGCTTGCTCAAACCTGCGAAGGGGGGCGTCATCCGGTTTGTCGTCGATCACAGGTGTTATAACTCTTGCATTCGGCGCGTCTTGTGGGACACCCAACATTCAATCGCTGGCGAGACTTGCATCGCCACGACTACAATGGCGGATGCCGATCGAGCGGAGGGTCGTGAAAACGCGATCTAAGAATCCAACCATGTCGAAGGAAAATGTTAAGGATGCTTCGAGCCGACAGACAACTTATCTTCACTGCTGTCCTTTTCTTGGCGATGGCAGCGGGCGAACTCATCGCCTTTGAAACGATCGAATTCAAGGCGGGTACCGCTCCAAACGAGGATGCAGTCACCAGGACCGTTACCGGCGAATTGCTGGTCGAAGCTCAAGATGGAGGGCTTCTCGTTCTTGCCGATGATGGTCGCATCTGGACCATTCAACCCGAGCAATTGATCGCGCGGACGAACACCCCGGGAGAGCTTGTTCCGATCGATGACGACGAGATGAACCAGCGAATGATGACGGAGATGCCCGAGGGTTTCTCGGTTTATCGCACCGCAAATTATCTGATTGTTCACAACACCGATGAGAACCATGCTCGTCAGGTGGGTGGTTTATTCGAGCAGTTGTATCGCAGTTTCTTTTCCTATTGGAAGAACCAGCGTTGGGAGTTAACCGAACCGCGTTTCCCCTTAGTCGCATTGCTGTTGGATGATCACGATTCGTTCCTCAAGTACGCCCAGGTCGAGATTGGCGAATCAGCGAATTCGGTGATCGGCTACTACCATCTTTCGAGCAATCGGATGACGACGTTCAACGTGCCCAATTGGGAGCGTAACATCGCCACGATCATTCATGAAGCCACCCATCAACTCGCTTACAATTGTGGACTGCAACGGCGATTCGCCGACAACCCGATGTGGGTCAGCGAAGGTTTGGCGATGTTCTTCGAGTCTCCCGACCGCAGGAACAGCAAAGGTTGGCGAGGGATTGGGCGGGTGAATCAGAAAAATCTGCGTCGCTGGAATCTCTATTTGCCCAACCGTCCCAGTGAATCGTTGGCAACGTTGATCGCGGATGACTCGCGATTCCGCAGCCCTGCAACGGCGGCAGATGCTTACGGCGAAGGTTGGGCGTTGACCTATTTCCTACTCAAGACGCAGCGTGAAGACTTTGTCGAGTATCTGAAACGACTCAGCGAGGTCAAGCCGCTTGTGGAACTCAGTAAACGTGAGCGAATTGAGATGTTTGAGGATGCGTTCGACACCAAACTCGAAACTCTGGACAAACAATTTGTCGCTTACATGAAACGCGTTCGTTAACTCGGCGAGATAGGCAAACTCGTTACAAGTTCATCAAGATATCGAGCATTTCGGTCGCGGTCGAAATGACGCGAGAGGACGCTTGGAATGCGCGTTGATAGGTGATCATCTTGATCGATTCTTCATCAATGTTGACCCCGGTGATCGCCAGGTGTTGTGATTGCAGGGTGGCATAGAAATCCCGCAGCCCATCCGCCTCACTGTTCTGCAAACTAATCTTTTGCGCTACCCCAGCGATGGTACCTTCGTAGATACCGCGCACCGAGCGGCCATCCAACGAGTCTTGCGGGCGATCGACGAGATCGAGCATCGACGCCAACACGTCGGTGTCTTCGCCAATCCCCCCAGCGCTGACGGCCAACAGATCGCTGTCAAGCCGCAACGCCTCGCTGACGTTGATGTCGGTGGCGTCGCGGCCGACAAAGAAGGTGTTGATGCCCGCCGCCGCCAAAAACCCACTGGTATCTTCGCCAAACGTAAAGGACGAGGTGTGCGAGTCGGATAGAATCTCGATACGCCCGTCACTGGTAACACTGGCTGAGATGCCTTCGATCGCATCGATGTCCACCACGATCGAGCTCATCGTCGAATCAGTCACTTGCCCCAGATTTCGCACCTTGATGCGGTGGGTGGAGATCACGTCGCCGCTGGAATCGACCACGCTCATATCAAACGTACCGTTTTTGGGTTCCCACGCTAGGTCGGCGTTGGCGAGCGGAACGTTTGCATTGCCTTTCACACTCGACAAAACTTCCTGGTACCCTTTCCGGCCTTGCCCCTGTGAATGGACCTCGTTGACACTGCGGATCAGAGCGGAGGCCATGCGATCGATATTGTCGATATAGTCGCCGAAGATGCCGTCGCGTGCTTCTGCGGTTGCGGCGAGTTGTCCGCCGGTCACTTGCAGCGGCGAATCGGTTTCAACGATCCGAATCTCTTGTGCATCGAGCTCCTCGCTGTAACCACTTTTGACCAAGCGGTTGATCCCATCGTTAACGATGTAGTCGCCGCCCACGAAGACGGACACCGCACCACTTTCCTGCTCCTGAACGTTCACGTTAACGAATTGGGCGAGCTCTTCGAGTGCGAGGTAACGCTGGTCGCGTAGCCCGGTGGCGTCACTGTGGACTAGCCCCCCGCCCTCGATCGTCGCGATATCGAGATTCAATTTGGCGATCCGAGTCGTCAAGCGGTTGATGTCGCTGGCGACATCCTTCAGTTCGCCGTCCCAAGCCTGTAGACGATCACTGGCCTGTTCTCGAGCGCGGCGAAGGTTGCCCGTCAGCGTTTCACCCTGCAGGATCACGAACTCGCGAAGCGAAGCATCCCCCGGCTGGGTCGAAAGCTCATGGACCGCATTGTTAAACAGCGAAAATTGTTGGCTTAGACCCGAGTTGTCCAGGTCGTTGGAAAGTTCTTCGAGTTGAGAGTAGGCCTTTTCGAGAGCTTCGGCACCCGCGACGGCGGTCTTGGCACCAAGCATCCGTTCAAAATGGGCTTGATCCACCACTTGAACGATGCCCGTTGCCCGAACACCAAGGCCCTTTATCAAGCCCCCGTCACGTACCGCCACCGCAGACGATTGCTGCAATTGCTGGCGAATATATCCAGGCGTATTCGCATTAGCGACGTTGTTCCCAACGACCTGGAGGCCGATTTGAGCAACATCGATTGCACTTTTAGATTGCTGGATTGTGCCGAGAAGGCTCATGCGGTTGTCTCAATTGACCGTAGGAAACACGCCTTGAATCTTTCATCGGCATCCCTACGAGCACAATTGACACAATCGTTAAAACCGTCGCTTAATCCTAACCGCCTACGGATCACTGCGATGGGTGGCGAAGCGATTCGAATAAACGGAGGCAGCCCCGGACTTAAGCCGGCTCGACTCGTGCGGAAGAATTAGCTCTTCCACACGAGTGCACGGCTTAAAACAGAAAGCTAGCAACCTCGTGATCTTACATCACATTAGATCAGCGAACGCCTCGTCCAACGCACGGACGCGCTCATCGTCTTCGCTCTTATCGGCGGTTTCACGCCGTTGGGCGATCAACTCGACGATGTCGTTCTCGGTCGAGCTTGAGAACGACGCAGCAACTCTCTTCTGGGGCGTGCCAAACGCTTCAATGGGTTGTGGGACATCCAACGCATTGGCCTCATCCAACGTAGTCGATTGCGAAATCGCCGTTTGGGCGATCGGAGATAGCTGTGGGAGCTGTTCACCTGATCCGCCCGCTACGGTTTGCGGCCCCTGCATCATCAATTGGTTAATCACTCGCAACGCATCGAAGACCGAAATCACATCGTCACCGGAAACGTCGTAATAATTCGGTCCCCGATCGGCCGCCGTTACGGGAATGCTCGAGGCATTCGTACCGGCCAACCCAATCCGATTGATGATCATCAAGGCGTCTAAGGAGGATACCTTTCCATCCCCATTTACATCGCTGAAACGAGTTGGATCGGGATTCTGTAGACGATAGGCAACCACGTCGATTGTCACGGTAGCCGGTCGGCTGGTGCGTCCATCCGCATCCCGAATCGTGAACTCGAACGAATCGGCCCCTAGATAGTCATCGAAGGCCGTGTACGAAATGGTGCCATCGGAATTGACCGTCGCCACCCCGTTGGATGGCTCGCTGACCATCTCGATACTTTCCATATCGAGTTGGCCGACGACGGCGATTGCCACAGCCCCCACATCAATCAAGGTGCTGTCCTTTGATGTGGCGATGACATCGTCCATATCCGGAGCGATCGGCAATTGATTCGGTGTGATCGTGACCGTTGCTTGTTGGCTCTGTTGACCAAGGTCATCCGCGACGGTGTAGCGGAATTCGTCGGGGCCTTCGAAGCTCGCGAAAGGAAGGTACGACAAGGTGCCATCGGCTTCCACGGACAACGCCCCTTGTTTCGGCTGTAGCGTCACCTTGATGGACAAAGGATTCAGCGTACCATCGACATCAATGTCATTGTCCAGCGGACGAATCTGCGTGGCTCCCTCTGGACTTAGCATCACGACATCGGGCTTCACAACCGGGGCGTCATTGACCCCTTTGACGGTCACTTTGACCATCACCGGATCACTGATTTCTCCGGCGTCATCCATGACCGAGTAGGTGAACGTATCGACCAACTCTTCGCCCGGTTTGAGTCGCTGCAACTCCTCGGAGTCGGTGGGATCATAAGTAATTTCCCCGGTCGCGGCGTTGAACGTCACTCGCGCATTACGCTGCGTGGCCGGATCGGATTGCAGGATCACCGACAGCGATTCCAATGGATTGGACGCCACATCGGGGTCCACGTCATTGGCGGTCAACTCGCTGCTTTGGATCACCAGGATGGTGTCTTCATCCGTGTCGAGCTCATCGCCCTGTGCGACGGGGGCATCGTTTTGTTCGACGATTTCGATCGAAAGGGTGACGAAGTCCGACGTGCCGTCTAGCGAATCCACCGCGCGCACCTGGATGTCGACCGAGCCGCTGGCGTTTTGGGCAGGTTTGAACTGCAGTTCGCCCGTCGAGCTAATCGTCGGCAATGTCTCAAACAACGCACGCGACGCATCGGGAATGATGACTTCGAAAGACACGTCCTGAGAGGACTCATTCGCGGGTCCCGGCATAACGCTGGTTGCCCAAATTTCAGCGTAATCGCCACTGTCTTCGTCGACGGAGACCGGCAATCCGGGGATGAACGTCGGCGCGTCGTTAACCGGGGCCACGGAAATCGTAAACCTTCGTGGCGCGGTTTCGTTATTGTCACCCCGTACCGGATCGGTCGGGTTACCGTCGTCCCGCAGAATGACTTCGAAGATGGCATCGCCGTTGGCATTGTCTGCGGCAGTGTAGCTCAAACTCGCCGTGTTCCCCGTAATCGTGACCGTAGGCGGCACGGCGAACAGGGCTGCATCGCCCGAAACTTGTCTGAGAACAAATGACACCGTTTGGGCTGGCGTTGTACCATCCCCGGCAAGTTCATCGATCGCCTCATCGGGTCCCGCTTGGATTCCGGTGGCCCAGTTGTTGACGGTCACTGGACCTTGGTCTTCAAGCGAATCACTGTCAAGCGGACCTTCATAGATCGGAGCATTGTTGATCGCGGCGACTTCAATCGTGACCGTATTGGTGTTCGTGCGTGGATCCGGGGTGGGTAAGCCATCCACTCCCAGTGCCACCGTAACGCCATCATCCGTCACCGTGTATGTAAAGTGATCGGTGCCCGCAAAATTCAATTTCGGCGTGTAACGCAACCCGATCACCGCATTGGCGGAATTGAGGATCGGCGTCAAAACTCCGCCTTGCGTCGTGCCCACCGGATACGGCGTGGCCACGCTGACGTCTTGCCCCCCCCCGACCAATGCCGAGGTTTCGTTCTCGGGGCCAACCACAAAGAAATCAAGCAAGCCTGGGTTTGCTCCTGAATCCCCATCGAAGAGGATCTCGACAAAACCGTCTTCCGAAGTGGAGTAGACCAAACTTGGCGCGGCAGCTTGCAACACCGGTGGATCATTGATGGGACGAATGCTGAGCGTAAGCATCTGTGGCTCGGATTCGAAGCGATCCCCTCGCGTCGCCGTTTCCTGCGGTCCCTTGTCCGTCAACTTCACCTCAAAGACAAAGTCACCGAACACATCCGCAGCAGGACGATAGGTCAGGCGTCCCATTGACGTTAACGTCGGTTTGGTAACAAAGAACTCGTCAGCATCAAAGCCGACCGGCACAACACTAAACTCGACTTGTTGCGTGGATTCATCGAGCGCCGTGCTTCGTGGTCCACCGGAAATATTAATCGCAACGCCATTACGAATCACCAAATTCGAATCTTCACTCGATTCCAACTTCGAATTGGACAATTCAAATTCGGGTTGGTCATTGACCGGACTCATCCGGAACCGAACTCGATTACTAACGGTGCGTTGATCGGGGACCAACGCATTTTGCGAAAGTGCATACGTTTCGCCGTCGACGAAATTGTCATCTCGCACCGAGTAGGTGAAGCCATCGTCCTCGCCAATCGCCGAATTGTAGTTTGCCGGCGGTTGGTAGTTCACGCCGATGAGTTGGTTGTTCACATCGAACACCTTCGTCAGCTTCCCGTTACGTTGCGTGGTGTTGGGCAAGCTAAACAATTCAAGGATTTGTGAGCCGCCCGTGGTTCCATCGGCTTCGTTTTCAGGCCCGACGGTAAATACATCCAATAATCCCGGCGCCGTAAAATCCCCGAGCGAGGTTGCATGGGTTTTATCGAGTGGGATAAAGAACACCGAGGGCGTGCCGCCGGGTTGCGTATTGTCTTCACGCAGCAAATAAACAATCGTGCCATCGCTATCGACCGTGTACCCCAGATCCGGATCCGGTAACGAGACCGCGGACGTTCCCACTACCTCGGGATTCAGACGCGGAGCATCGTTAACCGGTTGGACATTCACGGTGATCGTGACGAAGCGTGACGCGGATACGAACCCAGACGTCGTCGGATCCAGGTCATTCGCTTCGATTACGAGCGTCGCGGAGCCCACCGCATCCGGTGACGGATAGATCGACAAACTACCATTATTAGCCACCTTTGCGGGGACTCGGAAAAGTCCCGGCGGAATCGTGGACATGTCCGTGCGCACGGTGAATTGAACACTTTCACGCTGCAATTCGTCGCGGGCGGTTAGCGGCCCCGCCATGATATTGGTTGCCCAACCCTTGACCACCGTTTCTCCGTTGTCATCGCGTTCAAGCACATCCACGATTGGCAGGTAATCAAACTCGGGCGGATCATTTTGCTCGATCGTGGTGATCGTCGCCGTTGCATAAACCGAGCTCAATGAACCAATGTCCTGCATGACCGCCGGATCCGACCCTGGGATCGTGACCGAGCCGCCGTCAGCAATCTTGAACTGGAATGAATCGTCCGCAGTGAAAGGCGAGCGGCGGTTATAGTCAACGCTCGGCGCGTAGGTGCCGCTAATGAATTCTCCGTCCATGAATGTGAAGGTTAGGGTTGCGTCATTCAGGGTCGTTCGAGTGGTCGTGACCTCACCCGCCCCCAGGGCCGCACCGTCCACATCGTCCGGGACTCCTGGCACACGGAATGCCACGACACGCAAATCCTGTTCGCTCTCATTGTATTGAGCGTTTAGGCTCGCATCGAACACCCCTGCGACGCTATTGCGTAACAATTGAGCTTTGGTGAACGTGATCTGAGCAACCGGCAATGGGCTAATTTCGTCGCCATTAGCATCGCGTTCAACCGCCTCGATCACATTGTCAAGCTGTTGATCCGAAGCCTGTGGAGCATCGTTGATGGGGTTGATCGTGATCGTCAATTGGCGGATCGAAACATTGCGATTGGCCCCCGTGCTCAAGCCGCTGTCGGTCACGATTACATCGTAGACCGCAATCCCAAATGCATCCGCTACCGGAGCGATCGTAAACAAGCCATCGGGCCTGAGTATCGGGTTGGCGGCCATCAAACCGTCCGGTACACGCGAAAGACCGCCGCTATCCAACGCAGGTTGAACGATGACGCTCGAAAGACTCTGTGACACAAGTTCGTCAAGCGCGGTGGGACGCCCCGGTTTGATTTCGACTCCTACGGTTCGGTACAGATCGAAGGATAGTGTGGGCGCGCCGAAACGGTCGCGTTCGTCTAACGAAATCGAATTCGAATCATAGGCAATGAGCGTCCCATCGACGATCGTCGTGCCCGTGTCAAAACTTGGAATGTACGGACCATCGTTCTGTTGTAGGACCTTCAACGAAACTCGCTCAGGAAGCGACCGAGCTTTGTCAAACGGATCAGGCGTGTAGGGAGTCCCCGGTGGAAGCGGAGGCAGCATCACAGTGCCATCATCGGAAACGACGTAGTTAAAGAACTCAAGCGGGTTATCGGGATCAGCTTCATGCGGGAATTGCCCGTTGTAATCCACCGGGGGTTCGTAGTAACCGTCGACGAACACACCATCCTGGAAGTAGAACATCAGCACTCCACCGGATGGCGTGGTCATCGGGAGCCAGCCAGTTCCATCGGGATTGGTAAGGTCGGCGACGTCAATCGATTCGTCCGCGTCGCTGAACGCGACCACACTCAAGGCTTGATTGGACTCGTCGTACGGCGCAGCGAGTAACGGATCAGATGAACCGGGCAAAACAGGATTGCTACCTGAGAGTCCGAGCAAAAATTCGCTGTCGAAATGGACCCTGCGATCGGTGTTAACGAGGTTTCCGAAACCATCGTATTCCACAACCTCATCGACGTTCAAAACGCGGGGGATTGCGACGGGAATTTGGTTGACCGGCTCAACAAAAATCGTCACTACCGAAGTCGCCGTCCTCGGAACGACAGGACGATTACCAGCACCGTCCTCGTCGATTCCTTGATCCTGGGCCGTGTAGACGAAGGTGTCTTCGCCGTAGTGGTTTAACGGTGCCACGTAAGTAAACGTGGCATCGCTATTGAATGTGACCGTTCCACCAAGCGTGGTTGTCAACGTGGTTCCCGGGTCGGGTATCGACAAGAAGTTGTCGTTGTAGTCAGCTAATTCATCCGCCGCCGTCGCAGGAGCGTTTTTGTCGTTTTCGAGCAAGAACGCGAATGGGATGGTGAGCGAAACATTTTCGGTCGGAATCGGAGCGGGCTGTGTCAGACCAGCCCAATAGGCCAACCATCGCGGCGAATCCTTGCTAATCGAATCCGCATTGGCAATCGGATCATCGTTCTGGGGGCGAACGTCAAAGAAGACCTTCGCGGTGTGAGTCAATCGTCCGCGGTCGGAGTCGAATACCCCGGTCTCATCATCGGCTCCGCCATCGTCCAAGACGTTCGGATCATCGGATAACCCGTCATCGCTGATCGTATAACTGATCTCGTCAAAGATCGACGATCCAGGATCCGTGCGTAGATTATCACGATTGAGGTCGAGATTCGAACGATACTCGAAGCTTTCCAGGAAGGGGTTCGACGGATCAGTGGTGTTGAACGTCGCCGATAGAATCTGGCCACGCGGAGTGGCAACGGGGAACGCACCGATCGGCGTGTTGGAATCAATCGTCACGGGGACTCCCCCCGTCCCGGAGTCAACATGTAGCGCCACCACCTGTAACACCTGGTCGCGTTCATCCCATGGCGCCGAAGGAGCGTCAACAGGATACGCCGGTGACGCATGAGCAGCGGCATTGATTAGCAATTCCGCATTCGTCACCGTGCGGATCACATCCTCGGTCGCGATGATCGTTTGGTCTTGGGCAAGGGGAGCATCGTTAACCGGATCGACTTCAATCGTCACCGTTGCGAACACCGTCGTCGACAAGGTCAAATCAATTGCACTTTGCTGAGTCGCCAAGCGATAGGTGAACGTATCGATACCGACAAAGTCGGCATGCGGTGTGTACACAAAGTCGCCGGTTTCCGAATCGAGATCGAGCGTGCCATTGGATACGTCTTGGCCCACGATCACCGTGACGGGGGTAAACGTCAACGGATGAAACGTGTCGTTGTCGATCGGCGACGGAATCAGATTAGGACTATCCGCAGTAACAAGCGTCTGATCCTCTTGGATCGTGTAATGCGTCGACGTCGCGAGCGGATCATTCACTGGCACCGGCAACGGCACGTTCATGATCTGGACTTGGTAGTCTTCCACTTCGCCACCAACCGCCAACCCGCTCGGTTGTAGTCCGCCTTCGGGTGAGATTCGGAAGCGAGCCCAAGTCACCTTGTCCGCGGTCCCCGCTGGCGTATTGACGGTGAAGACCGTCGGGTTCCCTGTGTCCGTGACCCAAACATTGTCGATCACTTTTTCCAGCGTGGGATGGAAGACCCCATCTCCATTAAAATCAATCCAACCACTGACGTAGCCAGAACCAGTCACTGTGACAGGAATCTGTGTACCGGTTTGATCTAATGGATTGAGGAAACCGAGCACGTCCTTATTGTCGGTTGTGGTGCCATTGACGCCCGGTTTCAGGAACACGATGTAATCGGTGGTCCCATCGTTGTAGATCCCGACATTGACGCCATCTTCGTCGTCAAGATTGTAAACATCGATCAGCGCTTGGTTCAGCGGATCGGGACGATCGACGACCAAGCTATCGCCCGGTGAACTCATCGCTGCGGTAATCGCCGCGGTCAATTGCGTCGCGATCATGTCGGGCGTATCACCCGTAGCGTAACGCACGGCAATCGCGCCCACACTCGGAGCAATGCCGTCGGGAACGAGTTCAAACAACGTGACCCCGTTGCCGATGTCAATCGCGATCTGTGCATGCGGGCTAGGCGGCGTTGCGGTGATTTCAATCGATTGACCACGGACGCCGGGCAACGCCGTGATGTTAAAGATCGCTGACCCCGTTGGGCTCGTAGCGGAAACAACCGCAGTCATATCATCGCTGCCGCCACTTCTTGCCGCGGAGTTAGGCTCAGAGTCGATCACTTTGCCGAGACGTGGCAACGCGCCGTCGATGATCGCATGACGCGCCGCGTTCTTGTCCAGCTCGGTAGCGTAGCTCAGACCGACCGTCGCATCTCCAAAATCGAGCGGAACATCAGGCAGGATGATGGTGAATTGAGTCGTACCGTTGGCTTGGTTTTCCTTGAGCAGATTGCCCGCGTTATCCGCGATCAAGCTATTGTCCAAGAAGATTTCATAGACCGCCGCGGGAGCCCATAGCGTCGAGAACGGCGTCAAACGCAGTTCGCCTGTGAATTCGTTGTAGCCGAGCACAAAGTCCACTCCGGCGGTCAACGTGACATTGTTGCGGCGGACGGTGACCGAGGATGCATTGACGGTCGCGGGGTTAACGCCGGTGCCTTCAAACGGCGCATTTGGACCGCGACCATCCGTCAGCAGGATCGAGAAATTATCGAGAATCGGTTGTCGCAGATGGACGACCGTCGCATTCGGATCACGGTCATCACGAAGCGTGTTCAAATCGTCGATCGGATTGATCAACTGAGCAAACGGTTGTTCAAAGTCCGAACGGTCCACCGCACCACGATCGATAAACGGAGTCGACCCACCGCCGCCTGGAATTTGCGACGAGCTGATTCGCAATTGGCCATAAACATCGCGTGCCGGTGCGTCGATCGTGGAAATCGCGATCCCCAGCTCGGTTTTGAACGTGATGTAATCGAAGCGGTCTTCTAATTCATCGAGCGAACTATCCAAGGCTGGCGAGGTGTCCACTAAATAGTAATTCTGATTCGCCGCGTCGACAAACAGCGGCGTTCCCGCAGCGCGGACAATGCCATCGGTCCCCAGTCCTCCATTGACGCTGTTTCCTTGGAAATAATTCGAACGGACGACAACATTCACTCCTGCCGACGTGGCATCGTTGATGCCACGATTGAAGCCCGTGATAATGTTATTCATCAACGTCGGACTGGCGCGGTCGACGATGTTCACGCCCGTCCCCACGCTGGGACCGGTTCCAATCAACGTGTTGTTGATAATGCGTCCAAACGGTACGGGACGATTGGGCGAGGCGTTGGACTCGCCAGCGAAGCGGATCGCCGAGGTACCGTCAATCACGTTGTTTTGAATCACGATCCCAGGAACCAAACGATTGGGATCGGTTTGCGGGAATTGGATGGTCGATCCTGGATGCGGAACCGCCCCATTCGCCTCGGGCGTTCCCGGTTGCACGTTGATTCCCACCGTTTGGGAATTACGGATGATGTTGGAATCGACAATGAACATGCCCTGCACACGTTCACGGTTTCGATCGGCCAGTAATCCAGTGCCGCCTTGGACCAATTTCACATCGTCGATGAAGGCCACATTGGGAAGCGTGGTGCCTGGGTCGGTCGTCGAATCAAAGGCCCAGGTAAAGGTGTGGTCACCACTCTTGAACGGAAAGCGAACGACTTGATACGGCATGTCACCCGAGGCTAAGGTCCCATCAATGATGACTTCATTCTCATCGCCCCCAGCACGCAAATTCTGAGGGACGTTGTCGATCAAGAACCGCAACCCATGATCCTCGGGACTATCGACGCGGAAGGCGAACTCGATTACCCCCGCCTCGGTGCTTACCGATCCTAGGTCAGCTAGGGTTGCTTGGTAGACCGAGACCGCTTTGGGGATAGGGATAATCCCGCTGCCCGCACTGAAATTGCCCGTTTGTAAGCTGTGGGACCCGGTGAATGGCGAGGTATCGGTAACCCTCCACGGCGTGATAACCAACGATGGAATTTCAATTCCTAAAAGTTCGATATCACCGGGTATCGCCCAAGGAACCGAATTGAGAGCCCGGCCTTCGTAATCTTCCGATGCAATCGCGTCCGCAATTAACACATGACGATCGTTGGTGTCGAATGTGGTCCCGATGCGAATCCCGTCCGCTACCATTCCAGCAAATTCATCGGTACGACGAATCTCCAACTGGTAAGGTCCTTTGAGAATATCGGGATTGGGCGTGGGATTATTATTTCGAGTTCGACTTCCCGCCGCGTCCAAGTTGGTAACGGACGAATCGGTCGTCGCGGAGGTAACCATCTCACCACGTTCGGCGAAGCCCACAATGATATCGTCGATATAGAAACCTTCGAACTTATTGTTCACGCTGCGATTGGAACGGTCGTCGGCACGGAATTCGCCAAATGAACCCTCCAGTTTACGTCCCGAGGCCGGATCAACATCTTCACCGATGAAAAGGGTGTCGTCGGACATCGTCCCGGCGGTGCTGAAATCAAACCGCAAACGAATATCGTCGGCCCCGGCGAAGGTGGACAAATCGACGCGTGCTTGTCGCCACACGCCGCTATTGTCAAACAATTCTTGAACCAGTTGTTCGTCCTTCGCGCGTGGCGTCTGTGCATTGAGTCCTGCATCGGACAGATGCGAAAGGAACCCGGGCAGTTCGCCTGTTTCACCTGAGGGGTCGGCCTCACTGACTTGCGAATTGTTCGTCGCCAACAATTCCCAAGTCGCCCCGTTATCGCGTGAGGCAAACACGCGTGCGCTATCACGGAACGGATCCGCCAAGTCGTCGCCTGCGAGAGTGCCCGGATGGTTTTCGGTCTCCAAAAAGTAGTTGAAGTAGAGTGTTGGACGGTCGCGTTCCGCTGCCGACGCCAAACTAAAGGAGTTCGATTGCAAGGTTCCTAAACCGCCACCGGGCAGATTGTAGGTGTCTCGGATATCGGGATTGCTACTGAGGTCGGCATGTTGCTGCGTTTGACGAATCCCTAGCTGGGCATTGGTTCCGGTTTGGTAAGTAAGATAGCCTTCCGCATTAGGGCCGGGTGCTTCCTGCCACGCTTCAAACCCAAACTGGAAGCTAGCCCCGCCGTTACTTTGAGCAAAGCTGCGATCCTCGAAATCTCCGGGATTCGCAATCGACACATCCTCATTGCCGGGAACGCGACTGCCATCGGGCGCCTCGTTAATCCCGTGTCCTGCATTACTTGCCCGTCCGGTCGTTGGATGCCAAAGATTAAAATCGAGCGGCGAAAAGGCTAGCCCGGTCGCATTGCCTTGCATTCCGGTCACGGTGCTGACGTAGTCTGCGCCGCCATTAAATGCGTTAACAAAGGTACCGTCGGACTCGAACGCAACCACCCAATTGTCTTTGGTGACCGCGAACAACACATTTGCAAACATTCCCCCATCAACGTTTTGGGGCCCCAGTGCGAGCCCTTGGAAATCGAAAGCCTCGCCTCCTGCATCTGAAAGGATTTGGCTCGAAACCACTTCTCCGTTGCTGGGATTGATCTCAAGCAGTTCGCCGGCGGTGGTGACCCCAAAAAGGTTGCCATTGCTCTGAAAATTGTCATAAGAGAGCCCCGTGACACGACCCGACAGCGGAGTGCCGGCGCCTCCGTTAAGAGTTCTGTCGGGGGTGCCTGAGACGGCAGTGGTGGCGCTGCTACCCGCGGTAATCACGGCGGTGACCAGCGCACTGGCATCATCGTTATTATTGATCGCGTCAACGATGTTCGCCGCAGTAGGGCCACCGGTAATCGCACCGGTGGCTGGGGTACGCGTGATTTGCAGGTTAATCGTCGATCCGCCCGCGCTGGTCACGACTGCGGATGCCGTTCCACCTCGGATTTCAGTGACGTTGATGATGATTCCATTGCCGGCAGAACCAGGCTGTTTGGATTCAAATCGAATATTCGTGGTAATGGCAGGGCTCGCGCCATTGCTAATCGTCCAGCTTGCCGTCGCGTTCTGAACGCCGGCAGGTTGGATATCGCCGACGTAACCATATTGCGGATTGCCGCCAGCCGCATTCGCCGGCGTGGCATCACCATTTTGCCGTGCTCGGTACAGCTTCGAAGAATCGTCCGATTCTCTCACCGAGTAATAGACATTGTATGTCGGAACCGGTGCAGCCGGCGAACCTGTTTCCCCGGAGCGTTGGAATGTAAATGCATCAACCTCATGAGAGGTTGTGAATTGTTCGGTACGATTGAAGGCTGACGACGTCGGGTAGAGGTTAACGTTCAGCGTTGCTCCGTTGCCTGGGATATTGTCATTCTGCGAACTGACGATATTTCCGGTAGACGGATCGAGTTTCACCAATTGTCCAACGGTGCCACTTCCACTGGTCAAGTTGCGGTATCCGTACATCGCACCGTCACTGCGAATGACGATGTCTTGAATGTCATTGTTTGCATCGCCGACATTAGGCTTGACGCGAGTTTCAAAAACCCCGTCCTCAGCGATGCTGGCCGTATAGAGATTGTCTCCGTTTTCACTTGACGAATCGGTGATGACGTAAGTGACGAGGTCCGAAAATTGGTAGGGGACGACGTGGTTGCTAAGCGTCGTTGCATCGGTCAGATCGAAAATGCCTTGCGTCGTTTCAGGCTCGATCGGGATACCGTAGGAGTTGTAGCCGACCAATCCAATGTGGTCTTCCACTACCCGGGTAACGGAATTGACCGGTTCGAGCCGTGTGAGTCGGTTTTCCCCATTGCTCATACTGGCTTGAAAGACGCCCATCAACGCGGTGGGTAATTGCCGATTACTCATCACCGCGACGTAGTAGAACTGGTTGGCCCCCTGAGGCGTGATATGGATTGGTCCGATGTATGGGTCTTTGTCACCGAGGGAACCGCGACTTAGGTCGTAACTCTCTGGGGCCGATGGGGATTGTTGATCGTCCTCGATGTTCCCTTCGCGGCTGACATAGACTAAACGTCCCGAGTTGTCATACACGGCAATGGTGGTATCGGCGCGAAGCGCTTTATCGGCGTAGTCTAAGTCAAACACCACCGCGACCGTTCCAGGACTGTCATTGAAGCCGGCGATCTCTTGGACCCCGGTATGACGCAATTCGAATTTGTACCAATCGACATCGGAATTGGAATCCAAAGCACCCGAGATCCCGATCGCGGCCATGTCGGTTTCCAGCAGATTGACGAGTGTCTGCGCCGAACCAAGTGTATTGTTATTACTGGAAAGTTCACCCGCTTCGCCCGTTAGCAAGCTATGCGATGGCAGCCCCCGCACATCGATTGCCGTATTGGCATCGCGAATGTCGGAGTGTTGAATCGTCGAACCGGGGAATTCGTCCTCTTGCCGTTGGCGGATTTGCAGTTGGTATTTGCCGCTGCTTTGACCATCAAGCACTGCAAAATTTGCCCCATTGGGGGCGGAACGCACACGGACGAAGTAGATCCCTTCGCTTCCCGGAACGCCTGGCAACACAAAGAATAATCCTGGATCGCGGAAGTTTTGCGTGTAGTAATCGCCACCGAGCAACGGGTTTTGTGTCAACGCGTTGGCGTTACTATTTCCCGGACCCGTGGGATCGCTCGAACGATTTGAGCGGGCCAATACGGTACCGTTGGAATTGACGACCTCAACGATCGCGTCGAGCGACGTGTTGGTACGGTCGATGTCGATCCAGATTCCGATTCCCGCAGTCGCTTTGAAGCTGTACAGATCGACGTCGTTTGAATCATCGGGGCTGATGAATCCATTGACCTCGAAACCCACTCGCCGGTTCTCATCCGCACTCTTTTCATCGGGCGCCATCGTACCGAGAAACTGAGCGTTATTGACATTCCCGTTGGACTCTTTGCCACCGGTGATGGGGTTCTCACGCTCGCGAATCACAGCCACATTGCGGTCATTGCTCCACTCATCAAACTTGAACCCACGCCAATCTCCCGAAGCGCCCGACGATACGTTTGCCGTATTGTTGGTGTTCTTCGTCACCGTTCCGTCAGGCGAGAATCCTGCGCCGATGCTATCGTCCGAAAGGGAGGTCAAAACCACGGGATGGCCGGACGTCCCCAGCACATGAATCGTGCCGCCAATGCGATCGATCGTCTCCAACGGCGTTCCGGTCGCCGTGAACCCGGCTGTCGTCCCCGACAACTTCACCACCAAACTTTCCGTGTTACTGCTTTGCAGTGTCAAGCCACCGTAGGTGTGAAGATTGTCCACCGTGATTTCATTTCGCAGCACATGCACGATGTCGGTATCGTCCCAGATGCTTTCCGTGGTTAACAACTCGCCCCGCACCGACATGCCGTTGGTGCTGTTGTTGTCGAGTTGATTTAGCCGGACGAGCGGTCCCGAGTTATCGTCAAACTGGCTAAATCGATCAGCCGGACCGGTCGCTCGCCCCGGATCGACACGGGTTTCAAAACGCAATGCGTTCGCATTGATATTGATCGCCGTTCCGGTGTTGTCGACGATGGAATTGCTGACAAGGATGGGCTGGGCCCCACGAACGTAAATGACCGCGGCCTGATTCGCTCCTCGACCGTTGCGAACACCGCTGGCGTTCCCGTCCGCATTGTCTTTGATGACGGAGTTGGTAACCCGCAGATCGGCCTGGTGGACTTCGATTGCGTTGAAGTTGGCCGAACCGCCTTCGATCGGCGAATCGCCGCCGGCAAACGAGATCAAGCCATGGTCGATGCTACCCGACGATACCTCGCCAAAGAATAGCCCGGCCCAATCGCCTGGATTTCCAGTCGTGAACACGCCGCTATCGGTATTGAAGGTACCACTTCCGCCGTAGCGATCGTCGAATAGCGAGGTAAAGATCACCGGACGGTTTTCGGTGCCCTCGGCGATTAAGGCCGACGCACCGCGTTCCGCTTCGATCCGAGCTTTGCTCAGCTTCACGACCACGCCGGGGTCAACCATCAAACGGCCCGCCGAACGCGCGACCGTTTGCCCCAATGCGTTCGTTTCCATGCCTCCAGGATTGCCGGCGATAATCAAGTTTTGAGTCAACACGTGCGTGATATCGCTGTCATCAAAACGTCCCGGCACGGTCAAACGATCGAGTAACGCCCCGTCCTTAAGATCCACTCGAATGAACAACCCATCAATTTTGTTGTCAGCCAGAAAGTTTCCCTGCACGTCAGGACCAATTCGCCCAAGCGAATCGTCAAAGCTATTGGGGCTTGCCGAAATCGCCGCACTTTTGCTTTTCGCGATCGAGTTAAAGCTAAGCGTCGGTCTGGCATCAACGATATGGATCGGAGTAAAGGTTTCTTCGTTGGCATCAACAAAAACCTTGCCACCCCCGTTATGGATATCCGCGTGATTGATGTAGTTGAGGAATACACCATCGGACTCGAGATCCGAGTCGTCGCGAATGACGATCCCTCCAAAATCACCCGCCATCGCCGTGCCATTTCCATCGGAATCCCCACCGAAGCTATCGTCGTGGTAGGAACGCAGGAAGACCGGGTTTTGCGGGGTACCGAGCACTTGAATGGCCGAGCCTGCGCGGCTGATGTTGATCGACGAGGTGCCAATGTCAATGTTTGCTTTGCGCAATTTGATCAGCGTCCCGGCATCGATCATCAGCGTCGCGCCTTGGGGAACAAGCAAATCGAGTCCGTCGCGAAGCGCAACGTTACTGCTGTCCGACCCAACCAAGTACGGCACATTGTCACCCTCGGTATCGATGTCACCATCGGTACCGCCGTTGCCAACGATGCGAATCAGGTTGGGAGCTTTCAATAGCGTCGGCGATGCCTCGACATCGAGCGCATCGATGTTGCTCAATTTGACAACCCGCCCGCTAACGGTCACGTTCACCGATGCGGCTAAAGCGGTACCGCGATGTGCATCGATCGCCGCAGCGATATTCGATGCAATCTCCGCGGCGCTTAATCCGACAAAGGGAATCTCGCCGACGCCGCTGCCAAATGTCAGCGCAACGTCCGAGTTGATTCCATCATCGATCGTAAGGGTTTCCCCGGCATTGATTCGTGCGCCGGCATCCTGGGGAACCACGATACGGTTCTTGGCTGCACTCAGGGCGCTGCCAATCGTATCGAACGGATTTCCAATCGAACCATCACCATCGGGGGCGTTTAAATTGCTGTCGTTGACGCGGTCGACATAAATCGTCGACGCCTGATCGCTGGCCTGAAACCAAAATGAATAGACACCACCGGGTTCACCATTGCCGTCGCCATCGAGTGACGTGCCGTCGGTATCTCGCAGTCCGGCCTCGCCTCGATCGGCCTCGAACGAAAGCTTCAATTCATAGGGTCCATCGCTCGTTCCGCCATAGCCGGAATCGGGAACCTTGGGGTCATAGGTGTCATTACCAGTACTGGTGACGCCGACAAAGTAGGTCCCCGGGCCGAGGTCCAATTCAAGAAACGAATCGTTACCGAAGTAGCGATCGTTCTGAGCGACGAGGTCATGTTGGTTCGGATCGGCATCATTTTGCCGATATAGTTTCAGCAGCGTGTTCAATTGACTTGGGCTGCTGCGTCGCTCGGCAACCGTTTCTGCGCTCCATTTGCCTGATTCTTCGAGCACAAATTTGAACAGATCCACGTCGGTGCTGCTCGGTGGCACAATGCGTTGCAAGTGAACGACATCGTTGTCGCCGGGCGTGACATCGTTCGGCAACCCGACGCCCGACATGGCCGCGGGTAGTTCATAGGCATGACCGAGCCCCAGCGAATGCAAGATTTCATGCATCATCGTGCTCGTAAAACCATCGCCGTAATAACGATTGGCTTGATTAAACAGATCGCCATTGAGGACGACCGCACCGGCGCCTCCCAAGCCACCGACACCCGCGTCGGGTCCCATCAAGGGATTGAGCGCGCGCAAGTCCCCTTTACCGATCATGGTTCCGCCGCCGCCGGAGTTCGTCGTCTCGATAAACTCGTAGCCCGACACTTCCGCCAACACGTCGTAGATCCCACGAACAATCCGCTTCTCTTCCTCGGTAATCAAGTTGGGATAGGCATTTCCGCTGGTATCGCTTCCGATCGTGGAGGGGAAATAGTAGCCGCGCGTAATAATCGCACTGGGCGTCGTCAACGCGGTGCCGGTCGAACCGATATGCGATTCGCGTTGAATTTGGCGATGCCCGGGTTCGTCATTGCCACCGGGATACGGCGGAAGCGGAACGCTTTGTGGTTGGATGGCTGAGGTCAACGTGATCCCGGCGGCCCCGAGCACCCCGAGCTGCGTCGCTTTGGTCACGTCCGAGTTATCATCGTTGATCGACAACGTGCCGCCCGCCAAGCTGGTCTGCAGCACATACGATCCTGTCCCTCCGTCGCTTTCAACCTTCACGGTGTAGTTGCCAGCCGTGACCGGTTGTGAAAGTAACACTACGGCCCCATCGGCTCCCGTTACCGGTGCACCGACCATGACCCCCGACGCGTCGAGCAAGGTCACTTTGACTGCCAAGCCTGGCTTGGGTTCGACTCGCACATTTACCGTCGTGCCCGTTTCGACTCGCAACGCAAAGGCATCCACGTCGCTCGCATCGTCGTTGCGGCCACTCTCGTCACCTAAATAGCTGTTGACGACGTACCCGCTAGCCACCGAACCGGAAACCGACGGAAACAGACTTCCCACTTGAACGGCGCCGTTGTTCGCAGACGTGCCATCCGCCGAATAGCCCACATCCAACCGAAACGTTCCCTCAGGCAGGTCCGAGTCAAACGTCAACGTCACCGATTGATTCGACGCTTCGTAAACCGCGGTCTGTGGAATCAACGTGACGTCGTCACCGCGATCGATCGTCGTTGCGGTATCAATCAGTCGATAGAAGCGAGGGTCTACCGCGTCGTTTTTATCAAGCAATTGGTTGTCAAAGTAGACAACAATCTTATTGCTTTGCTGGTTCAGACTTGCACCAACACGCTGCACCGGTTGAGGCACGACGCCCACGACTTGAGGCCCACGATCCAAACGGAACTGAAGCGCGTAGTCCACCCCATCGTTAAACGCTTCACCCCCGGTGTTTGTAAGTGCCGCGCCACCGGCACCCATGATCTCGATCCGATAGGTATCGTCGGGAAACGCGTAGGCGTCGTCCGTCGCGTTGTGCGACGCGGTGCTAGCAGTGCGAAAGACAATTCGCTGGAGTTCTTCGGGGTCCGCACTGCCGGGTTCCGCCAAGCCGACATAGCCAAGGGCAACCGAGACATCGTTGCTATCTCCGAACGCCCCATCGCCACCGCTGCGAACCAATCGCACGGTGTTCGAATTGATGGTTGATTCCTTCAGATCCGCGCCGCCCTTGAACAGCAAGTTGAATTCACGCGGTGCAACATTCAAGGTATCGCCGTCTCGCAACAACGCTCCGGCATCGGGCCGAATCGCGATCAGCTCGGGGCCAGCCAACAGTCGTCGATCTTCAAGCTGTTCCGTCAGCATCTTACGCGCGTGCGAGCGATGAAGGAGACTCTTGCGGGGACCGCGACGGTGAGACTGTTTTCCAAGAATTGAACGGAAGCGGCGGAGCGTCATGGATGTAGTTCCCGGGTGTCAAATTTGCAGTGAGCTGGTCTCGAGATAAAATTACTTCGCGCTAGGAAAGCGTAGGCGTAACCCACTAGATTAGTCGGGTGGGTCAGGAATCCACCTGCGGAATTCGATTCTTCCGCAAAATCGGAAAATTGCGATTCATGCGCAATTGGATTGCGGCGCGGAATCGACCGCCAAATACGACATCATTCCTGCTCGAGCGAGGATGATTATAGCGAAGATCGCGGTTGCAGTGGGGGGCGAGGGTTACACACCTGCAACCACAGAGTGGTGCTGTGAACGAGTGGCACCAAGAGCCAGGATCAACCCGCAATTCAGCCGCTTAAGACCGCGTTTGCGAGACCTTTTTCATCGGTTGTTTTGAAAACGATGGCCCCCTAACGAGAACGGGGGCAGCGTCAGTACTGACACCACCCCCGTCGTTTGGGACACTGCAAACACGCCACTAGAACTAGAAGTCAAGGAAGACCGAATCGAGTGCCGAAAACGCGTCTTCCTCGGAAGCTTCCGAGTCACGCTCCACGGCGATCAAATCGACCACATCGGTATCGAGCCAATCATCAGTATCCGAGTCGTCCACCGAGTTCGGTGTCGTTTCGGAACTTGCAATCACACCGGAGGACTCAAGCATGTCCGGACGCGGTGCGAGAGCGAATGGCGAGTTCGGCTCTGCGATCACCGCAACGGTCTCGCTGGTCATCATCGGGATTGAAGTCGTGATGACGTTGTTCCCGTTGGTAACTTGTTCACCATCAGGCATTTCACCGGCACCGCTTGAACCGCCCGGAACCGTGCCACGAAGCATCAATTGATTGATGACTTGCAGTGCATCGAGAGCCGAGATCTTCTTATCACCCGAGGTGTCGTAGTAATTGGGTCCCCGATCGCCTGGTTCGACCGGAATGCTGGAAACATTCCCACCGGCCAGCATCAATCGGTTGACAATCAACAACGCATCGAGAGCGGAAACATCCCCGTCGCCATTCACATCCGAGAAATTATTTGGATTCTGGAGACGACTGGCGACGACTTGAACCGTCACGGTTGCCGGAGCACTGTAACGTCCCTCGTTATCGGCAATCGAGTAGGTGAACGAGTCAACCCCTACGAAACCGGTCGCTGGGATGTATCGAATCGAGCCATCCGCCAACGGTACAGCATCTCCACGACCCGGAGCCGAGACAATCCGAATACTGGTCTTGTCAATGCTTCCGTTGGAATCGGAGTCGTTGACCGACACCGGAATCACGACCGCCTCATCAATGAACGTTCCTGCCGCATCCGATTTAGCGAGCGGCGCGGGGTTCGCGTTGATCGTGACAATCGCGGGGTCGCTTCGTAACCCCAGATTGTCGGCAACGGTATACGAGAAGGTGTCTTCGCCGGTAAAGCTCGCAAACGGCGTGTAGGTGATCACGCCATTGAGATCGACGCTCACCGACCCAAAGGCCGGCTGCAATTCAATGCGAAGCGAGTTAGGAGCAATCTGGCCGTCGATATCCGTATCGTTATCCAGAGCACGCACGATCGTTGAGCCAACCGGTTCCAACGCGGGATTATCGTTCATCACTTCTGGTTTGTCGTTCACTCCATTGATATTCACGCTGACGACAACCGGAGCACTCAGATCCCCCGCTTTATCACGCAGTCGGTACGTGAACGAGTCCGTTAGCCTTCCGCCCGGGGCAAGCGACTGCAGCACCGACGAGTTCGTGGGGTCATAGCGAATGGTTTGCGTGTCCTCGTCGTACGTGACACGAGCTCCACTGACCGAGAACGAATCTTCCGGCATCACCAAAGTCAAGACTTCGCTTGGATCGGTCGCCTGATCCGCGTCCTTGTCGTTGGCTAACAATTGGCTGGTTGGAATCAGCAACACGGTGTCTTCATCCGACGGATTCAACACATCACTGAAAGGTTGTGGTGGGTCGTTGACTTCGGTGAGCTGGATCTCAAACGAAACCGGCGCTGAAACGGCACCTCCGCTATCGCTTGCAGTGACGACGATGGTCGCCGTTCCCACTGCGTTCAATGCAGGCGTGAACCGCAACACCCCAAATTCGTTAATCTCAGGCTGCGTTGCGAACAAGGCTTGGGATGCGAGCGGAACGGTGACGTTAAAGACCACCGTTTGACCGCTTTCGTCGGCTGGGCCTGAAGCGATCGAGGAAGCCCATGGTGCATTGTAGGGACCGCTATCTTCATCGACGACAACGTTGCCTCCCGCCGTAAACGTTGGAGCATCATTGACCCCCGTGACGCGGATCGTGAACGTCTGGGTGTCCCCCAGCGGATTGTCACCGATCGCGGGATCATTGGGGCCTAGATCACGAAGTTGAGCCGTAAAGGTAGCCGTTCCCGTGGCGTCGGGAGCTAAGGTATAAGCCAACGTCGCCTTGGAGTCCTCGATCGTGGCGTAAGGGGCCACCGAGAACAACGACGCGTCTCCATCGATCAAAGTAATTACGAATTCAGTCGGCTGGGCTGGAATCGTTCCGGAACCTTGCAGCTCATCGATCGCACCTGCGGGGCCCGCTTGTACATTGGTTGCCCAGTTGGGAACACGCACGACACCGCGGCCAAGCCCCGTGTCCTGGTCTTCCACCGAGACCACATCGCCGGCTCCACTGAAGATCGGAGGATCATTCACCGGCAACACGTTGATGGCAACCGTGTTGGCAGCGATTCGAGGTGTATTCCTGCTCGTGCCTCCAGTGCCGACATCGACCGTGACACCATTGTCCAGCACGGTGTAAATGATCGAATCGGTCCCCGTAAAGTTAGCACGCGGTTTGTATCGCAGCGCGATCAAGTTGCCGAGGTCATCGGTCACTCGAGTCAAAGTCCCTCCGCCCGTCGACGCAACGGGAATCGGTGTCCCCAACGTCAAGGTTTGATTTCCACCGGGATTCACATCCGCAGCTTCGTTTGCCGGTCCAACTTGGAACACGTCCAACAGACCTGGATTAGAACTGTCGCCGCGAATTGGGATCGTGATATCCCCATCTTCGAGCAGGGAGAATTCCAAAGGCGGAACCGAAGGGTTGATCTGCGGCGGATCGTTAACCGGTTGGACCGTGATCGTCATCGTTTGCGGAAGTGACGAAATCAAGTCACCGCGAGTCGCGTTTCCGGGCCCGGTATCCGTCAGCAACACTTCGAATTCAAAGGTGCCGAACACATTCGCAGCGGGACGGAACGTTAGCTGGCCATTGGGATCAATCGCGGGGAATTGGCTGAAGAATTGTGACGATTGCTCGGGGGCAAAGCCGAGCGCCGTCACACTGAATGCGACCTGTTGCCCGCTATTGAGGTCAATTTCGTCAAAGGCGGTGAAGGGAGGTCCCGCGTTAATATTGAACGCGTAGTTGTTGATCGTCGTCTTCGCGCCATCTTCGCTGACTTCGAGTTGCGGCGTGTTGATCTGGAACTGGGGGCGATCATTGACCGGGTTCAAATTCAAGCGAACTTGATTGGTGGACGTCAATGGATCGGGAACCAACGCGTCCGCGGCAAGCGAGTAGGTTTCGTCACCCGTTTGGCTCTTGTCACGCACGGTGTAAGTAAAGGCGTCGTCGCCACCGATCGCGTTGTTGTAGTTAATGGGGGGCACGTAGTGGATCCCGATCAACACGCCCGCTTCGAAGACTCCCGTCAAATCGCCGCCCAAAGCGGTCTTTGCGGGGAAGTCAAATAATTCCAATGTCTGAGCACCGCCGGGCAGCAATGGATCCACTTCGTTCGCAGGCCCAGGGGTAAACACATCCAACAAACCGATTTGGCGATAACCGGCGGTCGCCGCCGGTCGTTGGATCGGAATGAAATAGGCTTGTGAGGTATCGCCGAGCGCCTGCGTATTGTCTTCACGAAGCGTGTAGGTGATCGTCCCATCGTTTGCGACCGAGTAGGCTTGGTCGATGATTGGGTTCGGGCCCGTTGGAACGACTTGATCACTCGTGCCGAGCACCGCTGGATTGAGTCGTGGTGCGTCGTTGACCGGGCGTACGTTCACGACAAACGTTTTGTCCGTGGAGCGAGGATCATTGAACGCCGGGTTGCCGGGTTCTGCATCGGTCGCACGGACGACATAAGTCGCGGTGCCGAATTGATCCGGTGCCGGGAAGACTTCGAGACTGCCATCGGCGAGCACGCGAGGCGCCTGTAGCATCAACCCCGGCGGAACGTTCGAAAGCGTTTCGACGATCGCAAACGTCACCGTTTGCTCGGCCAATTCGTCGAGTGCCGTTTCCGGTCCCGCAGCCTGGTTGAAAATCACGCCGGGGATCGTGGTCGAGAGCGAATCGTCTCGTTCCAAAAGATCCACTTCCGGTAACGTTTCAAACACAGGAGGATCGTTCGTTTGCGTAACGGTCAACGTTACGGTTGCAGCCGTGATCGAACGCGCGTCGGGCAAGTCGCGATTGGCGATCCCCGAGACGAAGGCGGTGTCACCGTCATCGGCGATCGTAAAGGTAAAGAAGTCGTTCGGATCGAACGGATCGCGTTCGTTGTAATCGACGGGCGGTTGATACGTTCCGCTGACGAATGCCCCCGCGACTAAATCAAACGTCAATGTCAACTGACCGCCAATGCCTGTCATCAAAGTGACCGTACCATTGCCACTTGCCAAGTCATCCACATCGACGCTGTCGACGCTGGTGGCGAAGGCGACGACACGAAGGGTTAGATCTTGATTGGACTCATTGTACGGAGCTGGCAACGTCGCTAGGAAGCTACCGCCGCGGCTTGGTTGTTCACCCACTTTTCCAGTGATCAAATCCGCAGCGTTGAAGGTCAATACCGCGGGACCGTCTGGCTCGGCGACTTCGCTAACGCTCAGGGCACGGTCAAAGGCAACCGGCTCGTCGTTCACGGGCTCGAGGAAAATCGTCGAGGTGACCGTGGATGTCAATGGATTCGCGACGCGAGTCCCATCGACGGCCTCATCAACGCCTTGATCGACCACCGTGTACGTGAACAGTACTTGCCCATACACATTGGCCGTTGGCGTAAAGACCACGTCGCCATTCGCATCGAGGGCGATCGTCCCCAGGGAGGGATCGACCAACGCGACCGGCTGCACCACACTAATGCTGCCGTCATTGCCGCGAATGGATTGGTTTTCATCCGCTGCGGAGACTGGACCGGCCAGATCATTTTGCAGCAAGAAGTCCGCCGGGATCACGAGCGATTGATCTTCGGTCGGAACCGGCGCGGTCAAGCTGAGCGACGTGTAATAGGCAATGTAATCCGGATTCGTGATCGCGACCGTATCACCGCTCAATAGCGGCGCGTCATTCTCGGGCGTGACACGCACCGTTGCGGTTGCAACGGTGGTCAACGGAACTGGCGCCGATGGATCGATGCTGCCATCGGGAAGAACCAGTACACCATCGTCTTCGACGGTGAACAAGAATTGGTCCAATCGGAACTCGCCCGGTGCCGGTGGCAAGTTATCACTGTTGAAGTTCAATTTCGGTGTGTATTGAACTTCAACCAGAGAACCATCGACATCAAAGGTTGCCGTTAGTGTTCCGCCTTCGACCGTGATCGCGGTGGACGAGGCATTGGCTTGATCGATCGTCGTGCCGGTCAGCAAGTCACCTCCGGTGACCGAAAGAATACGAAGCGTTTGACCGGATTCGTCGTAAGGAGCCGTTGGGATCGCCGGATCGGCATGTCCAGCCGCACCGGCGAGTAACTCTGCAGCCGTGATCGTCAACGTCGTATCTTCGCTTGCAACAAACGCTTGGTCGATTGCGGCGGGAGCGTCGTTGACCGGAGCAATGTTGAGCGTCACGGTGGCAAACGTCGACAGATTCATCGCCTGCTGGCTAACGTTCTCCTGAGTGCTCAAGCGGTAGGTGAAGGTATCTTCGCCATAGTAATCGTCGTTAGGCGTGTAGCGGAATTCACCGGTAGTGCGATCGATGACCTCGATCGTGCCGTGTTGAGGTAACGCCCCCAAGAAATAGCGAACCGGGAATAATTGGCCGGACAAACCGGTGTCGTTGTCGAACAGCGTTCCTTGCGCACCGCCCACTGTGATCTCTAGCGTCGTATCTTCGACCGCATTAAACGAATCGTCGAACGGAGTCGGCAGACTCACACTGCGAACCGAGATCCGATGGTCTTCGACTTCCCCGCCCACGGCAACACCGGTGGGTCCGAGTTTGCCTTCGTCGCTAATGCGGAATCGCATCCAGGTGTCGCCGTCCAATGCCGCGGCATAGGCAGGCAGGGAGCTGGAAATCGTCAGCAGATTGTTACCTTGAATCACGGGCGTGCCAACGAAAATTTGCTCCGTCGACTCGAACGTCCCATTCCCATCAAAGTCGATCCATGCGTCGAGCAGTCCGGCACCGGTGACGCTTACATTGAGATTCGTTCCGGCCGGGTCCAATGGATTGATGTAACCCAGCACTTCGTCGGCGGCAACCGCTCCTGGGCCTGCATCGGGCATCGTGAACACGTGTAACACTGTCCCGTTGGGGGCGGTGTAGATGCCTGTGGCAACGCCGTCTTCATCATCGACCGCTGTGATCGTCAAGGTATTCGCCAGTACGTCATCGAGCGAAACAACGACCGAGTCCCCTGCTGCGGGAACACGCGTGCGGATTGCCGAGAGCAACTTGGTGGTAACCTCTTCCACCGTGTCGGTGCTGCTAAAAGGAACCGCGACATTGCTCGAACTTGGCACCTGCGAGCCGGTAATGAGCTCGAGTCTCGTGGTCACTCCCGCGACATCGATGGTCAACACCTCGCCCCCGACCGGGAGCCCATTCAATTGGATCAAGGTGGTCGCACCGGCTGCCGGATTGACGATCGTGAACAGCCCCGCAGGCGAGCTGACCGAAACCGGAACCCATGCATCATCCGATCCCGGGAAGAGAGCTCCGTCGGAGTCCACGTCCACGTATTGCCCCAAACGAGGCGAGCGACTGTTGTTCAGCGTGTGCCGTGCACCAGAGTTGCTCAACAAGGTGCCGTAAGAAGCGGGGGCATCGCCATAATCGAGTTTGACCTCTGGCATCACGATGGTGAATCGTGTTTCGCCGGTCGGCCGATTCGGTTGTAACGGATTGCCGGCCAAGTCCGAGATCGCTCGGATCGTGGTCCCATCGCTGCTCAGCGTATCCTGATTGTTGAGAATGATTTGATAAGTGGAATCGGGTCTCCAAATCCCGCTCATCGGGGTCAACCGTAGCGTTCGCGTCGCCGGGTTATAACCGAGCGTGAAATCAATACCGGCAACCAGCACGACGCCGTTTTCACGAAGGATGATTTGATCGGCGCTGATCGTTGAGGCATCCGGACCAATCCCGGCACCCTCGGTGATCAAGATCTCGAAGAACTCGTAAACCCCTTCGGTCAATTGCAGGAACGTCTGGCTCGGGTCTACATCGATGTTCTCGCTATCGTTGTCGTTAGGCGAGGTCAGTTGAGCTTTTGGACCGGTCGTATCAGAACGATCGAGGGCACCGCGATCAATGTCGACGTTGTTGCCTTGTCCCGAATCGGTCGAACCGTTCTTGCGAATTTGGCCCGCCAAATCACGTTTGGTAACCACGATCGGGCTTTGCGAAATGCCCACTGAATTTTTGACCGAAACGATCGATGACCGATCAATTTGGCTTTCAATGCTGCTGTCGATCAACGGACTTCCCGCAGCGGGATAGAAGTTGGGGCTTCCCCCAGCCAAATCGAACACCGTCGCGTTGGGGTTCACAAACAAGGGGCCCGTTGGATCGATAATCGCCTCGGTGCCGACTCCGATCCCCAGAACGGATACCAAGTTCCCTTGGTACAGCGTCCCACGAACGACGGTCGGTCCCGCGCTCACCGCGTTGATCCCAATGAAGTTATCCACGAACACATTGTTCAGTAGCGTTGGTGCGGCACCATTTTCAATCTGTACGCCGATGCCGGAGTTGTAGACCGTGTTGTTGACGACCCGTGAAAACGCTGCGGGGCCTCCCATGGCGGGATTACCGCCCAACAGAATGCCATTGCCGTTGTTGATCAACAAATTATTTTGCACCACTGCACCCGGAATCAAACCCTCGCTATTGAGCGTGGGAAGATTCCGTACCGCGCCGGGCTTGGGACGACTTCCTTCGTTTGGCACCTTGTTTCCTGGCGCGACGTCGCTGGCTGAGAGATTTAGCGCCGTTCCGGAAGAGAAACTGATCACGTTCGAATCAACAATGAATTGACCTTGATCACGATGCCGATTTCGATCGCCGTTGTCCTCACCGAGCACGACGTTCTGGCCCGTAATGACGCCCAATAAATGGGTCAGCCCGCTCTCGGTTGAGCTGAAGTCAATACCGCCATCATGGGTGGCGGCGGCGTGACCGTGAACGATGATCACCGCATCGGTGGTGTCGACAAGTTCGCCACTGCGCGAGGTCACTTCGATCCCTAGCGCGGTGCGGACCGAACCACTATTAATTGCATTGCGAATGGACTGGGCAACTTCGGCCGCGGTATCGGAGGCCCGGTACTCGATTGCCACGTTATCAGTATCAACCGGCGTGATCAGCGACGGGATGGTGATATCGTTGAACTCGAAACGCACGCTTTCAAAACCGTTGGACAACGTAAACGTGTCGCCATCGATCAATTGGCTGCCATCGCTTTGGACTTCGAGATTGAGGGCCTCGGCAAGTCGTTGGTTAATCGCAAAACGTTGATCCTTACCGATATTATCGACCCCCAAGTACTCTTGGCCAAGTCGAATCTCGAGTTGGTACGGGCCCGATTCAATCTCTTCGCGAACCGGAGCGACCGTGCCTGTGAAGGAATCATAGCGTAGCGCTTCATGGTACGGATTATCGGCTAACTGAGTGCCTTGAGTCCCTCCGGTGAAGCTTTCGCCACGTTCGGCCAAACCGATCACAATGTCATCAAGGTAGACACCGTTCGCCCCCCCGAGTCCACGCGATCGTTCGCCGGCTCGCAACAGCCCCGACACGGTTCGACTTCCGCTATAGACGCCAAAATCTGAACCCGGCACGTTAGAAGCCCCAGCGTTTTCCCCATTGATCAGGGTCAACGGAGTGAGCTTGTTCTCAGCGGAAACCGCCTTGCCATCGACCGAAACATGTAGCTCATACCCCTGACCACTCGGAACCGGCAGCCCGGTAATGCCACCTGGATCCGACGTCGACGGGTATGCCGCAACGCCGATCACGTAAGTCCCGGGGGCCAGGAACGTATGCTGGAGGAAGGGATCGAACGACGTGTTGCTTCCCGTGTCGACATCAGCATCATCGTTGCCGGCCAAAGCAACACCGGCCGAATCGTAGAGATGCAATTGTAAGTCGGCGCCGGTGGTTTTATCGATATCAAACGTCGCCGTCGCCCCCGCCGCATCGACCGTGAACGAGTAGTAATCGAAGCTGCCGTCACCGAGGCCACGTAGGGTGACATGAGGCCGACTCGTACTCTGGGTAATATTGGAATTGGACGATTGAGTCCAAGCTTCTCCATCAATGTTTTGCGCCGTAGCAATGGTGTCATTACCTGTGACAGCCGCAATGCCTTGCGAGACGGTTTGGGAAACCGCCAGGTCGTAAAGACGGACGGCGTTGGTATTGCCGACGACTGGGAAGGCCGCCAAGCTTGGCAGGGCATCCATATAATGGATCTCATTGGCCATCGCGAATTGAATCGCGTCTCGCACCTCGATGTCTGTCATCGAAATGTCAACATCGATGGCCACTCGATCCACGCCAACGACTGCGGCCGAGATCCCCGGAGTGCTATGGATTAACGCGTTCAACCCCGCGAAAGTATAGGAGCCTGTTTGCGTTTCACTGTTGAACCCGATCCAGGAGGGTTTGCCGGGGCTTTGGACGGTGGTCGTGCCTGGATCGCTATCATTGGCAATGTACGCTGCGACTTTCGCCACAACATCGGCTGCGGTATCGGTCGTCGCAATTCCAATTTGCCCGAGTCCCCCGACGCCGGGAACCAGCTCAACGATCGTTGTTCCGTCGGGACGGTTCAGCGCGAGAGGGGCCGTCACTTGACGTCCCGAAGGCATTTGGACCACCAAGCCGAGATCAAACTCGAACGCCTTGGTTAGATTCGAGAGGGAGTCGCCTTGCACATCGACGAGTCGATCAGGCATGTTTCCGCTGACCGTCAATGTTTGCCCATCGGTCAACTTATGCCCCGGCAGCGCTTGAATTTCACTCTGATCGGGTCGTGCTTCACCCGCGGTGCTGAACTCGAAGCGAATCTTGACGTCTTGTTGGCCGGCCCAAGGTCCCAGATCGATACGGGCTTGTCGGAAAACGTTGTCATCAAACAGTTCTTGTACGAACCGTTGTGCAAAAACGTCGGTATAGCCCTGGCTACCCACAGGATCGTACTCATGGGTGGCGCCGCGAACATCGTCCCACACGCGATTGTTGATCGTATCGTCGAAGTTGTTGGTCGCCACGAGTTGCCATTGGCCGTCATCACCGGCAATCATCACGCGAAGCGAGTCACGCATGACATCATCAAGCCCCGCATCGGAAAAGCTCGTAACGTTATCGTCCGCGTTGGTGTTCTCGGTATCGAGCAAGTAGGTGAAGTACAGCTTCGGTTGATCATCCGCGGAAAATCCGGTCAGATCGAGCGAGTTACTTTGCACGCTACCGTGAGCCCCGCCGAGGAAGTTATACCCCGAGAAGCCCTGGAGATCGTCGGCGTCCAAATCGTTGTTGCCGTCGGAGTTGTCACTCACGCGGCCGTCACCATCGCCATCGAGATGGGAGAGATGATTGAAGTCATCATCCAACTCATCAAATCCGAAGCGAAGCGATCCGCCGCCCTGCAACGCTTGTCGATCGTCCAGCGCGTTGACGCCGTGGCCGGGGGCGGTGCGGAGCGTGTCACTCAAATGCCAAAGCGTGGAATCAAGTGAGCTGAAGAACAACCCAGCAAAATCGCCTGAGGTCGCTGTATTGTCGACCAAAACGCTATCCGCACCAAAACTGAAGATGGGTTGTGCCGTCAAATCGTTCAAGTCAAAGGCGTAGAACCGGAGTGGCGCCGAAGGCTGTGAGAGGGGACGTCCCACGCCAAAATAGAGATCCGAGATCCCCACGGTATCGTTCACATCGCGGAAGTTCTCGGGACCAACGCTGACACGTTGGAGCACCAATTGATTGCCGTTGGAATCGGTAATGAAGTCCGTTCCCGCAACCGCCCCCACGACCGTTGGGTCAACGATCAAAGTGGCAATGCCGCGGATGTCACCACTGGCGTAGGTGTTGTCGCTATCTTCGTCAAAGCGTGCTCGCCATACCGCCCCGGTATCCGTAAAGGCATACAAGAATTCGCCACCGTTAATGTCGGTGACTAAGTCAACCACATTGCCGGTATTGCCGCCCGTGGCTGGAGACACGGTCGGGATTTGGATCTGGGCAACGATGTTCGTTCCCGCCCACGGGGTTTCCGATGGGAAATTGAAGTTCGTATAGTTGTTCTGGATGCGTGAGTCCAGCGGATTGGCGGACTCGAATCCGCCCGTCATGTTTCGTCCCGCACGACTCACTGCAGCCCCGGTATCGGGATCCAAGCGATAGATCAAGTTGTTGGCGTTGACGGTAGTGCCGCCGCCGATCGTGTCGTTGGTCCCATCCGTCCCCACGATCGTACCGGTGAAGCTGCCACGATTGGCTAAACCATACAAAAAGCGTGTTTGCGTCGTCGGGCTGTTGTAGAACGCCAAGCTTTCAAACCGCATCCCTTCATCATCGCGATTGTTGATGGCCACGGGAGGCGTGGCGGTATTGAACGCACGTTCGTAAGTTTGGATCCCGGTGGCGCCAATCGCCGTGAACACGCCATCTTCGCTCACACGATAGGTCGTTCCCGTATTGGCGTCGGTGCGTGTGGTATTCCCTTCATTGCGGATGGCAATGATGTCACCGCGACCCGATTGAGCCACCGCTCCGATCGGTACCGAGGTCGCTTCTTCGATAATCGCGTCGTGGCGCCCGGTGAACGGGTTGTAGATCGACAACCGCGAAGCGGCATTGGAATCGACGCGTTCACGAATTGACAACAACGGAATGTCGCCGAATTGCCACGGGACGATATTGCTGCCGTCATCCTCAAACGCGACCTGTAACGATTCAGTGAGTTGATCTCCGCGCGGCTGAACCGGCGTGCCTTCGGAAGGATTGGAAACGATGGTCGGTGCGTAATCAAAACGATCATCGGCGATCAAAACGGTCGGATCAAGCGGCTCAAGACGCGCGTTCGTATTGGTCGGATTGATTTGAGTGAATTGAGTCATGTCGGCCGGCATTTGGCCTGTGGTTCCCACCACGATCTGATAGTTCCCATTGGGATTGAGTTCCAATGGACCGATGTAAGCATCGCGATTGCCGAACGACCCCCGCGACAGATCTTTTTCGGTAGTCGTTTGCCCCGGAACGATCGGCGTGATCTGGTCATCGAGGATGTTCGAGTTCGTCCCCATCGCAATCAAGCTGGTGCCATCGAACAGATACAGCGTCGTATCCGGCCGTGTCAAACCATCGGCCCAATCGATATCGAACACCGTCGAGACCTTGTTGGTGGTCGGCACAACTCCTTGCAACGAGTCGCGATCGACCGTGAAGGTATAGACGTCGACCGTATTGTCGGCGGTACCAGCGATCGAGATGGCGCCGCGGTCGGTGTTGCTGAGACTACCCAAACCGATCGTGCCGCCGGGATTAAAGATCTCTCCGGCCAAAGGCGAATGGGCTGGCAAACCGATGGCGACAATCGCATCGGTTGCATAACGCAGGTCAGCATAACGAACCACGCTGCCGGCGAATTCATCGGTTTCGCTTAGCCGAATTTGGAACTGATAACCGCCTTGAGACGTGCCGCCCATCAAGCGACTCGCATCAATACCCGCCATCGTGGTGTAATTCGCTGCCGGATTGCTGCTGCGAACACGCACGTAGAACGTATTCCGCGTTCCGCTCGTCCCCGGCAACACGACTCGCATTGCTGAATCGCCATCGTTCTGAGAGTACAGATCGCGGTACTCGCCGGTCGCATTCAATTCAGGATCAATGTCAAATTGCATCGGCAATGCATGACCATCCCGCATCAAAGCATTATTGACAAACGTCAACTGTCCGGACATCGATTCGGATCGCGAATCCTGACTCAACGCTAAAACGCGTCCATTGCCGTCAAGCAATTCCAAGACGGTATCGAGTTGCGCGTCGGTGCGGTCGATATCGAACCAAACCATCGTGCCGGCCGTGCCTTCGAAGCTGTACAAGTCCTGGTCACGATCGGCTGCGATCGCGCCATACACCTCGAAGCCGAGGCGAATGTTTTCGTCGCCCGACTTTTCGTTGGCCGCCAACGTGCCTAACTCTTGGTGTTGTCCAATGTTGGCATTCAAGTCACCGACACCGCCGGTCCGTCCCTCGCGTTCGGTGGCGACGGCAACGTTGCGGTCATGACTATACGGGTCGAAACGCAAACCTTGCCAATCGCCGGGCTGTGCATCCGGGCCGCCGGGGATCGTATCGTTCTGTACTTCCCCGCTGGGCGTAAACCCGGCGCCGGCGGTATCATCGAAAATGCTGGTCATTACGACGGGGAACCCCGGTTGCCCAAGTACCATCAAACGACCGCCAATGCGATCGACGATGTCCAATGATCGCCCTGTGGCGAGAATTTCAGCATCATTAAGCTTGACCACCAACGATTCCGTCGAGCTACTTTGCAGTCGCATCCCGCCGAACGTGTGCAGGTCGGGGATCTCGATGTCGCTGAGCAGCACGTGGACGATGTCCGTGTCATCCCAGACCACTTCGGTCGTCAACACCTCACCACGAATTACCATACCGTTGACATCGTTGTCTTCCATGCGGTTACCACGCATGACGGGACCATGATTTGCAGGCGGCAATTCGTAACGGTCAATGTTTCCCGTTTGCCGCCCCAGATCGGTCTTCAACTCGGAATTCAACGCATTGACATTGATGTCAATCACGGCGCCGCTATTGCCGACAAAAGTGTTGCCCACGATCGTGGGTTGCGCAGCGGTGACATGAATGGTGGCTGCCGAATTCGGTGCAAAGTCGCTGCGAGCGCCGAGTTGAGTTCCACCGACTCCGTCAAGGTTGTCCTCGAATACGCTATTGGCAATTCGAGCTTCGGCTTGATGGATTTGAATCGGATTGAACGCGGCGGTACCACCACCAACCCCCGTCACTCCACCGGCAAAAGCGATCAAAGTGTGGTCGAGACTCAGCCGGCTTGTCGGCGAAGCGTAGATCCCCGCCCAATCCCCGGGGTCTCCGATGCTCGTTGCGTCGCCGTTGGTATTAAACGTACCGCCCGCTCCATAACGATCATCGCCTCGCGCGGTGAAGATAATCTCCTTGCCTTCCTTGCCTTCGGCCAACAACGTCGTACCAAACCCAAGTTGAATACGTGCACCTTGGGTCTTGATGATCGTCCCAGGATCAATCACCAAGCTGGCATCGAGGCGGCCTTGGCGAACACGCGCAACGCTGACATCCAACGTTGGCGCGGTGGCTAATGGGGCTGCGACGGTGTCGGTAAAATCTCGCGATGTTTTGTCCAGTGCGGCGATCCGCTTGAAGGGTCCGCCATCGACGCTGCGGTATAAAATTCGGCCAACGTATTTCCCCGTTGCGGGAGAAATATTCGACAACTTCACCGCACTGCCGGCGGTCACACCGGTCACGCTCTGCGCCAGCGACCCAGGGCTCTCGAATCCAAACGCATCGACGAAGGTGTAGCTGTATTGGTAGTTCCCAGCCGGCAACGCACCGGAGCCGGCTTGCTTGGCCAATCCGATGATCGGATTAGGACGCGTCGATTCCTCAAACAATCCACCGGGGGATCCATCGACCAGCAAGTTTTCGCTCAGCACATGCACGATGTCGGTATCATCGAAGCGCGCGGGCACCACTAATTGCTCTAGCGAACCGCCCGTGGGCGTATCGATGCGAACGAACAAGCCATTCGTCGCGTTGTTGACGAGAATGTTGCCATGAATGCTCGGCCCGACGCGGTCATAACCGCTAACAAAGCCATCTCCAGAAATCGATTGTTTTTGGTAACGTGGTTCGGAGAACGTCGTCACTGCAAACGTATTCGGGTCGGCTGAGATGCCTCGTGAATTGAATTGGAGTTCGTTGTAGGAGACCTCGGCACGGGCTTCGGAGAGATGAATCGGATCGATCACCCGATTGATCGTGCTGACTTCACCGCCACCAAACGTAAACTCAGCATGGTTGATGTAGTTGTCAAAGATCCCTTGGCGTTCCGCATCGCCACGGCCTTGTAGCCGGTCAATGTCATTACGGATTTCGATCCCACCCCAGTTCCCCGATGCGGGTTGGACAGTCAACAGCGGATTGCTGTTACTCCCCAGCGCGCGGTCGTTGTAGCTGGTGAAGTAGACCGGCAACTCGGGGGTGCCTTGAACTTGGATCGAACTTCCACTGCGATCGACGCCGTCGTCATCGCTACCGACCGAAATCCGGCTGTCCAAGAACTTCATCACGACGCCAGCATCGATGACCAATTGGATCCCGCCGGGCAATACGAGGTTGCGACCATCGGCGAGGGTTTGGTCCAACGCATCGATGTACCCGACCTCGTAGGCGAGATTATCATCCGCTGTGCTGATTTCGCCATCGCTTCCGCCGTTGGGAAGCAGCCGTACCACGACATCTTGGGCACCGTTATTGACGAGCGTTTGGGCCGCCGCGAGTGCATTGGGAATGTTGTTGAATGGATTGGTTTGGGAACCGAGCAAACCACTGCCGGCGCCCGCAGATTTGTTCACGTAGATCGTGTTCGCACCGGCAGGTTTGAACCAGAAGTTATAGTTCCCACCGGCGACTCCATCGCGATCCCCGTCCAATTCGCTACCGCCGGCATCGGTGATCGCGGCCCCGACATCCGAGCTAAAATCAACCCGTAATTCGTACTTGCCTTCGCTGGCACCGCCGGCCGACGAAACGCCTGAGTTCGGGTCGTAAGCTTCGTTGCCTTCCGCAGCGACGCCTACGAAATAGACGCCCGGGGTGACCGCGAACTCAACAAACGAATCACTCCCGAAATAATCTTCATTGCTAGAGACCAGCTCCAATTCCGTGCCGTTTTGACGGAACAAGGATAATCGCGTGTCAAGCAAACTTGCATCGGACAGACGCTGAGCAAACGTTTGCGCCTTCAACATGCCATTTTCAGTGACATCGACGCGATAGAGATCGACGTCGAGCGACTCACGTTGGTGCAGGTAAAGGGCATGGACGAGATCGTTGTCGCCCGGGAATGCCCATTCAGAAATAGACGGACCGGGACGCACGGTATCGGGATATTCTGATTCGGAGCCTTGCACGGTTCCAGGTGGCAAATCATAAGCATGCCCGAGACCGATCGCATGCCCCACTTCGTGCAACGCAACGTCAAAGAAGGATCCGCCAAATCGATTCGATGCTTGATCTTGAAAATCAAGCGAGTCCATCGTCACGCGTCCAGGACCGCCCAGTCCCGCGACGCCGCCGACGCCGCTCACGACGGTCGGATCGGCGGTGCTGAGGTCGCCGACGATCAGCGCTAAACCTGAGTTAGCGGTCTCGTAGAAATCGATCCCCAGAAAGGTCTCGTAAAGCTCGAGAATTTCGCGGAATCGCTCTTCTTGGTCCGCGTTGATGTCGTTGAATAATTGCGCACCGGCGCTATTGGTTCCATAGGAGGTGTTGCGCAAGAAGGTGTACGGCATGCTCGTGATCGAGTTGTCACCATCCCGAGCCCCGGGGAACAGGAAGTGATCTTCGACTTCGATATCACGATGGCCCGGTTCATCCGTTCCTCCCGGGTTGTCAACCAAAATAGACAATCCGCTCGCCGTCGTATTGCGAACCTCTTGCCCCACGACCACGGTCGACCAACTGCCCGTCGCCGCACTCGGAATCGTGTTAGCCGTTGCGGCGGTCAAACCAGGATCCGCAGCGGAGGTGTTGGCGACGTTGTGTTGGGTGACGCCGACGGTGCTGAAATCAGTACTGTCGCCGATGCGTAGACGGAGCGTGCTACCGCCACTGACATAGCTGCCCAAATCGGAGGCGAAACTCAATGTCACTTTTCGATCGGCATCGACGCGTGTCGCACTGACCACAGGGATCACGACGTCGTCCTCGGTCGTCACCGTGCCTTGCGTATTGATCAACTGGTAAAACGACTTGGTGTCGACACTCGAACCGCCGCGGAACAGATCAAGGTCGTCAAAGTAAACGTCGATCTCGTTCGGTCGTGAAACCCCGTTATCGATAGGCTGCGGAACGACCGCGACCACCTTGCCACCGAGTTCGAGTTCAAAGCCGATCACATCGCGTAGTTTGCTCGGATCACCAGGAACGGATTGAGGATTCGTGGGCACAAATGCCGCGCCGATCACACTGGTTAGATCGGTCGAAACCGAAAGCTGATAGAAACCATCTTTCAAGTTCTCAGCGAAACGCAGGGTTACGTTGCGTCCATCGGCATCGAGGCCGCGGTAGGGAATAGGAACAAGATCCGAATCGGCCTCAAAGTTCCCCGTTTCACTGTAATAAATTTCCAGGGCGTCGAGCGTCGCGGAATCAAGCGCATTGAGTCCGCTGAACGTCACCCGCAATTCGGTCGGCGCGGTTTGCCGAATGTTTTGATTGGCTTGATCCGCAGGGTCCAAATCGAACAAATCGCTGCCGTTAGGCGCCACCGCGATCAACCTTGGATCCGAGAAATCACTGCGATTGATCGACAGCGAATAGAGCTGAGATTCGGTGACATCCCCCAGCGTGGGTCCGTACGTCGAGCGTCCAAAAACGCCGAGCGTATAGGCGCCGGTCTCGGACAAGCGAAGACCGGAAATGATCTCCGGTCGCCCAACCCCGCCTGCGTCTTGGCTACGAATCAACGTGCCGTCGGGACCGTAGAGCTCGAATCGCAAATCGCCCAATTGGGTGGAATCAATCGAGCGAATCGTTCCGCCGTCGATACCGACATCGTAAATCTGACCATCCGGAGCGACGACGATTGTCACCAACGTGTCGGCCGAACCGCTAAAGGAATACCAGTCCGCATCGCTATCCCGATCAATCGAAACATCGAACATTTCAATGGGATCGGCATCAATGGAGCCTAAATCAACCGCGTTTTCCGGCACGTCATTGTCGTCATAACGATCCCCGTACAAGCTTTGTGCGGCCAAGATGTCATCGTGCTGTGGCCCACGAAATGCCGTCGAAACAAAAGGCTCTAACAGCTTGGTTTGATTAACGGGAGTGACATGCCCCAAGCCAATGCCGTGACCAATTTCGTGCATCAACATATTGTGCAGCGCGAGACTCTCGCCGCTGGCATTGTTCGCAAGAAAGATGTCGGCCGTGTCGATCACCATATCCCCGCCCACCCCGCTGCTAGTCGGGTAGAAATTGTAGGCCAAGACACCGTAGTCACCGTCGACCGTCGCTCCGCCGATGCGCATATCCCCCCGGACTCCGAGTTCTCCCAGGGCCGGATTGCTCATCGCCATCCCATCGTCGTTAGCCTCATAGACGAATGTGATCCCGCTCAGGGCACTCCAGTCATCGTAAGCTTTCTTGATCAACGGGAACCAAGGACGTTCGGCAACGGTGTTACCGCCCGTGCCGTAGATTCCGTCAAAAAAGGAGATCAAATTGCTGGCGGCCCCTGGACCATCGGAACCGGCGACAATCGTACCATCAGGCACGATGCTCCACGTCAACGTGACCGCGTCACCATAGTTCTGACTCGTACCACTGGCCGATGTGTCCCATCGTCCGCCTTGCAAACTGATTCCATTCTCGCTAGTCGGACCGCTGAAACGCCGCTCCCACTCTTCCACCACCTCGGTCGGAGTTCCCTCCGCAAAGACGGCATGCGGATGGACATCGAGATCGTCAAACGACGCCCCTACCGCCATTTGCGTTCCATTTGCATCGAGCATTTGCAAGTGGGGTGACGCTGACTCCGCCGCTACCGCCTGTGTCGTTCCAGCGGAGTACATGGCATCCATCGCGTAGGCCGAAGCCATCTGCGAGCGATACTGATCGGCCTCGCCTCCCGCTGAATCCGCCGAGGATGGGAACGATGACACCATCGCTTGGATGTCGCGTTCGCCAAGCATGCCGATTTCTGCCGCCAAAAGCTCGCGGCGTTCCAGCGTTTCATGGTGCAGACGCCGAGAAGTCTTTTTCGATAGCGTGGCGGATTTACGAAAGTTTCGTCGCTGAGTCATATTCGCCCGAACCTCGAGGGATCGTATTAAAGGAAGGTAGGAAATCGTCGCGGGAAATAAAGCATGCTGCGAGACAACGTCGCCCATAAAGACGCGTTGCCATTCATCAAATCACGACGGGTCGTCTCGGCTCAACCGCTCCGATCATGGAACGTCCCGCAGTCAATGTGGAGGTATCACTGTCAATTTCAAGGGGGGGCACGAAGGGGGCACCCCCACCGGACCTCGCTAAAAAAAGTTCTCTCGGTGCCAATGGTATCCCCAACCGAGTCAGCTCCCTAAACGTTCGATCGCAAGTTGCGACCGAACGACTCAGAGATCGTGAAGGATCGATCATTGCAATCCTCCCTCAAGCAAGGAATCGTCCAGTAGCGAGGCAAACGCTTCATCCACGCTGGACGAATCGGCTGAGCCTCCATTGGCCAGCGTCGGCCCGAAGGAATCGACCGCATTTTCAACCGACGAGCGACCAATCTCGAAGCCCGCTTGAAGAATCGCGTCGCGTGGATCGACGGTTTCGATGCTCGGCTCTTCAGCCACTGCGACCGCGTTTCGGACAGGCAAATTGGCATTGGAGGCCGATGCGAACGAAACCGAAGCCGCAAAATTCGCATCGTTTGAAGGCGAGGCGTTTGCCGCCACGATCTCACCTTCCGCGACCGATTCCCCGCTGCCCATCGGTTGAACACCACGGAGCTCCAATGCGTTGATCACGAGCAACGCATCAAACGCCGAAACTCGACCATCCCCGCTGACGTCATAGTAGTCCGGTGGCGGAGCACCAAGGTCGGCAACCGGGATCGACGAACTTTGCCCTGTGAGTCGTTGATCGAGCAGGTTGATGATGCGTAACGCATCGAGTGCCGAAACCGAACCATCGGCGTTCACGTCCGTGACCAGCGACGAAATCGGATTCTGGTAACGCGATTGGTTAAACGTGAAGGTGACCGTCGCGGTATTACTTGGCAAACCAGTCGAATCGACCACGTTGTAGCTAAATGTCACGGTGTCCCCGACGGCGCCCGATTGGGCGGTGAAGGTAAACGTGCCGTCCGCATTGAGCACAAAGTTCGGATCACTTGGCGTGACCGAAGCCGGGTCGATTGACAACGTATCGCCATCGGCATCGCTATCGTTTCGCAACAAACCGTTTGCTGGATTCAACACCTGAAGTTTCGTTCCCACGGGGACGTTGTACGCGTCGTTCGCAGCAACCGGTGCATCCGGCGTCGGCGCGACCGTCAACGTGAACGCATCGCTAATGCGGAAGTTTCCGTCCCTGGCCGCAATTTCGATTTCAACGCTACCCGATTGATTTGGCTTCAGTTCAATTTGCAACTCATCGCCGACAAACCGAATCGCTTGGACCAACGGATTTTGCGCAATTTGGGTCGGCGTTGGATTCACAATGTTGCCGATGCGGGCAACCGAATAGGTCAACGGTTCGCCATCGGGATCCGCAAACACGCTGCCCAAATCAGCGGTCACCAACACGTCTTCCACGCCACTTAAAGGGTCGAGCGTACCGACGAGCGTCGGTGGATCGGGCGTATCAGTGACGGTCACGGGGATCGGAGTGACGACGGTTGCTCCGCTCGGATCAACCGCGGTAATATTCAGCGTGGCTTGCCCAAACGCGAACGGTGGAAGCGTTAGAAGCAACGTGTCACCCGAAACGGCGGCACTAATGATGGACGTATTGGACGACGTCACGGAGAAATTGATGTCGTCATTCTCAGGGTCACTGAACCAAGTCGACAAATCGTATTGGACCGTTCTCGCATCCGCTTTGCTCTCATCCAACGTCAACGAAGTTTCGTTCGGGTCGCCGTTGATGCCGATGAACTGCGGAGCATCGTTCACTCCGCCGACGTTGATGATCACCAACGCGGACGAGGTTAGTCCCAAGTCATCGCTAACCGTGTAACTGAACTGGTCCACGCCACTGAATTGTGCCGGCGGGGTGTAACGCAAGCTACCACCCTCGAACACCACATTTCCGCCACGGAATGTCCGCTTAGGAAATTCGGCCGTCACCAAGCTGATGGTTTGGCTTTCGGGCGCATCGGTTTCGTTCGTCGGCCCAGCGGTGTCATTGTCAAGGATGCCTTGATTATCCGCCGTGCGAAGCGGAATGCTTAACGGCTCGTTTTCCTGGGTCGTAAAGGTGTCGTTGACCAATCGTGGGGGATCGTTGACCTTCGTAAACGAGATCGAAACCGTGCCTTGTTTGATCGCCGTTTCGGAGGTTTGTCCTGCACCAGGCACGTCTGCAACCGAGTAGAAGAACGTATCGGAGTCGGGCCCGTTGTAATCCGCCGGTGGCGTGTAGGTCACGGTTCGTCCATCCGCCGAGATCGCAATCACTCCGCCGAGCGCAGAGAGGAAAGGACCACGTACGCTTCCGACCGATTGAATGATCAACGGCTGGCTTGCCTCGTTGGCAGGTCCCGGAACGTAGAACGGATCGATCAACTCAGCCTTGGTAAAGGTTGTCACAGCGTCTTCTGCAATCGTGCGAGGCACGACAACGTTGTTGGTCGTTGCGACCGGAAGATCGTTGACCGGTTGCACATTGATGGTGACCGAGATCGGCCGCCCGCTGAGCAATTGGTCTTCAGGGGAGAGCGGTTTGACGTCCGTCACTCGAGCGCTGAACGTCACCGGTCCGTTGAAATCCTGAGCCGGCACAAACGTGAACGTGCCGTCGCTTTGCAGATCCAACACACCCGCTGCCTCGCCGCTGACCATAATCGTTCTGACACCAACATCGTCGGGATAGACCGCGATGTCGTCACCGTCCGCATCGGTCACACCCACCAAGATACTGTTGTCGTTCGCATTTCCGGGCGACAACAAACCGTTGACGTCAGTGGCCTGGAGCTGCTGGTCTTCATCGGTGCTGTAGCTGAGATTGGCTTGTTGATCGCCGACCATCGGAGGTGTTCCGGGTAGCAATCGCAAGCGATAGTCTTGAACTTCGCCACTGAGTGCCAACCCGATGGGTTCCAAACCACCGTTGCGGGAAACACGGAACCTCGCATAGGTATCGGTGGCCGTCACGGGATCCGGAGCGTGTGCAGGGAAGGGCACGTAGAACGTTTGGGGGCGTCCATCGCCGTTCAAAATCGCACTGGTAATGATCTGGTCGCCGACATCGGTGAAGTCACCGTCCGCCGCGAAGTCGATCCAAGCGTCCAAGACGCCCGTGCCGGTCACTTGAATCGGCAAGAAGATCACGGGGTTTCCGTTGTTGTCGCGAATCAGTTGGCCATTTCCATCGACTCGCGTCACCCCGACGCCACGATTGAGAATGCCTTGTGGATTCAGGTTGCTGACAAAGCTGACTCCATCTTCGTCGTTGCCGTCGACAATCACCAGGTTACCCGAAATCGACACTCCGGCCGGGCGGAGCGGACTCTCTTGGATCGCCTGCGCGATCGCCGCAGCAATCGATTCTGGGGTGTTGTCGACCGGACGAATCGCGAAGTTGTCCTCTTCAAATCGACCGTTGATGTCGAATTCGAGCGTGGCAATATCGGCTCCCGTATCGATCGTAATCGTATCCCCATCCCGGGTCGCCGCGTCGACCGCGGTATTGACCGTGACTTCGACACGACCGTCGACGACCGCGACCGTGAATAAAGTGCCAGTGGAGCTGGCCAAAATCGTCGCGTCGTCCCCATCGGCGGCACGCGATGGCATCCCATCGACGTCCACATCGACCTTGGATCCCAACATGATTTCACCATCGACGACGTGTCGCGGACCATCGCTAGCGAGGGTGGTGGGATAGCGACCGGGAACTCCGTTGACGGGGTCCGGTGCATCGCCAAAGTCAAACCCAACGCTTGGCAACATGAAGGTGAACTGGGTTGTTTGATCCTGGCGATTCGGTTCCAACGGATTGCCGACTTTGTCCTTGATCCCAGGCAAGTAGAACGTCGAGACCGGGCCCTCGAAGATTTGCCCGTTCTCAATGAACAACGTGGCTCCACCGCGATCTTCCGCTGCAAGGTTCGTCAACGCTGGTTGACCTTCCCTGTTGACGTTATTGATTGCTTGTAGCAAAGCCAGCTTTACCTGCTCGGCGGTAAAGTCCGGATCAATTGAAATCGGAATGGCCCCGCCTGGGACGCCGACGACGTTCAATGTCGGTGCTTGCGAAGCGTCAACCACCGTCCCCGGTAGATCGTCCAGCGAGACGGTACCGATCGGCTCGCCGAGCAAGTCGAGATCTGCCGTTGCGGTAATGCTCAAGTTCCCCCGGTTGTTGTTGATGGCCGCAGCCAACGAAACCGCAATGTCCCCGATCGTGCTGGTCGGTTGGAATGGAATCGCAATGTTGCCCGGGCGAACTCCGCCCCCGTTATTGACCGATTCAAATTCGAGCGAGATCGAAGTCGTTCCCTGACGCAACGTCAGCACTTCGCCGTCATTGACAATGCCACGACGGACGGAAATCTGGGAAACGCCTGGCGCACCGCTACCTGGGATATCAGGATCGGCGGGAATGCCGGTCAGCTCAACGCGGTCGGCACTAATGCGTCCCAACGTGATCCGGCCGTTAAGAAGGTTCTGGGCCGTCACTCCGGCCGACGAAGCATTGATCGCTGCGACCAAGCTGTCCGCCAAAATGTCGACCGTGTCAAACGTGTTGAAGGTAACCGGAATAGCACCCGGTACCGCTTGTAGCGTGTTGACCAAATTGAATTCGAAGACCACATCGTTGCCGAGCGCGTCACGAAGAATCAACACGCTACCGTCTTGGAAACCACCACCGCCGACGAGCGGCAAGTTCAGTAGCAGTGGACCAAACACTTCGATCGTCGAGCTGCCGGTAACGTCCGGTGCACCGACCACTTCGAGCGACGTTCCCGTGACTCCCAAACCGAGGCCTTTGCTGCCTCCGATGGAGACGAGGGTGCCATTGATCACCGAAACTTGACTGGTGTCCAAGCCCGCGATCGTGTCAACGCCCGCCTGTCGAGTTGACTGGATCGCCGCGAGGATCAAGTCCGCCAATTCAGACGCGGTGGTCGAACGAGTGATGTTGACCGGAATGTTCGGAGCGGTCACCCCATCGTCGATTCGGACACCCAAAATATCGTTGGGCTCATCGGTGCGATTGATCTCGATCGTCACCGGATCGCTTCCATCACTAGGTGAGAAAGTGATCAAGTCGCCATCGGTAGGCGTGCGACTGATTCCCACCAAGGTCAATTGACCAAACGGCACACTGGCCGATCCCGTATCCGGCAGGTTCAGATAAACCGAATCGCCTTGCACGTTGGGGTTCAATCGCAGCGATGACGCCAAAATTGCTTGTTGAATCGCGATCGCAACTTGGTTCGCACTTAGATCGGTCGCAATGGCCACTTCGGTATTGGCCGAGTCGACCAACCCGCCACCGGTATTGAATTCAAATGTAATGGCGCGAATACCATCATTGACGATGAAGGTGTCTCCATCGACCACGCCGCCGAAGCCGGATCCCACTTCGGGAACTCGGAATGCCAACGTGCGAGCATCTTGCAACAATCCGCTGCCACTGGTGATGGCCGTCGCCCCCGGTTCCGCACCGATCGCGACGCGGCTGCCGATCACGCGAGTTTCGACATCCAAACGTCCCCCGGCCACTTCCGCGTCGATTGCGGTTTGGATATTCAAGGCAATTTGGTTCAAAAACGCTGCTAACGCGGTCGGATCCGTTGGCGGACGATCGCTCGGTAACGCGACGACGACACTGCTCGGCAATCGAACACCGTCACTGTCGAGTTCGAACACGACGACCGGGTTCTTTCCATCATTGATTTGGAAAATGTCACCGTCGCTAACGCCTCCGAAATTCGTTCCGACCTGCGGCACGATCAAGGAAATCGTTTCCGGCAATAGCAGCTGATAACCCGTTTCAAATTCGAAGACGATATCGCCGCCGTTGGCATCGGTGATCTTGATTTGATCGCCATCGGTAAGTTCCTGAGCCTCGGGCGCGACCAACACGGTGCGGTCACGTTGGTTCAGAGCAACTCGGTACGAGCGATCCTCTTGCCAAATCCCCGTCAACGGCTTGAGCGTGATCAGGTTTTTGGTTTCCGCGTAATGGAACGTGTAGTCGATGCCTTCGATCAGCATCCGGTCATTTTCAAACACGGTGACATTCGATCCGCTTGGACGCAGTCCAGGAATCGCAGGAACGACAACGGTGTTGTCATCGATACCAATTCCGTAGAACGGGTCCGATGCGTCACCGTTATCACGCAGCAGGATACGGAATTCCTTGTAAGCACCCTCGCTCAAATTGATGAAGCTAACCGCGGGATCGCCATCACGTTGCGTGACCCCATTATCACGTGGAAATTCAGCTGTCGCGACGGGGCCCACGAAGTCGGCAAGCTCATTGGAGCCACGATCACGGAAGACGGATTCGCCCACGGTACCCGGAGGTTGGAAGGACGGATTGTCGGCACGGAAAACGCCGTTGACGTCACGGATCGGCGCGAGCACGTTGCTGGCCGCGATCCCCACAGAGGCTTTGAGCGTCTTGAACTTGTCTCGATCGATTAACGAATTCACGCCCGAATCGACGAGCACCGAGTTTCCGATCGGTAAGAAGTTATTTCCACCGGGATACTGAAGCGCCGCAGCATTGTTACCCAAGCTGACATTGAAATCGTCGCTGCCGCCGTTGAGATTGCTCGGTTCATTGATTCCGGTGGAAATCCCGTTGTTCACGCCACCGTTCAACAGAAACGTCATCTCGTCGTTGAAGGAGGTCGGTTCAGGTTGGTCAAATTGGAATACCGAACCCACCACCACGGTGTCTTGATCCATCGGCTTGACATGGGAATTCGAAAATTGCCCAAACCCAAACAAGTTCGTCTCTTCGATCACCACACTTTCGTGCAGATTGACCAGGACGTTGTTCAAAATTGCGGGACTAGCGCCCCCGGCGATCATGATCCCCGTTTCGTTCAAGAGTTGATCGGTGTCACGTCCCTCCACCGGATCAAGCCTCAACCCCGCATTCCGTGCTGCCGCACTCAATTCGATCTTGGCGACGTTGTTGATGACCGCGTAAAGTTCCGTAGTTCCGTCCCCAGGGGTCGTCAAGCGATCGTGCCCGAAGCCCGACGCGCGATCCCCGGTCAAATTGAACGTGGCGACAGAGGCATTATTTCCATCACGCCCGCCCAATGCGAGTGCCGAGACGCGTTGGATCGGACCGCTGATTCCACCCGGCCCGTTGCCACGTACGTGATTCTCAAGCAGTCCGTTGTTCACGCCTGCTGCGAAATTGATCGCCTGAGCGATCGCTTCGATGATATCGGGCATCTGGTCGTTGGCCGCGATGATCACATTGCCGACTCCGCCACCGGTGGCGAACGTGAAGGTCACTTGGTTGGTGGTGCCATTGAGCACGTCGGGGATCTGCGTCACCGTAAAGGTGGTGCCCAACAAGTCCGAACCGCGTACTCCGCCGCCATCGCTAGCGGATCCGCCATTGATGCTCATCACGAAGCTACGCGCGGTGTAGTTTTCGATCGAGATCGTGTAGTCACCCGTTCCGCCGGTGCCGAGTTCACGCCCCGACAAGCTAGCCGGATCAAACGATTCGTTGCCTTTGCCGCTAACCGCGACAAAGTACGTGCCGGTCGACAATGCGGTAAAGTCAACAAACGGATCGCGTTCGTTGACCGCATCGGCCGTGGGATTGGCAACCGTGGACCCTGGGTTCAAATGCCCCGGCGCGGTCGCGGTATCGACGACGGTCGATCCATTGGCCAACAATTGAGCGACGCCTCGTGCATCGAAGACTTGCAACACGGTATCAAGTGTGTTGCCGGTATCGATGTCGACAATCAAGCGGTCACCCACCTGCATCTCCACGCGGTAGAAATCGACATCGCCGGCAGCACCGATCGGTCCTGAGTTATCACCGATCGTTCCGGTGGTGACATAAGGACCAACGTGACTGCGTCCGACTTTGGTGTCGATCGCTTCGGCGAGGGTGTCGTTGGATTCACGCGTGCCCGATTCAGGAAACAATGCTTCCGTTCCATCGGCACCGTAGATCGTGTTGTTGACGATTCGCGTGAACGGTTGAAGCGGTTCGGCGACAGGAGCCAATTGCGTTTGCACGCCAACTCGAATCGGAGTCTCGGCGACTCCGCTGCGGCCTACCACATAGATATTGCTGACACCCGAGAGGTAGACAGCGGTATCTCCGCTCGCCAGATCACTCGTCAAGGATGGCCCCAATGTGGCGCTGACCAACTCCGTTGAATTGTTGGTCACCAAAATGCTGCCCTGGATCGCTTGCATGATCGCCGAGGCCATTTGACGCGACGAATAAGCCACGCTCGCCCGATTGTCATACAGCGCACTATGGGTGCGGCGGTAATAGATCGGCACATGCCCGTCGGCGACGCCATCGCCACCGACAACGCCCGATCCGCTCGTGAGCGTAGGACTTCCGCTAATGTCTTCGAATTCAAACACGACGCGGGTGCCGCCTGAATCGATCGCCATCGTCACACCATCCGAAATACTATCGCCGTCTCCGGTTTCGATCATAAACGGGCGAGTTTCTCCCTCGACTTTGATGCCGACATAACCCGCTTGGTCGATGGTGTTGTTGCGAATGACCACTCCCGGCATCAAGCCGCCGAGCACTTCGTTATTCAAGGTGGGAAGGTTTCTCGCAACACCGGGCAACGGATTGCCAAACGGTAGCAATGGGAAGCTTCCGAATTGGTCTTCGGGATCGGTTTGACGCACGCCCGGCTCGTTCCAAATTCCGATTGCATGCACGTCGCTGATCATATTTTGCTCGATCACCACCTGGCTTTGACGGCGGACGAAGTTAACGTCCCCTTCGCCTTGGTGGAAAATCACCGGTAGCTTCAAATTGCCGTTGCTGTCCAAGTCCAATCGCGTGCCCGGCGCCGGTGCGTCCGCAACACCGTTAACGCCCATGAACGATCCGCCCCGAGCGCCAACCAAGGACAATCGTCCATCGGTCAACGCGCCGGTGTCCTGACCTGCAGCCGAAGAGGCTTCGACCTTGATCCGAGTCTGCGTCGTGATCGCGGTGCGAATCGAACGTGCAATGTCCTTCGGCTGATCCGCAGCGCTGAACAAGACGGGCGTGTTTCCGAAGCGGACAGTTCCGGCCGTCGTGGTGAACTCGAAGGTTTGGCTGACGCTGCCATCGCTAATGATGAACGTGTCGCCATCGATAATCTGATCTCCGGCGGGAGCGACGATCGTAATCGTTTCGCTGTGGCGATCATTGGTATCAAAATCGAGATTCAACACCGTACCGCCTGGGGTCGGGGTCGCGTATTGCGTGCCCGATCGAAGCTCCAATTGGTACTCGCCCGATTCGCCGGTCCCGAATCCGGTAAAGCCATCTTCGCCCGCGGTTGCGCCGAACACCGTTTCGCCACGCTCGGCAAAGCCAACGATAAAGTCGTCCAGGTACAAGCCTTCGCTCGTCCCCACCACTGGAACGCCCCCGCCCGCATCGAGCGGGGTGTAGGTGATTTCAACCCGGACGCCGCTGTGGCCTGCAAATGCGTCTAGCGGGATCCGCGATTGATGCCAAATCGCATCGGTTTGCGGCACGGCGTCAAGCGTGCTGCCGGTCGGGTCTTGGTCGCTGAAGATCCTTAACGCAACCGTATCGCCCGCGGTGGGGTCGAAACGGTAGTTGTAATAGAATGTGGGCGCATCGGCGGCGACGTAGCCCGCCAAGCTGAACGGATCGCTCGTGATCGTTCCCGCGCCCGTCGCAGTCATCCGGTTGTAATACAACGAGGTATTCTCGACGGCACCTGGGGCACCTTGAGTGCGATCGAAATGGGCTGGTTTCCCATGACCGGGGTTTGCGTCGTCGGCTTCGACAAAGCCTCCGGCAGCAAGCGTCGCATCCGAGAACAGCTTGATGAGGTCGGCTTGCCGTGCCGTGCTAGGCGTCGATGGATTGATGCGGTCTTCGACGATGCGGTGCACCGAGTTGATCGGCTCACGTCGAAGGCTACTGTTGGAGGTCAACTCCACCGGCTCGCGTCCGTCGGCGGTCACCGCGACGTAGTAGGAACCCTCGGGTAACGAGACCGGGCCGATGAAGGCATCGCCGGTGCCAATCGAACCACGCAACAGTTTCTCCAGCGCTGAATTCTCACCGTTAGGACTCGTCAAGTCATCCAAAATATTGGCGTCTTGACCGTACAGCACCAAGCGAGGCAATTGGCCTCCGGTTTCGCCGTCGGGATCGTAAAACACGCTCACGGAGGTGTTCGGGCGATTGAACCCGTCGGCATAATCGATGTCGAATACCGTCGAATGCAGCGACGTGTTACCAAGACTGTAATCGATATCGAATTGATAGAAGTCAACATCAAAACCACTGCTCAGCGAGCCCGCCACACTGATCACATTGTTCTTGTTGCCGACCAAGTTGCCAATGTTCTGAGCGCGTTGGCCAACCGACTCGGTACCGTCGCGGACGATCTGATCATTGCTTGCCGCATTGCCCACAAGCGCTTCGTTCTCACCCGCCTCACCAATCAACGGTGACGAGCTGGGCAAACCACGCGTGTGGATTCCGTTGTTGGCATAGCGAATGTCGGTATAGCGAACCACGCTGCCGGGGAACTCTTGTGCCTCGGTCAAGCGGAGTTGGAAACGGTAACCACCATAGGTCAAACCGCCCGCCATATCATCAGGATTCAGTGAAGCACTGCGAACGCGGAAAAAGTACTTGCTACGCGCCGTTGGATCAGCCGCGTTACCCGGCAAGGTAAAGTGGATTCCCGCGTCACGAGGATTGGTCGATCCAAAATCGTCGTACAACCCGCCCGCGCCACGCTCGGTGTATTCCTCTGCGGATGCTTGCAGCGAGGTCGTGCTACTTTCCAAATTCGAATCGAGCACGACGACCGAGGCGTTACCGGAGGTTTCTGCGAACGAGTTATCGCTGCGTGCCAACACTTGACCATTCTCATCGAGCAATTCGATGACCGTATCAAGCCGGTACGTGGTGTAGTCGATATCGACCCAAATTTCAGTCCCAGGGGCTGCGTCGAAGGAGTAGGTATCGATGTCGCGGAAATCGGTGAGGTAGCCGTCGACCTCAAACCCGTGCCGGCGATTTTCATCTCCCGAGAACAAATTCGGAGCAAGCTCACCGAGGTATTGAGCGTACTCGACGTCGCCGTTGAGCCCTGGGCCCTCTTCGCTTGGCAACTCGAATTCTTTGATCACATCGACGTTGCGGTCGTTGCTGTACTGATCCAAGAAGATGCTGCGCCAATCATTGGGCGCTGGGCGTGATTGAATTCCATCGCCATTGGTGTCGGTGAACTGGGATCCATCCGGTGTCAAACCGGCGCCGACCGTGTCATCGAGCAGACTGGTGAGCACCACAGGGGCTCCCGGTTGTCCAATGATATGAATCGCGCCGCCAATGCGGTCTTCGATTTCGCCCACCGATCCGGTGGCGGTCAAGCCCGTCCCCGTCGTCGCGCTGTTGGGATTTCCCGAACCGAGTAACTTCACGACCAAGCTTTCGTCCAACCGGCTCATCAGTCGCAAGCCGCCGGAGCTATGGAAATTCTCAACCACCAAACTATCGAACAACATGTGAACGATATCGGTATCATCCCACACGCTTTCGGTCGTCAAGGTGCCGCCGCGAATCTCTAGCCCCGACAATTGTCGCTCCGTGGAATCGCTTTCGGTAGCCGTGTCTTCGTAACGGTTGAAGCGAATCATCGGACCATAGTTGTCGTCCAATTCTCGCAACCGATCACTCGTTCCGGTTTGCCGTCCCGCATCAATCACTCGCTCGGCCGTCATCGATTCACTATCGATATCGATAATCGAGCCGCGATTGTCGGTAAACGTGGTCCCGACAATGATGGGTTGCGCACCACGTACAAAAATGGTGGCCGCGTTATTGATCAATCGCCCGAAGCGGCCGGCCGGTCCCGCACCATCTTGTCCGTCTTCATTGAATTCGAACCGCGAATTGGTAACCCGGCCCTCGGCTTGGTGCAGTTCGAGTGCATTAAAGCCACGCGATTGCCCGCCTTCTAGCAAGCTGATGCCGCCGCCGTAAGCAACCGTCGCATGATCCAGGCTGACCGTCGAAGTCGGGCCAGCATAGATTCCGGACCAATCGCCGTAATTTGGATCGGTTCCGCCATCGGTGTCTCCGCTGTCATTGTTCGTGTCAAACGTCCCGCCCGCTCCAAAGCGATCATCGAAGACGCTGGTGAACACCACCGGATTGCTCTCGGTACCTTCGGCCAACAACTGGGTGCCGTAGCCAAGTTCAAAGCGAGCACCGCGAAGTTTAACAACCGTGCCCGGATCAATCACAAGCGAGGCGTCCAAGCGACCACGGACGCCATTAAGGCTGAGGTCCAATACGCCGTCGGTTGAGCTGCCGTTATCGATATACGAGATCGACGATGCGTCCAACTCCGCTACCAATCGATAGACCGGCGTCCCGCCGATATCGATGGCTCGGTACAAACGCCGGGATACGTAACCCGTATTGGATTGAACCTGGGGCAAGCCAGTCAATTCGATGGAAGACTTCGCACTGGACACCGTAAAGCCAAACGGATCCACGCTAGCGGCCGATTCAAAGCCATCGGCGTCCACAAACGTCATCTTGTAGAGGTAATCCCCGGGATTGAACGTTCCACCCCGAAGCATCTGCGCGGAGATCAGCGATGTGGAAGGCGCAAAGCCGTCTTGGATCGAACCGCCTGGATTCGAAGCGATGACGATGTTCTCAGCGATGTAGTGAACCACACTGGTATCATCAAATCGGCTGGCAACGGTCAACGCGCGAGGCGGTTCGGTCGAAGTCGTAACGACTCGGACATACAAACCGTTGATGCTGTTATCAAACAGTTGGTTGTTGTGAATCTCGGGGCCAACACGGTCGTAGTCGGCGGTAAACGCGCCCGCTTGTTGGAACTGAGGCGATTGGTAGCTGGTTTCTTCAAAGCTGTCCGGAGTCGCGCTCATCGCCGCATCGGCGCTATTGGTGATCTCGCTAAACGAAATCGTGGGACGCATGTTGACGATTTCGATCGGATTGACCAACTGTTGCATCGAATCGATCGTCAAGTTGCTCGATCCACCGTAACGAATCTCTGCATGATTGACGCGGTTCATGAAGATCCCTTGATCTTCTAGATTTTGTCGCCCTTCGGCTTGATCGATGTCTTGACGGAACAGCAAACCACCCCAATTACCGGGGCTCACCGCGGGGCTGTTACCCACCGAGGCGCGGTCCACTTCAAGATCACGGAAACTCGTGAAAATCACACTGCCATCGTCAAAGGCGGGACGCTCTCGATCGGTGTCGCCCAACAGCAGCGTTGTGTTGGGATCGCTAAGGTCGACCAAACGCGGCGTGCCGAGAATCTGAAGTACCCCGTTGCTGCGGTCGACTTGGACCGTGCTGCTTCCCACTCCGATGTAAGCTTGACGCAGCTTGAACGCCGCACCCGCGTCAATCATCGTCGTGACCTCTTTGGGCACTTCCATCACGCGGCCATCCTCGAGGAACCCACCGCCGACATCAGGGACGCCGATTTTGTAGCTCAGGTTATCCTCGACCGTCGATAGATCGCCGTCGACACCCCCGTTACCGACGATGCGTACGATGTCCTTGGGCAACGCCGCGTCGAAGGCGTTCGCAACGTTCGAGTTGCTAATGTTATTGAAGGGATGGTCCAAACTGCCGTCGGCGTTCGGCCCGGCCGTTTTGTCAACGAAAATATTACGCCCCGAGGCTTCCAACGCACGCGAGTTGGTCGAGAGCTCGACGCTCCGCTCCCCACTCAAAATCACACTGCCGTTACTGATCGTCGCGGTCACGCCCGTTTTGTTAGCGACGCCATTGATCGCGGTCTGTAGCGTCGAGGCTAATGTGCCCGCGGGGGTTGGGAAGTTTGGACTACCGGGACTGTAGAAGACCGCCACATTTCCCGGTTTCGCGGAACCATTAATAGGAACGAACTCAAACGTTCGCACGACTCCCGCCGCTCCGGTAATCTTGATCGTTTGTCCGACCGTCAACGCATCGCCGTTGTCGGTGAAGGTCAATGTTCGGTTCAAAGGACGCGTTTGGAACCAAAAGTTGTGAACACCGCCGGGGCTGCCGTCGCCATCCCCATCGAGAATCGTGCCCGGAACGCCGGTGCGCTCGCTATCCAAGTCTCGAATCACATCGGTTTCATCGACTTGAGGCTCGAACTTTAGGTGCAGTTCATATTTGCCTTGGGTCAACCCGCCATAACCGCTGCCCGGAATCGTGGGGTCGTAGTTGTCATTCCCGCTCGCAGCAATCCCGACATAGTAGGTGCCTTCACCGAGTGATGCGGTCAACCGCGAATCTTCGCTAAAGTAGTCGTCATTGCGGCTCAATTGCACGAGCCCGCCACCGCTGAGCAAGATGGGCGAGAAAGTCAGTTCATGACTGCTGACATCGGTGCTCGCGGCCCCGGTGACCAACGACGCTCGCATAATCGAACTGGCGAAGGGACTGTTGTTAATCGCATCGATGATCTCGCTGACCGGCAAAGTGGGAACGTTCGTTCCCTTGCGAGGCAATTCGACCAGGATGGCATTGGCGATCGGTTTACCGCTCGAGTCATTCGGCTGGGTCACGCGCACGGCTGTATCGCCAGGCTGACGATCCGAGAGAATAAAATCCAGCCGGAGATTGTTGCCGAGCAGTCCTTCCAGCAACGAATCAATTCGCACTTGCAAACCGACCCCGTAGCCGAAGTCGGTGACTGCGGACGCCTTGATTTCTTGGTAAAGCGTCAACGTCGTGTCGAGCAAACTTGAATCTGGCAATCGCTCGGCGAACGTTTCCGCCGTCAAATTGCCAACACGATCGGCATCATTCAAGTCGACCTGGAAGCGATACAAGTCAATGTCGTTGCTGTCGGGACGGTGAACAAACTGGCCATGCAACACATCAAAGCTGCCGGGGAACACCGGTTCTTGATCCGGTCGACCATTGATCGAACTGTTCAAAAACGTACTGTTTAAACTCATCAACGTTTGCGACGGCAGATCAGGCGTCTGCTCCAATCCCAGGATCAAACCGATCCCGGCTGTCGCCTTGCGCAAGAAATCCTCGCCGTAAGCCGTGTTGAACGTGACTTGATTGCTGAACACCAACGCGGGCTCAGTGAACGTAGGGTCGATGCGAACGCGCGCATTGATCACATTTTGAGAAACGACCGACGTGCCGGGCAACGTACCGGCTTGAAGATTCGCGGTTTCTCCCAATGCGAACGTGATCCCGTCGGAGGCTGTCTCGCGGAACTGCACGCCAATCTTACTCGCCCACAAACCGAGGGCTTCGCGAATCCGCACCTTTTGCCGCTCGGTGATCTGGTTCTGGAATTGAACTCCGGCAACGCTGGTATCAAACACGGGGTTGAAGTTATACGCAATCTCCGTGATTCCATTTTGCGTATCGGGACCGAAGTTATCGTTGATGTGTTGCAACAATCCGCCAACGACTTCATCCAATTCACTGTGACCGGGATCGTTATTGCCGCCCGGCAATTGAATCGCAAAGGGCTGAGGGTCAATGGCTTCTTTGAAAACCAAGCTCGTCAGCGTCCCGTCGGCACCAAAGACTCCAACGTCAAGTGCGGTACCAAGCGTGTCACCGACGGCATTGAGCACCAACGGTGGCGCACCAATTTGGCTGCGTGGTACCGGCGTGCTGCCCCCTTGGGACGAATCTCCATTGAGCGACCATTTGACTTCGATCAAGGCGGCCACGGCCGGCGTCGACAACACCACCGAGTTCAAATCGTTGACCGTCGGCGTATCGCCACCGAAATTGAACACGACCGTGCCATCGGCTTCTGCGCGCACGGCTAGCCCTGCGGCACCAACATCTTCGAAACGCACTTGTCGACCCGAGGCCGATTCACCAATCAACTTCGAAACGAAACTAACACGTAGACCAGCGACCCCAAAATCGGTGACCGCAATCGGAGCAACGACCACGTCGGTCGGCTCGATGATCAGATCCGCACGGCTGTCGACGGCTGTTCCCACGCGCAATCGGAACGTACCACCGCCCATCGAAACGCCAGGCAGATTGTTGAGATCGTCGGCGAAGAACAAGCGTGCAGTATGCGTCGTGGCATCGTAAACCACCGTGTCAGGATGATACAAACGGTCATCGGTCGTCCGCGCGGTCTCTTCCGTCAGCAATAGTTGATAGAAACGTGGATGTTCCGCCGATCGAAGTGTCGGATTCCCAGCGTCATCGTTTTCAACAAACAAGGGATCTTCGTTGAAGTAAACGACGATTTCGTTGCGATTCTGCTGCAACGAACCATCCGCCAAACGCACCACGGGTTGCGGCACGACCGCTTCGACTAGGGCACCAAGCCGAAGGCTAAAGTTGAGAACCTCCGAACGATCTCCCGCCGTTCGAGGAACCAGAAACTCGTTATCAACGTTGCGCAAACCCTGAATACCGAGCCCGGGATCATCGAACCCGTAGACCTCGACGCGGTAGTTGTCATCGGGCAACGATTCCGCAAACCGCACCACGACTTCGTTCTCATTCGGATCCCCCACCGTGACCAAGCCAGGCGTGATGCGAATGTCGTCGGGGGTTTGGAAAATCCCGTCTGCGCCCGGACGCGTGATGCGGATGCCATCAAGCGTGTCGGCGTTGATCTGTTGATTCTCGTCAAAGCGGAAAGTCAAGACGCTCGGAGCGGTGTTCCGCACCGAGCCATCGACAATCAAATCGCCTTCATTGGGCTGGATGCCGATCAACTGTGGCCCCGCCAACAACTGCCGTGCTTCGAGCGTTTCAAGAATATGTTGGCGACGAGACTTCTTACGCGAATTTTTATGCGAACCCTTCGACCTCTTTTCAGAGCGGCGAAGTTCGGAATTCGAGACAGACGATGACGATGACGATAAATGTCGCTTACGCGAGGTCATAGACCGAACCTTCCGGGGGAGCCCCCAAGCCAAATCCGTTGTGCTTTGAGGCAATGGAGGAGTATGTAAGTTGTGACTGGCCTTGCCGAACAATAGGTCGCTCGACGTGGCAAATGATCGAAAAATGGAAAAGTTGGACTCCGAAACCCAGGCAATCGCGCAGCGCGGCGCGCAACCGAATTCGGAAACTCTTTGGCCGAGTATAGTTGCGCGTTATTTGCCTTCAAACAATTGATCTGGGGCATTTCCAGGTCACTTTCCCAACCAGGCTGTGCAGACAGGTCGTAGCGATTAGAAGGGCGGCGTAGACAACATGACCGGGGCCGCCCCCCCGAATGGATCTCGCCGCTAGGCCGCAAAATCCACATTATCGCGTGCAGCGTTGGACGAATTGATGTGGCGAAAGTTCCACTCAAGCGTATGGAATTTGAGGCAAACCCCCTAAGCGGTCATTCTGCGCCGCCGCCACCCCCCGCTGTGAGGTCTGGATTCAATTTTCGGGGGGACTTACGACTCGATCTCATTGGGACATGCGATCGCAACGCGTGCAGAAAATCAGCAGGATCCGCTCGACGCCACCCACTCGCCGGAGGGAGACCGTCGAGTCTTTCTTTCGCATCAAGGGCTCGGAACCACGATTTTTAAGTTTCCGTTATGAAGACGCTGGCTCCCGCAGAAAGACGCCGGTCCGTCTTTGACCTCCCGCAGTGCTGCGTTGCCGGAACGCTGCGAGACGCCCCCCCTTTGGGCCGCAATGATAGAAGGGCAGGAAAACGAGCTTCGCACGATCTCCCCGAACCGGCTTTCTGAGGCCTACACCCCCCCCCGACGACCAAGGTTACGACTCCAACAACTTCGCTTCAGAAACCGCAATCACAGAGACGATTTCCCCAATCAATGAGGGCAATCGCAACGCCACGGGTTTGCGTGCGACGGCATCCAAATCAAGCCGCTGGTTCGTGGCAACAATCGATTCGAGCTGGCCGCCAACGCGAGTGACTGCGGTCAATACGTCCATCACCGCGTCGACCGATTGCAGATGCACTCGCAATCGGATCCGTTTTGAGTCCACCGAGTTCCCGTCGGTTCCGCGGTTGGGTGGAATGTCAGTGTCATGATTGGGGCGCAGCTGACAAACGTCGGCAGCATGATTCGGAGCAACTGATTTTTGATTGACTGGTTTTTGAATGACTGGCATTAAGATCTTTCGTGGCTGGGTTGATATCTTGGTCGGAATAAGTCCTCAATGAAAGGAAGCCGATCCCGCACGGGGCAGGTAGCGGCTTCATGGTTTGAGTCCAATTTCGATGCCGATTCGCCGGTCCCCCCGACGTGACGGCCGGTTTCCCCCGACGTGACGGATTGCCATCGCCAAGCCGGATCCAACCATTCACGAGAGCGAGAGCGGAAACATAAAGCACAAAACGATGTGCCCCACCGCGCCCCACCGAGTCACGGCGCCAAAACGCAATGAGGCGGCGTGCGACGGAGGCAAGGCACGGAGCCAGCGGCCCCCAGGATCCAGCGCTCGCCAGGAACCAGCGGAGCAGCGCCGAGGGTGTCCAACCAATCGCCATGGCCTCCCGCTACAGCCCTGGTGGCATTCCGCTCACTGTGGATCCCAACATCGTCTTAGCCGTTTCTCGTTCGTCGACGGAGCGGTTTCTGATTGAGAATCGCGGCTCGGAATTGTCCAAACGCTAAGCTGCGGTGAACCCCCGCAACGTCCAACACAGAACCAATGTAGGCCCCATAGGTTCGCGCGGCCCAAACCGATACGAGCGCAGGAATCGGGCTCGTGGCGGCGGGTAGTGGTGCGGACCGGTTTTGAAGGCCTGCATCCGAAACCGGGCCGCCAAAAGGCGGAAATGCAACTCGAGAGCTCAGCTTGACTGATTTGCGTCCAGCGGAGATCAATCGACATCGAAGATCGCGTACACCGTCTCGCACCACGGAGCATGCCGTCGCGGCGGATCATTGGGATCGGTACGCCAATTGCATCTGCTTTTAGACATCAATCGTTAGTTCCTAGCATTGATCAGGAAAGGACTGCGAGACCATCGAGACCGTTTGGTTTCGCTCACAGCATTCTAATTTTACGAAGCAGGTGGGAAATGATTACGAAGCAAGAGATAAGTGGCAAATGGAAAACGGTCACCGGCGCCGTCAAAGAGAAATATGGACAAATCACCGATGACGAACTGAGCCAAGTCGAGGGCGACACGGAACAGTTGGTGGGATTGATCCAACAGAAGACGGGGCAAGGTCGCGAGCAGATCGAAGCGTTTTTGCATGAGACGTGCGAACAATGTGAGTCGAGCTTCTCGCATCTATCGGGAGTCGCTTCGAGCTACGCTGAATCGGCCAGCGACTCGGTTCGCGAAGGGTACGAGCAAGTCGCTCGACGCGCCCGTGAAGGATATGAGCACTCCGCAGAAACGGTGGCCCAGCGGCCGATGGAATCGGTCGTCGTCGCCCTAGGCGTCGGCTTGGTAACCGGAATTGCCATCGGCTTGGCGATCGCAGGACGCCAAGCTCACGAGCCAACTTGGCGCGAACGCTGGGCCCGCTAGACCGCAGCCATTCCACCGCGTGCAGCGAACGCGCGTGTTAATCAGTCGAATCCACTTCAATCGAATCACTTTCTATCAAAGGAACCGTCCTATGAATTCAGCAACCGAAACTCCGTCGAACACCTCGGCGCACACTGCGTCTTCGACATCGCAAGCCACGCATGTGGCCAGTGAAAAGCTCCAAGAGGCAAGCACCCATTACGTAACCGAGCCCGCCAAAGATTTGTGGGGTTTGTTGCGAGACTACGCTCATGAAAAACCGGATGTGGCGGCAATGTGGTGCTTCGGGCTCGGCATGGTTGTCGGCTGGAAACTTCACCGCTAATCCGGTGAATTCCCAGAGAGCATGGCACTCTTGAGTGTCCCGCACTCGACATTCGAGTGCGGGGACAACTCCTGTGCACCTCCCCCTGTGCGTGGCCCGCCTCCTATGCATGTGGCGACTCCTATGCATGGGACGCCTCCGGTGCATGAAACGCACCGCCCCAACATCCCATGCGACGCTGGGCCGGATGAGGGATGGTCGCAAATCGATGGAGGTCCCCGGGACGCCCGTTTGGGTTTTCTCGGATGCGTCGGATGCGTCACTCGTCGGGCGCAGATTGACGTATCGCGGCCTAGCGCACCGCGGGTTGGTGTCACCGCTCTGATTCGACGCCGTGATACGACGCCAACGCAGAGTTCCACGCGATTGCAAGGCAGTATCCTAACGAACGAGAGTTCCGTTTTTTTCAAGTAGATGGTCCGTCCCAACGTTGAAGCGATCCCTCCCTGAGACTTGCCAATGCCCCTCACGGTTCAACCATCGAGTGCGACGCAAACATCGCGTGCAACATCCTTCGCCAAGCAAGCCCTCCAGGTGCTCAAGGCATGGATGAAGCAGCCCACTCAAGTTGCCACGATCTGTCCGAGTTCACCTTTTTTGACCGAGAATATTGCTGAACGAGAGTGTGTTCGCTGCGCCTCGTCGGTCGTTGAACTGGGACCAGGTGCGGGAGGAACGACCTCGGCACTGTTGTCTCAAATGCGCCCCGATAGTCGCTTACTCGCGATCGAAAAAACGGCGGCCTTCATGGACGCACTGCAAGAGATCACCGATCCCCGGCTGACGCCGCTGATCGGTGACGCCGCGGACTTAATTGAATTGCTTGAGCGAAATCAGATCGGACGCCCCGATGTGATCGTCTCCGGGGTTCCGTTTAGCTCGCTTTCACCGTCGGTAGCCAAGGCGATCGTGGAATCGGTTTACGAGGTGTTAAAGCCAGGCGGCACATTCATCGCGTACCAGGTTCGCTCGGATATCGACGATTATGCCCGACCTCTCTTTGGTCCACCCCACGCCAAACTGATCCCCCTGAACTTGCCACCCTTAACGGTGTTCACGTGGCAGAAACTTGAAGCGAGTAACGCTTCGAACGCGGATTAACGCGTCACGTGCGGACGTCGCGTGCGGACGTCGCGGCGAGCCTCGTCGAGCCGATTCCCTTTTTACCAAAGACCACTTCTAACGGCACGCCGGCTCGTGATCGCTTCGAATCGGTCCGACGCCCCGCTGCGAAGCTCAGCATGGGCGTGAGGAACGCAGACAACGGTCGTTTTTCGGCCACGTCCTGAACGGCGATCCCTCATTTTGCTTTACCTTGCCAGTTTGCGGTCCAATTTTTCGCTCAGGTCCGGTTTTGGCACGACGCTTGCAAACTCTCTACATTGAACCGGTTGGTTGAGTTGCGAAACACCGTTTGTTTCTGCTGCCGGTGATCCGCATACAGTTGATGGAAAATCATGTTAAAGAAATGGACAAGTATCTCTGCGGCGATGTTGATCGGCGTCGCAAGCGTAGGTTGTGACGTCGAAAAAACTCGCGAAGGCGTGATGCCCGACGTGGATGTTGACGTCAGTGGTGATCCAGGCCAATTGCCGGCGTACGATGTCGACGCACCCGATGTCGACGTTTCGATGGAAAAGAAAAAGGTCAAGGTTCCCGATGTGGATGTCAAGATGAAGGAGTCCGAGATCTCGGTGCCTGACGTCGATGTGAATGTCCCCGCGGACGAATAGCGGGCGGTCGTCGATCACGGTATTCGTCGTCGATACGGAAGCTCAATCCCATTGTCCCGCGTCCATCGTCCCGCGCCCACCGAGTGGCGGGACTATGACAAATGCTAAGATGGGAGCCGCAATGAATCCGGGTGGCGCGACCGATGTCGTTCAAATCGTTGCTTGGAACTCTCCACAGCGTTGTTCCACTCGATTCCGGGATCGTGGAAGGCGAGGCAGCGTGTTTCGCTGTCGCGACATCCGCTAAGCTTGGGGTTCCATTTTCGTCGTCAATGTTAGAAAGCATCCGTGACATGAGTATTCTGGACGATTTTAAGAAGTTCGCGATCCGTGGGAACATGATCGATCTGGCCATTGGTTTTACGGTGGGTGCCGCGTTCACCACCGTGGTGAAGTCACTGGTCAACGACGTGATCATGCCACCGATCGGACTACTCACCGGGAACACGGACTTCTCCGATCTATTTTGGGTGATGCACGTTCCTGAAGGGGTGGCGGTTCCTAGCAATGGGTTCCAAACCTTAGAGATGGCTCAAAATGTCGGCGCGGTGACTTTGAATTATGGTCAATTTTTTAACGCGTGCTTCACGCTGCTGATCATTGCGATCGCCATGTTCATGATCATTCGCACGGTGAATCGCGTTGACGCCGAGCTTGACGAGCGGTTTGGCGAACCGCCTCCATCGCAAGAACCTTCGGATAAGAAATGTGAATTCTGCCGCTCGACCGTCCCTTTTCGAGCGACGCGCTGTCCCCAATGCACGTCGGAATTGGTCGTGCCCAATGTGAGTGAGGCTAACAAAGCGACGAACTAGCCCATCACGGTGACGACCGGGGGAATCGGCCGCAGAATGGCATTTTGATACACGGTGGCTCGGCAATGTGACGATTCGACTCGGTTTTCCCGCATCCGCTCGGAAACGACGATCGTGGTGTTCTAAACCGACCTGCGGTGTCGGGGTGGCAACGCGTGGAGCCGGGAACCATCATCGCGAACGAGTCCAATCACGGCAGCTTCCACACGAGCGAGAATCGCGTTTATGAAAGCTCTGCTGATTACTTGGACCTCGCGAATTCGCGATAGTTATTGGTTCATGCCCTCGTTGATGGCGATCAGCGCGATCCTGCTGTCGTTCGTCACCACCAGTTTGGACAGCCATTTCGGCTCGGAGTGGCTCGAGGACATTGGTTGGTTGTACGCCAACGAGCCCGCGGGTGCCCGCGCGGTATTGTCAACCGTTGCCGGTTCGATGATCACCGTCGCGGGGGTGACCTTCTCGATGACGATCTTGTCGATTTCGTACACGACGTCGCAGGTCGGACCGCGGTTGTTGAATAACTTCATGCGAGACACCGGCAATCAAATCACGTTGGGCGTTTTCATCTCCACGTTTCTGTATTGTTTGATGGTCCTGCGGACTGTCCGCAACGCCGAGTCCGCGCCACCGGGCGGCGGAGCGAATCTCGAGTTAGCGTCCGCCTTTGTGCCTCATATCGCCGTCATCGTTGGCTTGCTGTTAGCCATCGCAAGCGTTGGGGTGCTGATCTTTTTCATCCATCACATTCCCGAGAGTATTCACATCTCGAATATCGTTGCCGGGATCGGGCGTGATTTGAATAAGCAGATCACGGACCGATTTCCCGCACGCGTTGGTGAACCTCACCCCGAACCATCCGAACGCCAGATGGAGTCGAATTTACCAGCAACGTTCTACGATTCGGCGCGAGCGATCCATGCGAAAACATCGGGTTATGTTGAGTTTGTCGATACGACCGGGATGTTACAGATCGCGACTGACAACGACTTGACGATTCGCATGCGATTTCGCGCTGGGGATTTCATTACCCCGGGGGACGTACTGATGTTGGCGTCGCCTAAAACGCGGGTCAACGACGAGTTAGTCGAGCGGATGATTGCGACCTTTGTCTCAGGATCCCAGCGAACGGCGCATCAAAACCTCCGCTTCGTTTTCAACCAACTCGTCGAAGTGGCCATGCGCGCCCTGTCTCCAGGAGTGAATGATCCGTTCACCGCGATCAATTGTCTCGATTGGTTGCAATCGGCGCTACAAAACATGGCAGAGCGAGAGTTTCCCGACGCCTATCGCTACGACGATGACCACCATCTACGGATCGTGGCCGAACCGGAGACATTCGAAGACTTCGCCTCCTTAGTGTTTGACCAATTGAGACCCTACGTGGCGGCCGATCGCAATGCGGCCGTTCACATGATGGAGATGATCGCAAAAGTGGCGTTATCGGCTTCGAGCCAATCGCATCGCCGATTGCTAGTGCGTCACGGCGGGGCGCTGCGGCGTGAGTGCAAAAACGTCTTGAACGATCGTCGCGGCTTTTTATTGCTGTCCGACCGTTATCGCTCGATGGTGTGGTTGTTGCGTGATCCCCAGTATCGCCGCCAAGTGCTCGATACGGGTAATTGGGTTGGCGGACGAGCGTGACGCGACTCGATTGCGAAAACACGCTCACAACCGAGGCGCCGGATCATCCCGAAACCATTGATTATCAATTGGCATCGAGTTTGCTCGGTAATGAACCAATCGGCAATGAAGCAATCGCCCCGGATCGATCCGATCACGCATGTCCAATGTGTGGACAGCCCAAGCAAACGTGGTCAACGTTACTTCAATTCAAAGCGACCGCCGTGTACGAAAGCGGAATTGAAAACGCCCAGCGGTGCTATGAGGGCGACGGTTTCAGACGTTAACACACCCCTAGTCCGGCAACGCACCGGGAGAAATTCAACAAGATGAATTTGCGACCTGTCTTATTCGCGTCCTTATTGACTGCCTTGGTATTAGCCGTGGCGGAAATACTCGTCGTCACCATCAGTGTTTTGTTGGTGATATTTGCGGGGCTACTGTTCGGCATTTTACTTAATCGCATCGCCCACTGGTCATCCCGCCATACACCGATCCCGTATCACGGCGGTTACTTCTTGGTGGTCATATTGTTGTTGGGCTTTTTCGCCGCCGGCACCTACTACCTCGGCGCCCAAGTCGCACAACAAGCCGATGAGTTGGGCTCCGAGCTGCAAAACGCAGTTCAGCAAACCCAGGAACGAATGAGTCAGTATGAAGTCATCAAGCAATACACGCCCGATGCGTCGCAAGTGCAATCGATGGTCACGCAACAGGGTGGCTCTGCTTTTTCAAACATGTTGCAAGGGGTGCGTTCGGTGGGCTGGGCATTCACCGGAGCGATCGTGATCTTTTTTGTGGGGTTGTATGCCGCTTACGATCCTGAACTGTATCGCACGGGGTTAGTGAAACTGTTCCCGATCGACCGGCGTGAACGCGTGGTCGATGCATTGGACGAATTGCGTTCGGCGTTGATGCGATGGATCGTGGGACGTTTGATGTCGATGACGGTGGTGGGCGTGTTAACGGCAATCGGCTTAAGTGTTCTGGGAGTTCCGTTGCCCATCGCGTTGGGCGTGCTCGCTGCACTGCTGACGTTCATCCCCAATATCGGGCCTCTATTAGCGATGATTCCTCAATTATTGTTGGCGGTCAACGTAGATACCAACACCGTGCTGTATGTGTTGATCTTCAATATCGCGTTGCAGGGCATCGAAAGCTATCTGATCACACCGATGATCCAACGCCAAGAAGTCTCGTTGCCACCGATCCTGACGATCGCCGCCCAGTTATTGATGGGCGTGTGGGTGGGCGTGATTGGCATCATGATGGCTGCACCCTTGGTGGTGATGTTGATGGTGTTGATCCAGTTGTTTTATATCCAAGACCATCTCGGGGATCCCGAACCCGGCGAGCTAACGGCAAATTAATTACAGCCAAGGACGGGGGGCCCATTTCACGCGATGGCGATCGCCATGCGGGGTGACGTAGGTCTGCCCCATCAGTAATCCTCCCACTCACAAATGAATCTCGACACAAAATTCTCGCACGATACGTACGGCATCAAACGGTGCCGATCCAAGGGAGTCATACCATGTTCAATCGTTTTGTCATGATCGCGTTTAGTCTCTTCTTTTTGGGCTGCACTCGCGAACCAACCACGCCCCGCGAAGAAGCCGAGCAGGCGCAAGAAGACCTCGAAGCGGCGCGTGAAAAAGCAGCCGACATTATCGCTGAATCCGAAGCGGAGGCGGTTGACATGATCGCGGATGCGCAAGACGACGCGAAACAGGAGGTGCGGGACGCGAAACGCGAAGCCGATGCCATGATCCGAGATGCCGAGAGCGAGCTGAGTCGCAAATTAGACAAACTCGGCCAACGTGAAGCGATCGTAAAACCGGCCCCGACTACGGAAACAGAACCGATCACGCCAACCGACGCAGTGCCGTCTCCGCAGTAGCTTGGTTGCCGCGGCATCGGTTCGCTACTTGATTCGGATCCCGCTGCCATGCCACAACACTTTTAAATCCTCTTCGCTCCATACCTCCAAGCCGACCGACGGATCCCCGATCACAACTCGGCCATCGCGGGTACGCCCAAACGCCACCACCGAGTGTCCCATCCCGGGAATCCAGCCCCAATGATCCGCATAGCGACGATCTTCGACACCGTAGGGCAACTCGACCATCATGATCACCGGCCAATCGTTTTTGGTGAGCATTTCATCGAGCGTTTCGTTGATCACTTCCACTTCGCGATCGTGTTGTTGGGCAATCAGTTTGATCCCGCGATACAGGCCCAGCGTGGGAGTGCCGCTTGAATCGCTCAAGCAGAGCGGGATCATTTGCGATTCCGTAACCTCAATCCCTTCGGCCCGAAAAAAGGTGGCTGCTGCGGCTGGACTACACGTGGCCCACGACGTTTGCATCGCAACCCCATTTTCCCAGTCATCGCCCCCGTTCGGCGGTGGCCGTACCGCAATCGATAACAGCGGCCACAGGATCGCGGCCAAGGACCCCGCAGCTAATAACGAAGTCAAAATGGCCCGTCGCCATTTGGGCGTGTTGGGTAGACGCCAAGCCCATCCCGCAGCCAGCGCGGCAAAGATCGCCGCAAAATTGGTGTAGATGATGGCCGCCGATGCCGGCACCATCCGGGCCCAAAACAGTTGGCCGGAGGCGTAAAACAAAAAGTACACCATGCCAAGCACGGCCAAGGTGAGCGTCAAGATCGTACGTTGCCCCTTATTGGAATAAGCGTACCCTCCGGCTACCAAGCCAAACGCCAACGAGATCGTCGTCATCACAGCGATCGCCGTCCATAGATCAGTGGCCATTGCACTCCAGCATCGTTTCGGTGTGGTTCATCATGGGTCAAATTCGTTGTTGGTGCGTTCGCTAAAGTCGCTAGCTAAATTGTGCGCAGAACGCCGGACCGAGAACGGGCACGGCGAACCGTAAATCACTGAACGGCGTCCGCCGCTCCACAAGCGGATTGGAATGTCGATTCCGCCGCATTGTCAGATCGACAGCCGCGGCGGGTTAATCGTACGGGGTCATCCCACGGGGCATCGTACCCGAACTGCATTCGGCCCGTCAGCAAGGCCGAATCGATAATTCTGCCGCTTCGAAAATTCGAATCGGTTTCACACCCCCCTGCGCAGCTCGGACGCGGCTTCGCGATTCTAGCCAATCGCGCCCAGCGCGAGAAAGTTGATTTTGCGTTCCGCCAAGCGGGACAGCGTTTGATCCGCGAGCCCCTCTTCGTTCAACGTCAACTGCAATAAATCAGCCGCTTCCTGATGCCCGAGCTTTTCAGCGTGGGTTCGCGCGGTTCCGTAGCCTGCCATCTCGTAGTGCTCAACGCGCTGAGCTGCCGCGATCAACCCCGCATCCAGCACTTCCGGTTCGATGTCCTCTTGGATCATGTCTTCCCCTTCCTTGATCAATCCCTCCATCGCCGCACATTTGTGCCCGCCGGGCTCGAAGTCGAGGTCGGCAAACAGCGTTTCCAAGCGAGCAACGTGCGTCTTGGTCTCCTCCAAATGATTGGCAAATGCCGCCTTTAAGTCGGCATTGTGCGCGGCATCACGCATTTTGGGAAGCGCGTCGAGCAGTTGATTCTCAGCACTGTAAAGGTCTTTCAGTTCGTGCACATACAACTTTTCTAGAGAGTTGAGTTTCATGATCGCCTCAGGTGTAAAGGGGGGACTCGTATCGTTCAATGGGTTGAATCCATCGCTTGGATCCCACACACGAACCACACTGGAATGACATCCCCCCATGAATGCACTTGGTGTGCCGCAACTCACATCTCGACGCCCTCCAACGTCATCGCCGCTTGGTTTTGGCGTCTCCTTGAGACATTCTGGCGTCGATTCGCGTCGTTAAAATCCTTGCTGATCGCTAGCCAAGCATTTTGGTGCGTTGGCGACCACAAATAGTGCGTTCCATGCCGAGATTGGCTTCAGAATCTGGTTTGTGTGTTGGGATCACAGGTTATGGCACGTCACGTGCATATGCTCATTTCCACTCGTTGTATTCGCCGCGACAAGGCGAGCACAAACGCGAGCACAACGAACCAAACGCACACAGGAGATAGCGATGGCAAATCGAGAACAAATCCGCGGTCACTGGAACGAGGTCAAGGGGCGTCTGAAGGAACATTGGGCGCAATTGACCGATGATGACCTGCGGCGCGCCGAGGGTTCCACGGACCGATTGGTCGGCGTGGTCCAACAAAAAACGGGTGCCACGCGCAATGAGGTTGAAAAGTTTATCGATAGCCTGTTCGGTGCCAGCATGGGAGACCAAGCCGCCCAGAAGGTCCAACAATACAGTGACGCCGCTCAACAGATGGCGTCTGATGCAGGGCAATACGCTCGAGATCAAGCCAAGCGATTTGCCGCTCAATCGGGAGATCTCTCGGCAACCGTAAATGAAACCGTTCGTAAACGCCCCGGCGAGTCGTTGGCGATCGCCTTTGGCCTCGGCATCGCAGCAGGGGCAATTCTGTTCATGGGCCGAAAGAAATAGTCATGGCAACCACCCTAGCAACCCGCAAGCAGTCCGAGGCGATTCGGGTCCGCATGCGAGAAATCCGCAGCGAGCTTCCCTACGATGTCGATGACGCGCGGCAACGCGTCAAGCAGTTATCGGATTGGAAGTACCACATGGCACGGCACCCCTGGCCGATCCTAGCCGCCGCGACGGTGCTTGGCTACATGTTGGTTCCTGGCAAACGCGGATCCCATCCGGTGGTAGTGGAACGCCAATCCGCGCCCGATGCCCCCGCGCCACGCGGGGTTCTAGGCGGAATCGCTGGCGCGGTCGCAACGTTGTTACTGCGGCAAGCGGCCACGATGGCGACGACTCAGATCTCGCATGCGTTTTCAAGCAAGTATCACTCACTGTATCCGTCCATTAAAGATCGAGCCACAGAATATCATGATCGCACCTTCTGAAAAACGTCCCGGAAACCCGCGTTATGTGGAACACCCTCCGGCGGAAGACCGTGTCCACGACGAGTCACCGCATCTGCAGCGGGCTCACATGCATGCCATCCGTCGTGAGGAACATCGATTGCCTCAACGGCTTCATGATGCCATCGCGACGAGCCCGACGATCGCGGTGGTTGCCGCCGTCGCGACAGGGGTGGCACTCGGTTGGCTCCTCAAACGCAAGACTTGGTAAATCACAATGTCAAATCCGACAAGTAATCCACGATCGAGCTTTCAGCGGCTCAGCCAAGATGTCATCGACTTGTTTGAGCTTCAATGGGAACTGCTATCCGTTGACGCCCAGGAAGCGAAGCGTAAGCTCGTCCGCGCGGCCATTTGCGGCGGCATTGCCGCGACGTTGGCCGGATCGGCGCTTACCGTGGTGATGATTGGGACCGCTTTTTTGCTCGCAGAAATGACCCAGCTTTCCAACGGCGGTGCCTTGCTAATTGCCGGTGGCGTATTCTTTTCAATCGTCGCCCTATTGGGCTGGATCGCCGCGGTGGCGTTACAATCCGCCGCCGCGGCGATGAGCGAAAGCAAATCCGAATTTAGCGAGAACCTGCGTTGGCTAAAGGCAACCCTGGTCAATCCGGACACATCGCCGAGAAATCAAATCCGCCGTGAATCGTTTCCCGATGATGAGCCCGCGGAGTATCCCGATTCATCCTGGGACTCAGCCGCAAGCCCCGCCCGTCAACGCAACTCACCCATTCCGAGGTAAATCAAATGTCGACGACCCCCAAACCACACCCACAGGGAGATACGATGTCACAGCACGCAAAAGAAACCGCTAATCGCGTTGCCTCGAACGCTGGCGAAATGGCTCAAGATGCCGCCAAACACTACGTTCAAGCGCCGGCTCAGGATCTATTTGGTCTTGCCAAGTCGTACGCGAAAGACAATCCCGATGTGGCCGCCTGTTGGGCGTTCGCCTTGGGAGTCATTGTGGGCTGGAAACTGAAGCCGTAGGACGCGTTCTGATCGACACCTCGAATTGAAGCATGAACTTGTGATGACCGCATTCAGCAAAGCACAGCGCACCCGATTTACTGCTGCACTCCAACGTGTAGGAGGGGACGAGGAGATTTTGATCATGCTCGCCCAAATCGTCGCCGAGGACGCGCCACCTATGTTGGCTAAGCTGGAGACCCAACTGAACGAAAACCAACTCGATGCGGCGGCGAAGAGCGCTCACGCACTCAAAGGATTGCTTAGTACTTTCGAGACCGGTACACCGGTCGAGGAACTCCAACAATTGATCGACGAAGCGAGACTGGGGCAAGGCAGGACAGCCACGGCGATGCTCAATAAGCTGCGTCCGAGTCTGGATACACTCGTGTCGCAAGTAAAAGAGCTGACCGAAGAAAGCTAATCCCGCTGCCACGCAAGTTCACACGATTGCCACACGCACGCCGACGCTAAATGAATTGCGTCGTTGCAAGACACACGTCGCGTATTAATCTTAGCGTGAACGTGCAATCGCGGTGAATTCCTTCTCATGCGTGACAAACCCCGAATAAACCGGGTGCACCATCGTGCAACGAAACGGTGCGATGTCTCCACCGGTATGCTAATCCCCGCAAGCCAGGCCGCATAAGCCCATCCAGGTAGAACAAGCCCGTTAGAACAAACCCGGCAAGCCAGACTCAGGTCAGCCACAAGAACGCGGCGATCACTAAACAAGCCAACGCCAAAATGCCCAAGTAGCTGAGCGCAACCAGCGTGAACGGTGATCCTGGGGCTCGTTCGTCGATGGAGTGCTGGTCGTCGGTGAGCGCTTCTTTGATTTCTTCGACCGTCGAGTTGTCATGCTCGGGGGTTACCCGTTCAACGTTAGATCTTTTAGTAGTCATGCGGGACACGGTGGTAAGCGGAGGGAGCGGTAACGATCGGACGAACAACTCGCGTTCGTCCTTGGAAACGGTTAGCTAACTCCGCAAACATTGCGCCATGATGTCAATTGAGAGTGAACAAACCCCAATCGATCCACCAGGCGGCCGCAACGCGAGGCTCGAAAGTAGAACAGGATGTATCACCGCCGCGACGCTGGCTCACCGTAATTTGAATCCTTGGGACGTGAATCCTTGGCGCACGGATTGCACAAAGCCGGAGCAGGAATTCAGGGCGAATCGGAACTAGAATGGCAGCGGTGAGCTCGCGGCAATCTTCTCCGCCGCCCTGCCATACCGCGACGCGTTGTGATGAGTGCGGCGTGCCATCGGATCCGCCTGCCTTGGCGTCGTTTTTGTCACCTGGCCTCGACGCTCCGTAGATGCGGAACAGGGTGCTCAAGCTCGCCGCGATTGGAGAGATCAAGTTGATTGATACTCCCAACGGGTGCTAGTATTCATCATCATTGTCGGTTAAACGTGTTTCGCTTGGCTCTCATCCCTGAACCCTCTCCTAGAGTCACTTGGCCTGCGATCGCGCAGGCACACCGCTCTTGGTATAAACAATCGAGGTTAGTGCGACCATGGACTATTTCCTTCTGATCACCTACCTCTCGATTGCAATTGGCGTCTCCTTTTTGTGTTCGATTGCCGAAGCGGTCTTGTTGTCGATCACCCCCAGTTACATTGCCGAGCGGCGCACTGACAAATCGCGATCCGCCCAGCGTGTGATTCGCTTGAAAGAGAACATCGACCGCCCCCTCGCTGCGATCCTCAGCCTGAATACGATTGCACATACTGTAGGCGCAGCGGGCGTGGGCGCTCAAGCGGCACGAATCTATGGCGATCACTACCTTGGTCTCATCAGCGCGGTGTTGACGCTCATGATTTTGGTTTTCAGCGAGATCATTCCCAAGACGATCGGAGCGTTGCGTTGGCGACAAATGGCAGGCACAATCGCGTGGTCCATCGAGAAATTGATTCCGTTGATGCTACCCTTCGTTTGGCTCTCCGAACATCTCACTCGCTGGTTAGCCGGGAACAAACAACAACGGTTGGTCACGCGTGCCGAAATTGCTGCCGTCGCGGAATTGGGGACGCGCGAGGGGTTGTTGAAACATTACGAGTCACGGATCCTTCGCAACCTGCTGAAACTCGAGTCGATCACGGTCGAAGAGATCATGACGCCCAACACCGTGGTGATCGCCTTAGAAGAGTCCCAACCGTTGTCCGCCATCGCCGACGAAGTAAAGACAGCCTGGGCCTCGCGTATTCCGCTGTATCGAGAACGGCGCGACGTGGTCACTGGTTTTGTGTTGCGCAACGACCTATTAGCTGCGATCGCTTCGGGCGTCACCGACAAGCCGCTGCGTGAATACGCCCGACCGGTGCAACGGATCCACGAGGATGAGAGCATTATGGTTGCCTTGGACCAGCTCGTAGAATCACGCTCACACCTCGCGATCGTGGTCGACTCGTTTGGCGGTTTGGAAGGCATCGTAACGTTGGAAGATGTACTCGAAACGCTATTGGGAATGGAAATCGTCGATGAACAGGATGCGAATGTCGATATGCAAGCCTTGGCGCGTCAACGATGGGAGCAACGGCGGAAAAATCACCTGGACAGTCTGCCGCCCAAACCCGCTCGGGATTCTCACGCCGAGCCTTCCTTGACTGATTCGACCAACGGCCACGCAGCGTCTACCGCCGATCGCGCAGCGTCAGCCAACGAGCGAGCACCCTCACCCGACGCATCCACAACGGGAGATGCCGATGTCCCCGAGTCTGGTGACGACACGGTTCGCTAACGTCCTTTGTACGATCATCAAATCGGCCGCCAAAATGCAGCCTGACGAGAACGGAGCCTTCATTGGCCAACCGAGTGTCCGCAGTAGGCAAAAGGAGCGTCCCCACGCCCCGCAGACTGCGACAACGGCGTTCAATTCAGACGACTTAGTGCCGCATCAAAACGTCGATCAAACTCGGCAAACAATTCGAGCGTTTCGGGACGTTCGAGGACCGCTTGGACTCGCTCCGCTCCGGTGTCAACCTGGGACTCGGTCGTCAACGTCTCATCGGACCGTTTTTCATGCCCCAAGATTTGTTTCGCACTCGCGATTGCCGCCGCCTTCCATCCGCTAACGCTCGACAACGAATCCGACATTGCGGCCCGAATCACCCGAAAATCCATGTGCGTGAACGTGTCGTCGAATGCCAACCGCATCCGCGCGGCTTGCCCTGACGTCGGGGGCACCTCCCCATCGCGAAGCACACGGTCCAACGTACGACCGACGAGAACCATTCGCATGATTTCCAACGGCACGCCGTGAATCGAGGTTACCAGGGCAACCAGTTTTCGGATCGGAAAGAGTAACACCTTGAGCGGCATACGAATGAACGCCAACAGACACCCCCGCAGCGAATCGCCGCTACTAGAGTAGTACGGCTTCAACGCCTCAATCGCCTCGCTCTGCTGATGCGCCGCCAACGTGCGAGAGACAACAAACCAGCGACATTTTTCGCGAATCACATCGTCGACAAAGGGAATCGGGACGAACCGCGATGCCGATGAAACGATCCCAGCAACGACCCATTGATGAATTAACCACGAGGAAGAGGATGTCATACGTCAAAACTTTCGGTTCGCGACGGAAGCGTAAATGGCATTAGGGGAAGCCATTGCCTGTCATCATCGCGAGCTGGTGCCGCGAGGGCAACATCCCAACGCATCGATGTGGCTCGATTCGCCACCAAGTCGGTCCCACAAAACTCAAGTGACTTGATACTCGGGCCAACCGCTTCTTGAGCCTGAAAGCGACACGCTCGAAAGGGGCCGCAAGGGACGACGTCAAGATCGCTTCGGTCGCGGATACACTTCGTTTTGTGAACAACGCACCTCAAAACGGGCGTCTTCGGATCGTCATCAACCAAGGTGATCGCTACTCGCTCAGCGTTACCAATGACCATCGCTTTTTCCCACCGAATCGTATGTTTCATCGGCTGTGGCACAGCAATCGCTATCGATACATCCTCAACGAATTCAACGCATGCTCCGCACCCAAAACGGGCACGCAACAATTAACTCAATCCAGTGACTGGAGACTACGATGTTAGGTTGGGCTTTAACGTTTATTGTGATCGCATTGATCGCCGCTGCACTCGGTTTTGGTGGCCTCGCAGGAACCGCCGCTGGAATTGCCAAGGTCTTGTTCGTGGTGTTCTTGGTGCTGTTCATTGTCAGCCTCGTGTTGGGTCGACGTGGCCCTTCGGTGTAAGCGGCCAAGCGAGCTTCATTCGGCAAACAAGCCGTTTCAGGGAGCGTCTAAGCGGCTAATCGCGTTTTCGCGAATCGCTTCGCTAACGTTCCTAAGCAGGTAGGCAGGAGTCTTTCGGTTGATTAGCCGTTTTGGCGTTAGCCACGGTTCAACCGGGGCTAACGCTGGACCGCTAAATCTTCGGTATGGACAGAGCATTTCGTGAAGACATTTTTGTTCCGCGATCTTTGTCCTGAAGGCTTTGTCCCAAAGGCTTTTTCCACGGTCTGGGGCTAACGACCAAGCAGCTAATGGGATTTCAACCAATCATTCCTGCCTCCCTGCTTAGGAGCGTTCGCCTACTAAAGAACCGTGCCGCGTAAATCGACAATCATTCACATCGGCCTACGTGGTTTCCATACGAGGCTTTCCAATAGCGCCGATGACGTTTTACGAACGCCTTGCGTTCCTCGGCGAACACACGAGACCCCAATGAAATACTGGTGGACTCAATCTGTTGTCGTCGCTGATCAATCAATCCGCATAACGTCTTCACATCATTGCGCTGGGCAACCTCGTTTGACAAACTCCCGACTCGGTCTTTCAACACCGCTAAGTCGTGATCTTCACCAAGCCAAATTCCCAAGCGATCCACTTCACCACGGCGTGCGTTGATCACCACGGGCCAAAGCCCACGTAATAGCGCGCAGTGGTCGTTGTGATACTTCACCCATTTTCGCCACACGTGAAATGCTTCGGGTGTCGGATGTTTGCGAACCTGGACCAGTGAATCACGCGCTCGGCCATAGGTTTGTCCTAGCCCCGATCGCACAGCGGCGAAACCATCACGATCAAGTTGCCAGCTCGGTATACGCTCTAAGGCCTCTGCTAACCGGTCTCGCACCCCAACAAGTTGCTCGCCAACGGCATCGCTTCGCAAGTGTTTGCGTTGCAACGTCAAACGCTGGCGAATCGAGTCAAAGATGCTGCGATCCACTTGCGGAGAAAAGTGCTCAACAAGCTTGTCGTACGTGTCCAACGCAGTCTCGCCGTCACGCGCGGCAGCCAACCGCTTAGCGGTATCACGGAACCATGCGTTTTCTGTTCGGTACGTTCGCCCCATCGCGGGACGCACCAAATGAACGAGCCCACGCAGCCTTTTACATCGCTTGCGAACTTGATGAACCGTTTTAGCTTGTTGTCGCCTGGGATCATCGATCTCATCGCAGGCTTTATCGATTTGCTCGGCCGCAATTCGTCGCACCGATTCAATCACAGATTCGCGGGGAAGTAAACGAAAAGGCATAAGATTTCGTCAACGATGGGGTACACAACCTATTCGCCGCAGCCTTGGCGGGACGCCCAGGCGACGAACGCTACCCTCGATGATAACCCGAACTCCGTTGGGGAGCCCCAAAATCTCTACTCACCGACCGCGTCGCCGTGCTTGAATGATGTAGGCCCCATGCTCGTCGTGAATCATGCTCGTCGTGAAGGTCGGAGCCCCACACCTCAACCGCTAGCCAAGTGATCGTCAGGTTGGCTTGGCGATCCCAGACGCACAAGATGGACGTCCGAAACGCGTAGTGCCGCGGCTTCGAGATAAACTCCCATTTGACCCGTTTGAAAACAACGGTCCGCCAGCGACAAGACTACTCGGCCGTCAATCGACAACTCGATATAGCTGCCGAAAGCGATCAACTGAACGGACGCTTCGCTACGAGACTCGGAGTACCAGAATCCAGATTGCAGCGAACGAAACTGCATCATCAACTCGCCACTTCCCTCCGCACCGGTTCCCCATGCCCGTAACTGGGCAATCCCTTTGAAAAGGTCAAGCGAAAGGTAGTAGCCGTCGCGCGACTCGGGATCGATACGAAACAGCAGCCCACATTTCCCCAGCCCGTGCATCGCTAAGGTTGCTTGAAAACGAAAGTGATCGAGCGTTTCATCAAACAAGAACGCTTGAAATCCGCTGTCGCAAGCGAGATCCAGGTGGCCATCATCGATTCGGCATTGCTGGACTTGCGGCGCAACATCGTCGATCAAACTATGGATACAACGCGAATCGACCGTCTCACGTACGTAGTCGGAGATCCCTTCGAACGTGGTCGCACGTAGCAGTTCGTCCCCATTTTTGCGCAGACGCTTTGGGGGAGGCATCAAATTCTCAGCCGTGCGGTCGGCTAAGTTCATCGAATAGAAATTCCATAGTAGCCACCCTTGTTCATCGCGACACACGCGGCCTGCGTAATTGCCTTGTGCCACCAGGACATTATCGTGATAGCTTTGCCACGGTTTGCCAATTTCATCGGTATGCCAGTAGCGGATCTTGGCGTCTTCACGAATGCTGCCGATCAAATAGTGGTCGCGCCCCATACAAACCAAGTTGGGGACTTCGATGTCATCGTACAACCGAGGGTGGTGCAGGGCGGGTTGCCCCACAAATCGATTGGGTTCCACTTCTTTCATCAACGCCACACAACCGCGGCGGACAATCGGACCATGGTTGACGCGTGCGGCCGCTAACAACCACCCCTCCTTGCCATCATGGAAAAAGAAGGGATCGCGAAAGCTGACCCAGTGCCGACCTTCGGAGAGCGAGGCTTCGTAATGGTTCGGGTCCGGCTCCAGAGGAAAACAGCTGTCCGAATCAAACATCGCATGCCGACTGCTGGCAACCCGCGCCCGACTTCGCCGTACCGCCTCTTTGACAAGCTGTGGATCCCGCGGTCCACGATGGTCTTCCCAGTGCACGGGGGCCTTTTGCCAATCGTAAAGATCCTCGCTCGTCGCCATCCCCAACCGCTGGTATTTTCCTTGGTCGCGACGTGAGAGCCCGGTGTAAAACATTCGCCAGCGACCGGGATGATGCGGATCGGGGGACACATGCATCGTCCACAACATTAGATCGTCCCAGCTGCCGGGATCCCCAATGAACAACGCGTTATTGACTCGCCGCCAATTCAACGCATCGGTGCTGACGGCGTGAGCGATGAAATCGTGATTTGGCAACACGAGATGAAACAGATGGTACAAACCATCATGGAATAAAACATCCACATCGCCAATCGCTTTCCTACTGCCATCGGTCTCGGAAAACATCGCTCACTCACTCATTGGAGTACTTCGGGGGGGGGAACATCGGGCCACGCTCGGAATCAACCGGATCCTAGCGTACCAAGTGTAAACCTTGAACAAGCAAAATCATCCCCCCCGGGCATCCTAAACCCATCAAAAAAGGTGGTCCCCCGAAGCCGGTGGACCACCATGTTCAATCGATTTCGCGTCGTCACGAACTAGTTTTTGGGTTTTGTCGCGACCCGCTTGATCTCAGCGTGGTTGTCGCCAAGCTCGATCGATTGGGCCATCAAGACAACGCGATCCTTGACCTGGACTGGGATCCCTTTGACCGTGATCGATTGCCCCTTGTCGAGCAGATCGGACACTTGTTTTTTCGGCCCCAAATCCACTAACAATTTCTTATCATTGGCGGTCATGATCTTGGCCATCAGATGTTGCTGGCCTTGGACGGTCACTTCGCGTGTGCTAGCGACTTCGCCGGTATATTCCCGACCCGAACGATCAATCGCCAACTCCGCTGCTTTCGATTGGGCTTGGGTGGCAATTAGGATAGGCTTGTCGCCCACCTTCACACGATGCCCGCTAACCGTCAACGAGTCGCCCTTGGACAACTCCGTTGTGTTTTGCGTTCGACCGAGGTCGACCGCCAGCGATTTCCCGTTGCGGTCCTTCAACTGCACCACGGTGTGATCTTTACCACGAACATCCACCTGCTTGATTTGCTCAATCGTACCGGAGGTTTCCTCGAGCTTCGCGTTCATCGCTTTGGGTTCGTGGTTACCGCTCGACTTGGCTTGCGAGTCCTGGTCGTCGGATGCGTCGAAGCTGTAAGAGATAAAACTATCGTAGATCCCGTCGTTGTTGGTATCTCGATAGTACACGTAGCGATCGTAGATACCATCGTCATCGCTGTCATCGTAGACCGCGTACGACGACCATCCGTCCGATTGGCTCCAAACACCTGAGCCGTCATCGTAGTAGTCGTAGAACCAACGTTCATCGTCGCCGCTACGATCCGAGAAACCGTAGTCGTCGTTGTTCGCTTGTCGTGTGTCGACTCGGTCATTGTCGCGATCGGTACTACTTCGATTATCGGCGTACTCGAAGGTTTCGTTGTCCCAGCGTCCAATCGCCTCATCGGTTGGGTTGTAATCGTTGCCGTCAAACCACTCGCTGACATCGTACCAAGCATCGTCCTCGTAGAAACGGGATGCACTCTCGTCAGCGTTCGCGGAGCGGGAAGTCGCCAAAGGTACCGTGCAACAGGTCGCTGCGATCAAGCTCGCCAGTAGCAATCGTTTCTTCGTCATCATTTTTCTCCTAATTTTTAATTGACTCGGTTTGAGTGAAAAGCTGCGACCGACGAGGTCGCGCCCGATGCCCTCCCAAAAAACGCAAGCACCATGCCAACTCGCGACACAACCCGACAAAACATCCGCTTACGTGCCGCGCATCGTTTTCGTCGAAACACGAACCGATCGTGAACTCGATCGATCACACCGTTGTTTCTTAAGAGTGTTTAATCACAGATCCAGACACGATTTCGACGTCACTCCGAAACCCCAGATTCGCTAATTTGAGCCCTGCGGGTCGTGACGCGAGATCTCGTCGAAGCAATGAGGATCGGCGGCCACCTTGATCGCTCAGCGAACACCCCGTCCGGTACTCAGCGGTACCGGTCTCACCCACCGCCACTCGCACCAACGACAGCACCGCGGCACGCGATTTGCCCCGTTTCCTACGCTGTTCAACTCAATCAACTCAGGACGCGTTTCACTTTGGGGCTCAGCCTGTTGTGAACAGGGCTGATACGCCATACCCACCGCCACAGGGACGATTGAGCCCATTGACTTTGAGCTCATTGCAATCGCCGCTGTTGATATTCGTCCCAATTGAGATCGCCTGGCGCGATGCTGCAATCAAGTGACCAGCGTAAGCGATGCTCAAACCCAACCACAATCCAAAGGTAGCCAACCATGACCATCACCAGTATCAACCCAGCAACCAACAAGACCTTGGAAACCTTTGAGTCGTTGTCGAAGGACGAAACGATGGCGGCGGTTGCAAAGGCGGATGACGCCTTCCGCGATTGGCGGCAAACCTCGTTCGATCATCGCAAGAACATCATCTTAAAGTTTGCCAGTCAATTGCGTGAACGAGCCGATGAGTTCGCTCGATTGATCACCCTCGATATGGGAAAACGGATCTCCGAGAGCCAACGGGAAATCGAATACTGTGCAGAGATCTCAGAGTTCTACGCCAACGGAGCGGAAACGTTTCTGGCCGATCAGCCGATGGAACTCGAGGGGGTGGATGCCTACATCCAATATGCTCCGCTGGGTGTCTTGATGGGCGTGATGCCGTGGAACTTTCCATTTTATCAAGTCACACGTTTTGCTACCCCGAACATCATGGCGGGCAACGTGGTGATGGTGAAGCACGCCAGCAATGTGCCACAATGTGCCCAAGCGATCACTGAATTATTTACCGCTTGCGGGCTTCCCGAGGGAGTCTACACCAATCTATTCATCCCGACGGAGTTCGTCGAAGCGATTGTCTCGGACCGGCGAGTGCAAGGTGTTTCGCTAACGGGCAGCGAGAAGGCCGGCGCGGCCGTGGCCGCCGTGGCAGGAAAAAATCTGAAACGCTCGGTGTTAGAACTCGGTGGCAATGATCCCTTCATCGTCTTGGAGGACGCCGATTTGGCAAAAACGGTCGAACTTGCCGTCAAAGGACGGATGGTCAATGCCGGACAATCTTGTGTCGCCTCGAAACGTTTCATCGTCGTCGAAGCGGTGGCCGACGAGTTTTTGGCGGAGTTCAAAGAACAAATGGCGAACGTCACGATGGGTGACCCGATGGACGAAGCGACCACCTTAGCCCCGTTGTCCAGCGAAGCGGCGGCCGTCCAGTTACAAGAGCAAGTGCAGGCGACGATCGATGCCGGAGCCACCGTCTTACTCGGCGGCGATCGGCCCGACCGCGAAGGAGCGTTCTTTAACCCTACGATCCTGACCGGAATCACGCCGGACATGCCATCGTTCGATCAGGAATTGTTCGGGCCCGTGGCGAGCGTCTACATCGTCAAGGACGAAGCCGCAGCGATTGAACTGGCGAACCACTCTTCCTATGGACTCGGCGGCAGCGTCTACACCAATGATGTCCAACGAGGACGTCGAGTCGCCGAGCAAATCGAAACGGGCATGATGTTTGTCAACCAACCCACCCGCTCTCAAGCCGAATTGCCTTTTGGTGGGATCAAAAACTCTGGCTATGGCCGCGAACTCTCTCACCTAGGCATCCTCGAGTTTGTCAACAAAAAGCTGATCCATTTGGGGAAACGTTAGGCGGGCTCCGTGAAGATGCATACTCTCGAACCAGGGCGTTCAATGCCTCCGCGGCATTCACTCGCCTCGGTCAACGAAGCAAACCGATCTCTAACTCAACACTCAAAAGGCTGCAAGCAATGTCCACGAAAGTACAGAAGCAATACACGGCTCGAACCATCCAACTCACTTCGCGTCCCGACGAGGTTCCGACGGAAGCCAATTTTGAGCTGGTGACCCGCGAGTTGTCGCCGCCCGGCGATGGCGAGTTTATGGTGAAAAATGAATGGATCTCGGTCGATCCCTACATGCGAGGTAGGATGAAAGAGGGCGACAGTTACGTTGCCCCGTTTGAATTGGGGGAACCGCTCGAAGGGGGCTGCGTGGGCCAGGTCGTTGCCTCGCGCCACGATCGGTTTGCCGAGGGCGATTACGTGCTCGGCAACCTCGGTTGGCGAGACTACTGGAAATCCAGCGGAGCGGGGGTCGTAAAAGTCGACCCACAATTGGCGTCGCCCCAGGCCTATTTGGGCGTACTGGGCATGACCGGCATGACGGCCTGGGTGGGATTGAAGCGAATCGCCAAGCTGAAACCGGGCAGCACGGTGTTCGTCTCGGCAGCGTCCGGGGCGGTCGGATCAATTGTCTGTCAAATCGCCAAAGCCAATGATTGCCGCGTGATCGGCAGCGCGGGCAAATCCGAAAAAATCGACTGGTTGCGTGAACAAGCCAAAGTCGACGAAGTCATCAACTACAAAGAAACCAACGACCTCACCAAAGCATTGGGCGAGCTTGCTCCCGAAGGCATAGACGTCTACTTCGACAACGTCGGTGGCGAGCATCTCGAAGCGGCACTGGAACAGATGAACGATTTCGGCTGCTGTGTCGAATGTGGAATGATCTCTACCTACAACGCCACGAAGCCTCCGGTCGCTCCACGCAACCTATTCAAAATCATTACCAAACGAATACGGATGCAAGGCTTCATCGTTCGCGATCACATGTCCGATCAAGATGAGTTTCTAAAAGACATGTCGGCCTTGATCAAATCGGGCAACGTGGTGTGGGAGGAATCCGTGCGTGAGGGATTGGAAGAGACACCGAAGGCGTTCATCGGTTTGTTCTCAGGCGAGAATCTCGGCAAGTCGCTGGTGCACATCCAATAGCACTGCGTCGCATTGGAGGACGACTACAAAGTGGCGTCTTTTCAATCGCTGGAATTCCCGCTTTTCCAAAACCCCACAACTCGAAACGCCCTCGTTTGCCTTTCTTCACTTCGTTGTCTGCGTCACGATCGAGCCGGAAGCAAATCATGCTCACTGCTATCCATCGCCATTCGCGACGTCGGATCGGAGCCGGGGGACGTTTCTGTGGCCCCAACATCGAAACACCCAGCAACACCCCACACGGCAAGCTTGGAACTTGTTTGAGGGATGTCTTGCTGATTCCCGAAAGTGGTCCCGTTGAGAGAGCCTCTCTAGGGGCGAGAGTTCGGAATGCAAGTTGCATCGGTGGCTTCGCCGACGCAGTACCACACAATCATGCGAATCGTTCATCGGCGCTCTCCATCGCCGCAAGAATCGCACCTCGGTTTATAGCCAATACGCCTTTAGGAGCCAATCAAATGTTTATGAAAGACAAGCGATCCGGAAATCTGATCCGCGTCGATGAGCTCAGTAAACTGGCTAGCCCGCATGAAACGAGCGTTGCGGGGCATCGCCAAGCGGGCGAGGAGGAGCAAGACAGGGAGGCGTTCGACAAGTCGGATCTGACGTTCCCCTCCGGGGAAGCCCTACCGCGTTGTTGGGTCGACGCCAGTTACCAACTCCGACAACGTACGGGGTAGTTTGCCCCTATGCTTAGTTTACCGATGTGCTCGATAGCACACTTCACCTTGTTCCGTTTCGCCCCCCGAGGCTCGCTAGCTCTCTAGATGTCGTCATTACGCGACGGGCGAGCTTGTTCTTGAATCAATGAAAACGAGGGTGCACCCTGGTGCAAATCCAACACGCCGACGGTTCGAACCGTGGGCACAAGGATGCCCATAAATCCAGACCAACGTGCATACGAGACGGGATAAACCAATCGATCCCAATGCGACATTCGTGTCGACCTCCGTTCGAGCAACCAGGCCCTCTTGGGGAGTTTAGTTGCCAAGGAACCACGCCAATGCCGCCATCGGCCATCGAGGTTCACGTGCAGCCGTTCAAGGCGGTGCATTCCGATTGATTACGATCATGGCTTCTTGAACGCCAGCAGACGGAGCGCGTTAAGTACCACGACGATCGTGGAACCTTCGTGAAGCACAACGGCCGGACCGATGGAAAGCCCCAAGAGCGTCGCGGGAACAAGCATCGCGACCATGCCGAGACTGATCCACAAGTTTTGCTTGATGATTCGATTGGTCGCGCGGCTAAGTCCGATCGCGAAGGGAAGATTGCTCAGGCTGTCGGCCATCAAGGCGACGTCGGCGGTTTCCAATGCCACGTCGGAACCGGCTGCTCCCATGGCGACACCGACGGTGGCGTGAGCCATTGCCGGTGCATCGTTGACGCCGTCGCCAATCATAGCCACGTCGCCTTCGCCACGAAGACGCTTGATCGAATCGACTTTATCGACCGGCATCAAATCGCCCCAGGCTTCGTCAATCCCCACTTCCTGAGCAACGGCGTTGGCGACGATCTGATTGTCGCCCGAGAGCATGATCATCCGATCGATGCCGAGCTCGCGCAATTGCGTCACCGTTGTCTTGGCCGATTCGCGGGGCGTGTCCATCACGCCGAGCACACCAAGGTACTGATCACCCAGCCGCACGATCATCGTGGTGCGGCCCGTGTGTTCAAGGCGGTCGGTTGCTTCGACAATCGAAGAAGGAAGGGGTGCACCGGCAACTTCGGTAAACAAATGGCGTTTGCCGATGTAGACTTTTTGACCATCGATGTCGGCGGAAAGTCCACGACCGGTGATGCTCTGTAGATTTTCAGCATGAGGTAGGTCTTGCCCCGATGCCAATCCCAATGCCTCTTTCCCGTCGCGAACAATCGCGGCGGCCAGCGGATGATCGCTGAGACTTTCCGCTGCGATGGCCGTTTCCAACAGCTCCGCTCGGGTCGAATTCTCGGTCGGCACGATGTCGGTCAGCCGTGGACGGCCCTGCGTTAGCGTTCCTGTCTTGTCGAACGCGATTGCAACGACACGGCCCAGGTCTTCTAGCGGTGCCCCGCCTTTGATCAGGACTCCGCCCCGAGCGGCTCTGGCGACACCACTGAGCACGGCGCTCGGTGTCGAGATGGCCAGCGCACAGGGGCTGGCCGCCACCAACACCGCCATGGCGCGATAGAACGACGCGGAAAACGGTTCGTTCACGACAACCCAAGCAAACAGCAGTGCGACAACGCTGGCCAGCACGATCGGCACGAAGACTCGTTCAAAGTTTTCTGCAAACCGTTGCGTCTTGGACTGTTGCGTTTCCGCTTCGTGGACCATCGTGACGACTCGCGCCAGCATCGACTCGGTTGCCGGGCGAGTGACTTGCACCTCAAGGGCACCACTTTGATTGATCGTGCCCGCAAAAACTCGATGTTCCGCGGGAAGTTTGCGTATCGCTTCTACCGCCGCATCGACGTCATCGACCGCACGTTTATCGACCGGAACGCTCTCACCGGTAATGGGAGACTGGTCAACGCTGCTCTCCCCTTTGATGACAAAACCATCCACCGCAATTCGTTCGTTCGGTTTGACGATCACAACGTCACCCACAATCAAATCGTCAACGTGGACACTTTGCGTGGTTCCATTGCGCCGAACGATGGCGGTCTCGGGTACCAATTCAGAAAGGGCTTCGATCGCTCGCCGCGCACGCCCCATCGCGTAGTGTTCGAGCGAATGGCTGAGACTGAACAGAAACAGCAACAGGGCGCCTTCGGCCCAGTTTCCGAGTACCGCCGCTCCGACCGCGGCGAACAGCATCAGGAAATCAATTTCCAGTTGTTTGATGCGCAACTTTTGAATCGACTCGATGACGGTATAGTAGCCGCCAAAGAAATAAGACGCTAAATAGATGGGAAGCAAGACACCAGGCGACAAATCCGTCGTGATGCTGAGGATCCAACCGACCAGCAAAAGAACGCCACAGAGAATGGCAAAGATCAATTCCGTATTGGCCCCGAAGACTCCACCATGCTTGTGATCATGTTTCTCCGCCTCGGCCTGGACCGATTTCGGTTCTTCCTCCACCGCCGCGGGCACATGCTTGGCTGGTAGCCGCTCGACAGCGATTCCCAAGCCGGAGATTGCGAACAGTACGGCCGACTCATCGGCTATGCGTTTGTCAAATTCAATCCGAATGATTCCGTCAACCGCGACACCCACGTCGACAACACCCCGGATCGCTGCCATGCGTCCGCGAATCGTTCGCGCGTGACGCGCGTACATCGGTGAGGACTTTAGCAGCAGGTGACCATAACGTGATCCCAGTTCCGCACCTGCCGTGGTCACCAGTGAGCGGACTTTGTCGAAAGAGATTTTGCTCGTATCAAAGTGGATGCAAAACTCACCATCGCGAACATGAGCCTTTTCGATTCCTTGATTGGCAACGATCAATTCGCTCAATCGGTCAGCGCACGCATCATGCTCGTCGGGGAGTCCGGGAAGGAGTAATTGAATATCGAACCGGACCTTGTCTCGCATTTGCCGTTGAACTTCCGTTTCGTGTCTGCCGGTAGGGACGATTCGCCCTCGGCGGATAGTTGAAAACTTCAGAAGGGTCAACTATATCACTTACGCATGATCAGCACATTGCCCCCGATCATTCCCATCGAGGCTTCCGCAACCCGGGTCATTCAGCGAGAGATCCCAGTCGTCGCTGCGTTCGCAAGAACGCGGACCTTCGTCTGGCGACACAAACCACATCAAAATTAGAACACTAGCCCCGACCGCGCATCATCGCACCGTCATTCTCGTGGATTGGCGTGATTCGCGGGCGGATACGGTACGCGACTTTGCCCGCGGCTAAAGCCGACGAAGAATTCTCGCCGCCGGGTACGTACAAGCGACATTAAAGCAGCTTGAAACAGGACGTGGTATTCAAACCGCTCGACCGCGGATCAGCGGAACATGGCTGCGCAGAAGGTTCGCGAGTTCGCATTCGATATCTGACTCGGCCGTTGAAGGATCACACGTTGCTGCAAGCGATTGCCTGCGTGAATCGTTTGTGTGAAGGCAAGGACTTCGGCTACATCATCGACTGCCGCGGTGTGCTGTCGAATTTGCAGGAGGCCTTCGAGTTTTATCGCGGGTTGAAAGAAGCCGCTCCGCAGAAATGGGAAGCGGCGTTGACCAATGCCGCCGGCATACGGAACGACTGAACCATTTCCAAGACATTACGAACCAACATGATGAGGAGTAATACGAGCGAAAACGAGCCAAACCAGATGCAAACCGTGATCGAGCATTATCGACAGGAACTTGAGAGCACTGGGTTGGACCTTTGGTTCGACGAGATCGACATGATTTTGGAGAAATGCCGGGAAACTCCTCGTCAGAGGTACGCCTGATCTGGCATCCACCTAAGTAGATATCACATCTTGTCGGGGCTGATCCCAATTTCCGGCATAGGCTTATTCGGCGTGAACGCCGCTCGGCGATATCTCGTCTCCCGACGAGCGTCGGTCCACCGCCGTTGGCGTGGTTTCAATTTGTTCAGCGATCGTCTGGAAAAAGCGAGCCGACCACGCAGCGTGCCGCGCACCACTTTGCTTGCGAACTTGCGTGATCACCAATTGCTGTTCTGGATCAATCACGAAGATGCACCCTGAGAACGCGCCATGCCCGAGTGTACGGGGGCTAAACAACAATTCGTCTTCGGGTGCTGCGCCGGCGGCCGCTCCCGTTTTTTTATGTCGAACCCAATGCAGCCCGATGCCTTCATCCATGACATAGCCATGGTCCGCGACAATCAGGGGTTGCGGCAGCAGACGGTCGAACGTCGCCGGTGCGATGAATTGCAGCTCACCATAGCTGCCCCGATTGGCAATCCATTGCCCCAAGACAGCGAGTTCCAGGGCCGTAAACTCCCCATCGGAACTGGCGTTACCGATCGGAACATCGTCAAAGCCGAGCGGAGTGAACAGATGGTCCTGATAAACCCGCACCGCACTCTTGCCGGCGACGAGTTCCATCGCTTTCGCGGCAAGCTCATAGCCTAAACCACAATAACGATATCGAACGTTCGGCTGATTCACATCGATCGCATTGAGCACGCGATTTTCCAGGTGAGGATCACGCATGCCGCCGTGCTCACTATGCCCTGACAAGCCGCTGGTGTGATTGAAACATTGGCGAAACGTCGGGACGTGTCGATCGTCTTTGGGATAGTCCACAAACACCTCCGAGAGCGGATCATCCATGTCGATCAAGCCTTGATCGAGGAACAAGCTGAAGAGCAGGGCGGTCACCGTCTTGGTAATCGAAGCGACCCAGCATCGGTAGTCCAGCGAAATCGGATCGCCATTTGAATCGCTGCCGTAGGCTTGATGAGTCACGATCACGCCATTGCGTGCGACCAGCGTCACGAACGGCTCGCCGGTATCCTCCGCCCATGCCTGGCAAATTTCGTCAATCCTGGTTTTGGCATCGGGCCGCATGCCGGCTTCGGCTAAAGGTCCTGCGTGCAATGACGTCGCCGGTGTCTCGCGAAGACGCGGAGGTTGGATGGGACGAGGCCGCCGATTTTGCAGCTTGAGCTTTAGGCTCAGATGATAGTCGTCACTGAGCACCGCCAAGGATTCGACAAAGCGGGCCGGTCGCCCCAGCGGTTCACGCTCGGCCAATCCGGCAACCAAAATGGCACCTGCTTCGCTGTCCATGATCGACGTGGCAAGCGTCTGTTTGGCAAGCTGGACCAATTCCTGCTGGTGCTCCCTAAGGACGGCGGGCGCTCGGGGGCCAGGGAAATACGGCAACGCGACCGTCAGATCGGGCAAGTCTAATTGGGGCAACGGATCGGGCATCGCATAGAAGGTGAACGCCCGCCGCAGCGGAGTTCCGTTCGGTGCGATCCCTTCGATCCAAGCAATCCAACGTCCCGATCGCTGGGGGCGGGGAAACTCATTTAGCTCGGCATCGAACCAGCGGACATGGATCTCCGTGGGGCCGCCCAATCGCTGGATCGTCTGCAAATCTCGCCACACGATCCGGGGCGGGGCATCGAGCTTAAATATCCAACTGCTCGGTTTGGCCGTAATCAGTGTTTGCTCCAGGAACTCGCGACGTTCCGCTCGTTTTTGCTCGATCGTTAACTGCGGAGCATCCTCGTGAGCCGTCGTTTCTGAACCGGTCGTCTCTGCGGCAGTCCCTGGGATTCCGCAAACCAGCGCAGCACAGATCGCGGTTAAGCAAATTGCCTGCAGCCCGCTGCGACGGCGTTTCGCCAACACAATGCTTGTCGTTACCATCAAACATCTCCCGCAAACCCAATTTGTGTGCCCTTGATCAGTCTGCGCATTATGACCACAAGAACAGCAGCCAAGCAAAGAAATCGGACAAAGTGATGCTGAGACCGACGACAGAGCATATTCAAAAATGACGTGGCATTCAAAACGTAGCTGCGTTCGCAAGAACGCGGTCCACCGTCGCCCGACACCACCCACACCAAAATATGAAATACTCAAACGTAGTGGAGCTTGCTAAAGCTCCCTGTTGCTCGACTGGAGCAGAGTATTCATCGGCATATTCATTTCATCCGTCGGCATCACGTTAGAGCATTTCCAAAAATGACATGGCATTCAAACTGTACCCGCGTTCGCAAGAACGCGGCCCACCGTCAAGCGACACCACCTACATCAAAACTAACAATGCTCAAACGTAGTGGAGCTTGCTAAAGCTCCCTGTTGCTCGACTGGAGCAGAGTATTCAGCGGCATATTCATTTCATCCGCCGGCATCGCGTTAGAGCATTTCCAAAAATGACATGGCATTCAAAACGTAGCTGCGTTCGCAAGAACGCGGTCCCCCATCGGGCGACACCACCCACACCAAAACTAAAAATGCTCAAACGTAGTGGAGCTTGCTAAAGCTCCCTGATTCTCGACTGGGAACGAATATTCATCGGCATATTCATTTCATCCGTCGGCATCGCGTTATCGCATTTCCAAAAATGACATGACATTCAAACTCTACCTGCGTTCGCAAGAACGCGGGCCACCCTCGCGCGACACCACCTACATCAAAACTAAAAATGCTCAAACGTAGTGGAGCTTGCTAAAGCTCCCTGTTGCTCGACTGGGAACGAATATTCAGCGGCATATTCATTTCATCCGTCGGCATCGCGTTATCGCATTTCCAAAAATGACATGACATTCAAACTGTACCTGCGTTCGCAAGAACGCGGGCCACCCTCGGGCGACACCACCCACACCAAAACTAAAAATGCTCAAACGTAGTGGAGTGTGCTAAAGCTCCCTGTTGCTTGGCTGGAGCAGAGTATTCAGCGGCATATTGATTTGATCACTCCGCATCACGTCAGCGTCCGGTTCCCGCCGCTAACCACAGGACTGCCGCAAGGCTTCGCCATTACCCCACGACAGCTACGAGCCCCCCATCACAGGCCTCAAGCGGCAGCGTCATTCCTGCCGATCCAAACCCCCGCAAGCCGTTGCCTTACTCAGCACCTTACGCATCTGAAAAGACTTCGCAGAACGGGCGCAGATACCTTCGCTGGTCCGACCAATCTGTGATCGCGAACACCACACGTTCGAACGCTCCAGCGAATTCCCGCTCGAGTGCTTCGCGAAAATCCGTTGCCGTTTGCAGCGGGTCGTTGGCGAACACGCCACATCCCCAAGCCCCCAAGACTAGCGATTCGTATTGATAGGCTCGGGCGATCGCAAGCACACGATGAATCCGACCGCGAAGCATCTTCTCTGAATCCGTACGCCCGATCGCCGGCGCGTACGGTGCCGCACACGTCAGAAAGCTAAGCGGCCACGGTTTTTCGCATTCCATGCCTGCATCGTCACGGAATACCGGCACGTCCGGCGAGAGGATCGCCCAGTCGCTCGAAGCGGCCGGATCGTTGGCGTGGTGGAAGTTGTACATCGGATCGCCCACCAGCGTGGCGTACAACGCACTGGATCGGCAAAGCGTTTCCTCTTGTGCGGTCGCGCCCCGCAAAAATCCACCGCCAGGCTCAACGCCATTGGCAAAGTTGAGCGCCAACGGACGATGCCCATCGGCGACCAGCGCGTGAGCGGCGGCCAGCGTCGTTTCGTTGGCGACGCTCACCCGCGTCTCGACATTCGCGTCACCCTGTGATCGCCGTGCAATGTTCGGCAGAAGAGCATCAGGCGGAATGGAGATTTTGGCCGCTTCGGCTGCCTTGATTTCCGCCGACCAATCGACCCACCCATGATCGGTCAGGTATTGGCCCCTCTCGATCGCTTGGAGCGCCGAGCATCCCAGCGACTCGGCAAGTTCGGAACGTATCCCAAGCACACGTCGATGCTGGCGAGCCAAATCATCCGAATCGACACAGGGGTTCAAACGCAAACGACTCATCACCTCTCCTCGTCATCGACGAGATAAATCCGAATTGACTCGCCGGCCATTCGCATCGAAAGCTGCTTCTTGAAAGAAGCTCCAAGCACGAAAGTTTAGCATCAATGTCGCTGATCGCTCCGCGATCTTTGCGTTTTAGTTGCGGAAAATCCCTCCCGACTTAATGTGACGTTCCGAGCGATCAGCGACGACCCGTCAGGGTCGGATACGACCTTGCTTAGTCCACAATCATGGGATCGCAACTCAACTCATCCCAATTTTGGAACAACCACGAACTGCTTGGCATCGAGTCCTTGATTTTCGGAATACGAGCCGAGCGGGTCTTTAACGACACCGAGCTTGCAAAGCTGTACGGTGTCTCAACCAAACGGCTGAATCAGTATGTCAGGCGAAACACCATCCGATCTGGCGAAAACACCCATTTCAACTGGCGAACGCTGAGTTTGATGGCTTGAGGTTGCAATCAGAAACCGCAAGTTCCAGGCACGGCGGCTGCCGAACGCCTCCTTGGGCAGTCACCGAATATGGCGGCGTCATTATTGCCGAGTGAAGTCTTGTCATTCAAATTCCATCTTGTGGGTAGGAAACTTACCACTTGCGCCGCGTTGCTTTCACGGCTCTTCACGTCCTTCGCAACGCTGCAGAGTAAAGACACGCTAGAACAATTTTAGCGTGTCCCCGGCAAAAAAAAGTAGCTACGTTCGCCAGAACGTGGTCCACCGTCTGGCGACGGTAGCTACATCAAAGATGAGAATGCACTATTGCTCGTTCGTCCAATCCACCGCGAGTGCTTCCGCTTGCTTCATGACCAGTTCGATTGCTTCGATCGCCTGATCAGGTGGGTATTTGTATTTCCGCAGAAGTCGACGGACGAGGTTTCGCAACTTGGCTCGGACGCTCTCGCGCACTTGCCAATCAACTGACGTACTGGCACGTAGTTTCTCGGTGATTTCAACTGCAATCTTCTTGAGAGTGGCATCGCCCAATTCACGCACAGCGCTCTCGTTATTCGATAAAGCGTCATAGAACGCAATCTCGTCTCCGTTTAAGCCAAGGACTTCATCGCGTTTGAGTCGATCTTTGAAGTCCTTTGCCATCGTGATCAATTCTTCGATCACTTGCGCCGTTTCGATGCTGCGGTTGTGGTACTTGCGAAGCGTGGCGATCAGTCGATCGGTGTACGCTTTCTCCTGAACCACGTTGCGAGAAGAACGCCCCCGAATTTCATCCCGCAGTAGCTTTTCCAATAGTTCGACTGCTAAGTTCTTTAGCGGCATGTTGTGGACGTCTTCGAGAAACTCGTCCGAAAGCAGGCCAATGTTGGGTTTGTCCAGGTTGGCGAGTGAAAAAACATCAACCACCCCCTCCGAGACAACGGCGTTGTCGAGAATCTGCTTCATCGCCGAGTTCTTCTGATCCTGAACCAGCTTCTGATCGACAGTCGTGTTCTTGACGATTGCCGCTCGAACTGCAGACAGAAAGGCGATTTCTCGGTGGTATTGGGCGGCTTCATCGAGCGTGCTACACAGCGAGTACGACTTGCTGACCGACGCCATGATGTCCAAAAATCTCTGTTTGCCTGTCTTCCCGTTCTGCTCTTCTAATCCAAGAATGTGGTTTGCGGCTGGCGGCAACAGTTGGAGGGCGTTGTCGCAATAGTCCGAGTAATCGAACCCGTGGAACAATCCGCGAACCGCATCCATTTTCTCCTGGAGTACACTCAGCGCTTCCTCGGCTCTGAGCGTAGGTTGACCTTTGCCCTTGGCATCCGTGTAAGTTTTCAACGCCGCTTTGAGCTCGGAACCGATGCCGATATAGTCCACGACCACACCGCCCGGTTTGTCCTTGAAGACGCGATTCACGCGAGCGATCGCTTGCATCAGGTTGTGACCCGACATTGGTTTGTCAACGTACATCGTGTGGCAGCAAGGAGCATCGAAGCCGGTGAGCCACATGTCGCGGACAATCACAATCTTCAGAGGGTCATTCGGATCTTTAAACCGTTTTTCAAGTCGCTTCTTTTCCCGTTTGGTGTAGACGTGCTGCTGGAGTTCAGCTTTGTCCGTGGCTGATCCGGTCATGATGATTCGGATCGCGCCGTCGTCGTGGTTGTAACCGACCGCTTTGCCCTTGTCGTTGGTGATCTTTGTACCGGCCCACTGGGGACGAAGCTTGATGATTTCATCAAAGAGACTGACGCAGATCTGGCGGCTCATTCCAACGAACATCGCCTTACCTTCGACCGACGCATTGCGTTTCTCGAAATGTTCCACGACATCGGCGGCAACCTCAGCAAGTCGCGGGCCGGCCCCCACCAGCTCACGCAACTGAGTCCATCGACTTTTCACTCGTTCTCGCGAGGCCACATCCTCTTCGTCTTCGATGACCTCATCGACGTCTTTGTTCAGTTCGTCGATTTGAGCCCGGTTGATGTCGATTTTGACCAATCGACTCTCGTAGTAGATCGGAACCGTAGCTCCGTCGTCGACCGCGTCCTGAATGTCGTAGATGCTGACGTAATCGCCGAACACCCCACGAGTGTCTTTGTCTTCCTTGTCGATTGGCGTGCCGGTGAAGCCAATGAAGGACGCATTGGGCAGTGCGTCTCGCATGTGTTTGGCGAAGCCAAACACGTACTTCGCATCGACCACTTCGCCTGTTTCTTTATCCTTAATCTGCTTCAGTCGAGCCTTCGTTCCGTACTGGCTACGATGAGCTTCATCGGAGATCACCACGACGTTGCTGCGATCACAGAGCGCCGGGTGGTCGTTCTCGTTGTCAAGCAGCGAGAACTTTTGCACCGTTGTAAAGATAACGCCGCCGGATTCACGAGAGGCCAGCATCTCGCGGAGTTCTTCGCGGTTGTTGGCTTGTTCCGGCGTTTGTTTTAAAAGGTCCTTGGCCATGCAGAACTGTTGGTACAGTTGGCCATCCAGCTCGTTGCGGTCGGTGACCACGACCAGCGTTGGGTTCTTCATCGCTGGTTGCTGCAGCAGCTTGCCCGCGTAGCAGCACATGGAAATGCTTTTGCCGCTGCCCTGCGTGTGCCAGAACACGCCCGCCTTTCGCGAGCCGGGTTGCAGTTCATTCATTAGCCGCTCGGCGTTAGCCGCGGTTGGCACCTGGTTACGACTTCCTACTTGATAGGCACCCAACTTTTCTCGAACCTGATCATCATCTGGATCCGCAGACGCGACCACCGTTGCGCGAACCGCTTCGCGGACACCGTGGAACTGATGGTAACCGGCGATCTTTTTGATCAGCGAGTCGCCATCGTCTTCAAACAGGACGAAGGACCGCATGTAATCCAGAAAGAGCTCAGGATCGAAGAAGCCGCGAACGACTTTCTCCAACTGGTATTCCAGCAGCGGCCGATGGTCTTCGTTCTTGATCGTGTTCCATGGCATGAACCGTTCTTGGTTGGCCGTCAGCGAACCGACTCGCGCCGTGATCCCATCGCTGATGACGAGAGCCACGTTGTAGGCCAGCAGATCGGAGATTTCGTCTTTGTAAGTTTGCAGTTGCGAGTAAGCCTTCCACACATCGGCCGATTCATCCGCCGGGTTCTTCAGCTCGACGACCGCCAGCGGCAACCCATTGACAAAGACCACGACATCGGGCCTGCGAGCCTGTTTGGTTCCCGCGACGTTGAACTGGTTGACGACCAGCAAGTCGTTGTTGTCCGGGTTTTGGAAGTCGATGATCTGAGCGAAGATCGTTTCCTTGCCATCGCCCTCGTCGGAGTCACTGGTGCTGTATTCGACTTTGACGCCGTTCGTGTAGAGCCTGTGCAGTGCTCGGTTGTTTTGTTCCAAGCTGGGATGATCGGGGTTCGCGACGACGTGAACGACATCATCGACGGCCGATCGCGGAAGGTCAGGATTCAGTCGAGCCACCGCCTCGGCCAAGCGATCTTTCAAGACGACAACTCGGTAGTCATCCCGCTCTGGATCGTCTCCGTCGGGCGAGATGTCCACGCCGTTGGTGTAGTCCCAGCCCGCCTCGCGGAACCAGTCGAGGGAAAGTTGTTCAAGTTGGTCTTCGGTAATCACTGCGAATTCAACTCGCTTCAATCAGGACCAAGGAATATCGAAAGCCAAGTGCGTCCAAACGCTTGCAGGCGGTCATCAGGTTGACTTGGCTAAAAAACGGCAACGAAAGAGGCCATTTATTGTTGGGCTTTGCTGCGATGCCGTATACGACTTCGTAGTCACCTGCGTTTGGCCGCCCGTTAGGAATGTGCCCCAAAAATCCACCATTGGGTGCGTGATCCCGGATGTGATCCTTGACTTGATTTCGCACCTCAGGGTCCTGAAGAAAAAGCTCTGCTGACACAACCCCCTGAGCGAACAAGTGGCTCAATGTCGCTGAACGTGTCTTCCGCTTTACATGGATCAGTTGCTTTGCTTTTGAAAATAAATCGCAAAACTCAATGGAGGTTGATGCACCTTCAGGTCTTACCAAGAGCTTATCGAGCATAAATAATTCGTCACTTTCTTCTGCCGCGCGCTCGTTGTAGTCACCTTCAACCTCCCCGAGAGTCGTATTAGGAAGATGATCTGGGTCGGGTATCGGTATCGCTTGGATGAATTTGGCGACGGTTTCTGCGTAGTTGCTGTCAATGGCGTACCAGCTTCCATCGACCAACGCATACATTTTGCCCGCATGCCTGGTCTCCCACACAAGTGACGAGTAAATATTTGACTGACGTTGATGGGAGGTGCCGCCCGCAAACTTGGCTTTTACTTGGTAGTTCTTTAGCCGTTGAAGTGAGATTTCATCAAGCTTCTTGATTTGCGAAACATACGTTTCAAGGTCAAGATCGACAAACTCAGTCCTGCCTGCCCCGCCCAACTTGAAGCTCTCCACCGCTTCCCAATCAACAATCGAAGTTGCAGCGAGATGCATGTTCTCGCGATCGCCATTGGTAAATTCTTTTACCAACTTTTCATCGAGTTTTTCTCGAATCCCCCGGTCGTTGACTGCAGTGAGATGATCTACCCATTCAAATTGGTCTTTGTATTTCTTCGACTGATAGGCCTTTAATAGCTGCTCGCATTTTTTCCCAAGCCCACCCGCCGTGATGCGGGCGTGAAGCGTCAGTGCGTCAGTCCCAACAACCTTCGTGCCGATCGTAGGGTCATCTGGCTGTCCAGCAATCTGACGCAACAGTTCGCGAGATACGTCAAAACCGAAAGCAGTTTGGTCGGCGTTTCGACTTGTTTGAAGACGTCGAGTCGTGACCCCGTGTTCTAACGTCCGAGCGTCTGCACTGCGAAGCTTGGCGGCATCGACGGTGTTCAATGCCACTTTCAAACCAAATGCAGGCTCTGCAATATCGTTTTTCAACTCACTTCTTCCTTGGCCGAAACAAAACGCAAAGATTCGCCCAGCAGATTTAACAAAGAGAATCGCAGAACTCGAAGCATTGCCCAGCCTTAGTTCGCCTTTAGCTATTGGCCTAAGGAACTTCGCCCAACTTGGTGGGTTCTGATGCGGCGTTTTCGTGTATAGCGTGGAAGCAACTCCAATGGTGCTCTTAAGTTTCGTTTCCGCCAAAGTGTGACCGTCGCGTAACGCATCTTTGAACGATTTGCATTTCGCCTTGAGCAAGAGCACATTCAGCTTTGCCGTTGGAATACCTTTCGTCGCCATTAGACCACCTGCTCAATCGGTAGGAGAGAATCTGGAACGGGGCGTTCGCCGGAGAGAAGGCGGGGAAGGAGGGTGTCGCGAAGCAGACTTAGCGACACTGACTCACTTGCATTCTTGTCGTGTTGATTTGCGAAAGCACTCACGATGTTCTCGAACTCATGGAAAACACGATCATCTCCCTTGGGCGGTCGCACAAAGGAGAGACTCTTGATCTGTCCGCCGCTAATGTGTGGAATCGAAGTACCTGTCTTCACCGAGTCGACGTATCGGCGAAACGTCTCACTACCGCAGAGTATCCACAGGAAGTTCTCACCAACTGAATCGGCGGCTCGCAATCGGGCGACTCGCTGCACCAGCAAACACGGGAGGTCGACTTCACGAACCCGAACCCAGTTTTTGCCTACCTTTGAACCATCCATGCCGATCAACACATCGCCAGCACGAAGCAAATAGGGTTCGATGTCGTCGGTCACTTCGGGCCAATAACGCGTTTGGTTACCCCAAAAGAAGACACCCTCTTTGACGTTCATTCCTCTTGCCAATCGTGTTCCGGGTGGTTCGTTTGTAAACGATTTGCTTTTGAACGCGTTTCCTGTTTGAAAGTCGACTTCGTCTCCCAATGTGGTGGATACCCAACCTTCAGGAATGCCTGAGTCTTGGAAGGTGGAGGGGAAAAGGTTGAGAATCGTTGGGTCGTGTCCATCCGCAGGCATCTGGCCCGCGTTGATTTTGACCGGGTCGAAATCGACGAACCAACTCTTGAAGATCGCCCGCGCAAGAGACTCCAGCGTCGCATTCATCCGACGGTTCAACTCGATCTTGTCGTCCAATGATCCAAGGATCGACGCGATAGCTCGCTGTTCTTCTGGAGGCGGCAGTACAAACGGGATCGCCTTCATGATGCTGGTATTCAAATTTGGCATCGTTGCGCCAACCGCGTGCTGCACAATCCATTGACGCACGTTCGGGTGGTCTAGATAGAACGACGCGAACGCGGGATCGACTACACCTTCGCCAAGTCGGACTTTGATGCAGCCCGTTCCACAGAACCAGCCACGTTGTTCTTCGCGAACAAGTGCACGGCGTTCGACATCTCCACGGCGGCTGTAGATTATGTCACCGGGCACAACAAGGTGTTTACTAAGGCGTTCCGCGTCTTCCTCGGTGATCCGCTTGATGTCCGTTTCGATCAAGCGGTTGTCGCCGATGTTGACCGGCATGATGGATGGAATGCCCTCATCGACATAGTCCGATGCGTGCAATTGACTTCCAAAAGGTCCGGTCTGAATACTCCCGCCTCCGCGATCGCAGACTTCGCCAAGAGTTGTAAACTCCCAATGATCCGGACTTTCGCCGACCGTCGGATTAGACATCTGCTTTCTCCGAACGATCTGAAGCGTCAGTAGCTTGGCTTCGCAATATGCGACTCATTCCACCACCTTCGGCAAGGCAAAGCCCAGCTTTTGCATGTTGTCGCGGATCGCTGACTGCAGTTTTTCGGACTCGTGAAATTGAGTGGCTAACTCGCGGGTCAAGCCCTCCATCTTTTCGGCTAAGCATCGCTGCCCTCCTCGCCCTCTGGAGGATTTAACTTGCCGATATCGTCAACGAAGCGATCGAAGTCGCTGGTCGGTTCCGTTGCTTCGATTCGTCGTTGCTCGGTCTTGTATTGCTCGTACTGCTCGATTGCCAATGCATCCGCGACCTTCTTTTCGACTTTTCCTGCGTTCTTTAATACGGAGCGATCGTTAAAAGCAAGGAAGGCATCCAGCTTGGATGCCCACTGTGCCATCGTCATCGGTTGCTGACGCTTGGCTTGGTCTTCTGCGTAGTCGAGGTACATCGTGACGATACGATTCAGGTCACTCAGTTCTTCTTGGAATAGGTAGTTTTTTGCGACGGTAATATCCGTTTTACGGATTTTTCCCGAAGGTGAGTTCTTCCACGTTTGCAAACCCATGTTGGGCTGAGTTGCATCGGCACGATCCTTAATGAGCTCTGCTGCGGTCATTCCGGTGATGGCCCATTCCAGTTTGTTCTGAACCGTCGCAAAAAACTCCCGCGAGACTTCGGCGTCCTTGTTGTAGTCAGACGCAGTCGCGTAGATGTCGGTGATCTTTTGATAGAACCGTCGCTCGGACGCGCGAATGTCGCGAATGCGTTCGAGGAGTTCGTCAAAGTAGTCTTTGCCGAAGGTTGATTTGGCAGCTTTCAAACGCTGGTCGTCAAGCACGAACCCTTTGACGAGGAACTCATTGAGCGTGGAGGTGGCCCAGCGGCGAAATTGCGTACCTCGTGAGCTTCGGACGCGGTATCCGATAGCAATAACAACCTCCAGGTTGAAGATCAGCAGATTGCGTTTTACCTCGCGATTTCCCTCTTTTTGAACTTGTAAGTAATTCTTACAAGTTGCGGATTCGTCCAGCTCTCCCTCGGCATAGATGTTCTTAATGTGCTGGGTGACATTCTGCGGGGTAGTCTCAAAGAGCACGGCAATGTGGCTCTGAGGCATCCAGCATGTCATACCGTCCAGCAGAACTTGAACCCGGGTTTTCCCGTCTTCGGTATCGTAGAAAAGGAATTGCCCCTCTGCTGGGGACGGCAGGTTTTCGGTCATTTCTGTCCCCCGGCAGGAAGCTCGAAGCCGAGAGCCTTCATGTTTTTACGAATCGCCTTTTGGAGTTTGACAGACTCCGCGAATTGATCAGCAAGTTCAGCGGTAAGCTTGCCCATCTTGTCCGCGAAGGGGATGCCGTCGTCTTCCACCTCTTCGGCTCCGACGTAGCGACCCGGCGTCAGCACGTGGCCATGTTCGGCGATCTCATCCAAGGTTGCGCTTTTGCAGAAGCCGGCCACATCTTGGTAGTTGTCTCTATCACGCTTCCACGTATGAAAGGTGCTGACAATCCTTTCGGTGTCTTCGTCGGTGAAAGCCCGTAGGACTCGGTCTACCATGTAGCCCAGCTTGCGGGCGTCGATGAACAGCACTTCGCCGACTCGGTCGCGGTAGGCGTTTTTCCCTCGGCCTCGCTTCTGCTTCGTTTTGGTCAGGAACCAGATGCAGGCCGGGATTTGTGTATTGGTAAAGAGCTGGCCGGGCAAGGCGACCATGCATTCGACGAGGTCCGCTTTGACAATCGTTTCGCGAATCTCGCCTTCTCCCTTGGTGTTACTACTCATCGAGCCATTGGCCAACAACAGCGCCATCGAGCCTTTGGGGGCAAGGTGATACAGCATGTGCTGCAGCCAGCCAAAGTTGGCGTTGCCCTGGGGTGGGTCGCCGTGTTCCCAACGCGGATCGCCTTCGAGTTTTCCGTCCCACCATTCTTTCATGTTGAATGGCGGGTTGGCCATCACGTAATCCGCTCGCAGGTCCGGATGCAGGTCGTGAGTAAACGTGTTGGCAGGTTCCTTGCCAAAATTAAAATCGATCCCGCGAATCGCCATGTTCATCGCGGCCAGTCGCCACGTGGTCGGATTTGATTCCTGTCCATAGACCGACACGTCACCGATCTTGCCTCCGTGCTCTTCAATGAACTTTTCGCTGGAAACAAAGAAGCCGCCGCTGCCCATGGCCGGGTCATAGACTCGCCCCTTGAACGGTTCGAGCATTTCCACGACCAGGTTGACGATCGACTTGGGCGTGTAGTACTGACCGCCCTTTTTCCCTTCGGCGAGAGCAAACTGGCCGAGGAAGTATTCGTAGACGTGGCCAAGGATGTCCTTGGCGTCGAGGTCTTCGTGCTGGAACGGGATTTCAGCGATCAGATTGATCAGGCCGATCAAGCTTGGCTGAGGAAGCTGAAGCTGGGTGTAGTTCTTGTTCAGAACGCTCTTGAGTTTCGGGTTTTCCTTTTCGATTTCACCTAACGCATCGTCGATCAACTTGCCGATCGAAGTGATCTTGTACTGCTTGCTCGCCCCGTTCTTGACAGTGATTTCGGTTCCGGCAGCGAGCGGAGCACTCTGTTGAATGGTTTTCCAACGAGCCAGAGCCGGAACCCAGAACACGTTTTCTTCCAGGTAGTAGTCGCGAACTTCGAGTTCGTCCGCGAGCATTGACTCGTATTCGGCATCGTCATGGTCGGCCGGATCGAGGTAGTAGTCGTGCTCGGGATCGCGGAGCTGTGATTCGATCTCCTGCTGCCGTAGCTCAAACGAGTCGGAGACGTACTTTAAGAAAATCAGTCCCAGCACCGCGTGTTTATAAACCGCCGCATCGAGATTGGCCCGCAACTTGTCCGCTGCCGTCCAAAGTTTCTTGTCGAGGTCTTTCAGGAATTTTTGTGCGTCCGATGCAGTCATGTGAAATCTTTAATGGATCTAAGTCGTCGCGGCGGATGCCATGAGATCGTACAGCGGGCGTTGCCTAATCACTGCTACAGATCGTATAATCTGGGGGGGCAGCTAACAAGCTGGCAGGAATCATGAACACATTTGGAAAACGAATCCGCGAGCTGCGCCAAGCGAAAGGTCATTCGCTGCGTGATCTAGCACCGTTGGTCGATGTTGGCTTCTCGTATTTGAGCAAAGTCGAATGCGGGAAGATGGACTTTGGCGAATACCCGTCTGCCGCGTTGATCCACCGGCTGGCCGATGTGCTGGAGGCCGACGAAGACGAGCTAATGCTGCTGGCAAAGCGGATTCCGAATTCGATCACGAATCGAGTGTTAGAGCAGCCTGATGTGTTTCTTGCCCTGGCGAGATGTGATTCGAAAACGCTCGCACGAATCGTCAATGCAATTGACGCGTCGAACAGTTAAGCGAACGCCCTCGCGGTGAAGAAAAAATGACGATTGCAGTTTTACGGGGAAAGGCCGGCTGCGATGACTTTTCCTCACTGCTTTATCGAGGAAGCCAGCCATGCCGCGGTAAAAACGATCCGATTAAGCGAGGTGGGAATGCGCAATGCATTTACGCGGAGGCGTGATCAGACATTAGCCGGCGGTCGAGCGCAGCGAAAACCGCCGGAAATAGGTCGAACGGAAAACACCGCCCCCGCAGGTGCTCGCAGATCCATCACCCCGGATTCTACGACACCCTTCGGGGTCGACGAGATTCGCTTGGACTGATGACCGCAGGTGGCGCTGCGCTTACCTGCGGCTATTGTCCGCAATCCCTGCGGGATACTTGTGGGACACCAACGGCGACGTCGGAGACAGTGACGTCGGAGACAGTGACGTCGGAGACAGTGACGTCGGAGACAGTGCATACAAACCTGATGGCTGCTGAGTTGTGTGACCAGGGCCGCGGCCTGCATGTCGTGCTAGTAGGAGCGGCGTAAACTAGCGACCGGAACGGGCTCGAGTCTGTCGATTCGTCCCGGATTTGGTCCTGCGGGGAGATCCGCCGGCCCGCATGCGGTGATACGTCCGCCGACACCCAACGCGATGAGCGTGTAACCTGGGTACTGAGTTTCGCGAAACCACGAGCGTTCTTTTCGTTTCTAGAGCATTTTGACAACTGACGTGGGATTCATACCGTAGCTGCGTTCGCCAGAGCGTGGTCCACCGTCTGGCGACGGCAGCTACAGCAAAAACTGAAATGCTCGAGCCCAACGGCGGCGATCACCCTTGCTGACCGCGCGGTTGTCGAGATCAACCTCTGCCTTGTCCGAGTCTCCTTTTCAGTCGCTGTTCAAATGTGGAGTTGCCACGGGCCCAACAATGTGCTGTGTCCCCTGGCTTGGTTATAGCTGCGTTCTCCAGAGCGTGGTCCACCGCCTGGCGACGGCAGTTACAGCAAAAACGGAAATGCTCGAGACCACCGGCGGCGATCGCCCGTGCTGACCGCGCGGTCGTCGAGATCAACCTCTGCCTCGTCCGAGTCTCCTTTTCAGTCGCTGTTCAAATGTGGAGTTGGCAAAGTGGCACAACAATGTGCTGTGTCCCCTGGCTCGGTTGTAGCTGCGTTCGCCAGAGCGTGGTCCACCGTCTGGCGACGGCAGCTACAGCAAAAACGGAAATGCTCGAGCCCACCGGCGGCGATCGCCCTTGCTGACCGCGCGGATGTCGAGATCAACATTCGCCTCGGCCGAGTCTCCTCTTCAGTTGCTGTTCAAATGTGGAGTTGGCAAAGTGGCCGACAACGTGCTGTGTCCCCTGGCTCGCGTTCTGACGTGGAATTTATCCCGTAGCTGCGTTCGCCGGAGCGTGGTCCACCGTCTGGCGACGGCAGCTACAGCAAAAACAGAACGGAAGCTTTGTCCGTCGCGGAAATCAGCACGGGCGTCCAGTCCAGCGAAAGCGAACTCTAACCACCGCTGATGCCTTTACGAATTCGGTCACCGATGTTTTTGTCAATGTTGCTCCAGTACTCGAATGCGCGCTGCAGCACAGGCTCAGACACACCGTCCTTGAGATGTCCGACGACATTGGACACAAGTCGCTCGCGTTGTGGATCGTCCATGACGTCGCGCACCAACGTGCCGGCTTGACCAAAGTCGTCATCATCCTCACGTAGCGTATAGGCGGCCCGGGTGAACTCGCCGTCGGCCGACCAAGTCGCTGACTCAGGATATCGCTGGCCATCGGCCGCTGGTCCGCCCTTGGAGTTCGGTGCGTAAACGGGGTCCGAAACGTTTTGCGTTCGACCTTGCCCATCCTTGCTGTAGCTGAACACCGGACACTGCGGAGCGTTGACGGGAATCTGTTTATAATTCACTCCCAGTCGATGACGGTGGGCGTCGGCGTAGGCAAACATGCGACCGAGCAACATCTTGTCGGGACTGATGCCAATCCCCGGCACGAGGTTATTGGGCTCGAACGCCGCCTGTTCGATTTCGGTGTGGAAATCGGTTGGGTTGCGGTTCAGCGTTAGCTTGCCGACATCGTGCAGTGGGTAATCTGCATGCGGCCATACTTTGGTCAAGTCGAACGGATTAAACCGGTACGTCTTCGCTTCCTCGAAGGGCATGATCTGCATTTTCAACGACCAACTCGGATTGTCACCTCGTTTGATCGCGTCGAACAGGTCGCGGCGGTGGTAATCACCGTCAGCCCCGGCTAATCGGTCGGCCTCTTCCTGGGTAAGAAAGTCGATGCCTTGATCGGTTTTGAAGTGATACTTCACCCAAAATCGTTCGCCCGCAGCGTTGACCCACATATAGGTATGGCTGGAGTAGCCGTTCATGTTCCGCCACGTCTTTGGAATCCCGCGATCCCCCATCAACCATGCCACCTGGTGGGCGGATTCGGGCGACAGGGACCAAAAGTCCCATTGCATGTCGTGGTCGCGGAGCCCGTTGTCCGCACGGCGTTTTTGCGACCGGATGAAGTGCTGGAACTTCATAGGATCACGAAGGAAGAACACGGGCGTGTTATTCCCAACCATGTCGTAGTTGCCCTCGCTGGTATAGAATTTCACCGAGAAGCCGCGGGGATCCCGCCATGTATCCGGACTGCCACGCTCGCCCGCCACGGTGGAGAACCGGATCAACGTATCGGTCTTCGTCCCCGGCTGGAAAACGGCCGCCTTGGTGAACGCACTGACATCGTGGGTGACCTCGAAATATCCAAACGCTCCAGAACCTTTCGCGTGTGGCTGACGCTCGGGGATACGTTCACGATTGAAGTTGGCCATCTGCTCGATGAGGTAATGGTCATGCAGTAAAATGGGGCCATCAGGCCCCACGGTCAGCGAGTGCTCGTCACTGGAAACGGGGCAACCGGCATCGGTAGTTGTCGGTTTGGAGTCGTTCTTGTTCATACGGAGAGTCCTTTGTCTTTCGAGCGCGGCGATCGGCCTAACTCGTCCAATTTATCATGTTCAACGGTTGACGCGAATCGTTGCGTCCGTTGTTGCGCCCGTCGTTGTGTCCAAGGTTGCAACAGCAAATTGCGCACCAACCACAAGTCCCGTCGGGCGAAGTCATTTCGTAAGGTTGTTGTGTCCTGCCAGCGTTCGTCCGTAGTCCGCCATTGCGAAACCCCGTCACGCCCATGAAGAACCACAGCGAAACGAGCTGGTTCGATTTCATCTACCGATGTTTGGTCGTGTCTCTGCGACTGGCGATCGCACTTGGCATTGCATGGGAATTGCTGGACGCGCTTTGGATGAACGCCGCGATCGCGACCGGAATTCTGTTGTTGACGTTTTTACCAACGCTGTTCGCTAGCCGGGTTCAAGTAGAGATTCCACCTGAATTCGAGGTGTTGACGGTTGCGTTTATTTTCGCTTCGTTATTCCTTGGCGAAACACGTGAGTACTACAGTCGGTTCTGGTGGTGGGACATCGCGCTGCATACCACCTCCGGCGTACTGTTGGGTGTCCTCGGTCTCTTGCTGGTGTATGTGCTCAATGAAACCCCTCGCGTCAATCTACACATGCGGCCGGGGTTCGTCGCGTTCTTTGCGTTCTGCTTTGCACTTTCCATTGGCACACTATGGGAATTGTTTGAATTCGCGATGGACCAATGCTTGGGGATGAACATGCAAAAGCCGATGCTCGGCGATCCTTCGGGACTAACCGACACGATGATCGACTTGATCGTCGACGCAGGGGGCGCAATGGTCGTCTCCATCGCTGGCTATCTCTACATGAAGCGTGAAAACGACTCGATCATCAAACGCGGAATCCAACGATTCATCGAGCGCAATCCTCGCCTCTTTTCACCGGATCCCCACTCGCGTTGAGACAACTCACATCGATCTCGAACTGTGATTGTGGACGGTCACTTCGAGCGTCGTTCATTTTGATGTAGCTCATGTCGCCCTTGCGGTGGACAGCGTTGTTGCGAATACAGCTACGAATCGGATCCCACGTCAATTATAAAATCGCTCTACAGCAGGGAGGCAGGAATGATCGGGGAAAATCCCATTAGCCGCTAGGGCGTTAGCACCGGTTGAACCGCTTGAACTGTGGCTAACGCCCAAGCGGCTAATCTACCGAAAGACTCCTGCCTACCAGCTTAGCAGGGACAAAACGCTCGTTTCGAGACACACCCCCCGTCAGGTCTTTGACGCCGCCAATCGGCATCGGTCAAGCCAAATTGGTCTACAATACAGTGCGTCCCATCCGTCTCTTTGGATGACTCTCCAGCTAGCCCCTGCATCGAGGCACGAATGATCGACCATCAACGTCAAGCTCCCTTCCCAACGATGTTGATCGCCGTCGCCTGTGTCTTGGTCGCTGCGCCGCTACACAGTGCGGCTGAAACGAGCGATGCGATCGTTTTCAATCGCGACGTGCGACCGATCTTGTCGGAGAATTGCTACGCGTGTCATGGTTTCGACGAAGCGGCGCGTGAAGCCGATGTGCGGCTGGACACCTTTGCTGGTGCCACCGGCGAAGGTGGTACCAGTGTTGCGATCGTGCCGGGACAACCCGATCAGAGTGAACTACTCCGCCGTGTGCTCTCGGACGACGAGGGTGAAATCATGCCGCCGAAGGATTCGGGAAAACAGCTCACGTCGGCCCAGAAAGAAACGCTCCGGCGGTGGATCGAGCAAGGAGCGAAGTACGACGTGCACTGGGCGTTTGTACCTCCGCAACGAATCTCTCCTCCGGAGGTCGAGGGAGCGTCACATCCGATCGATCGATTCATCCAGAGCCGGTTGTCCAGCGAAGGATTGCGACCTTCGCCACGCGCCGACGACCAAACTTTGATTCGGCGTCTCTTTCTGGATTTGATTGGTTTGCCACCCACGCCCCAGGAAATGGATGCGTTCCAAACCGCCGCGTCAGAGGATGCGGCGGCAGCGTATCACGACCTTGTCGAGCGACTACTCTCAAGCCCGCACTACGGCGAACGATGGGGACTGTGGTGGCTCGATCAGGCTCGCTATGCCGACAGCAATGGTTACTCGATCGATGCACCTCGATCAATCTGGAAGTACCGTGATTGGGTCGTCGACGCGTTGAACAACGACATGCGCTTTGACACCTTCACGATCGAACAATTGGCCGGCGACCTTTTGCCCGAGGCAAGCGAAAGTCAGAAAGTGGCGACGGGGTTTCATCGCAACACACAAATCAATCAGGAAGGCGGAATCGACAAAGAACAATTTCGTATGGACAGCGTGTTCGACCGTGTGGCGACCACTGGCACCGTTTGGCTCGGTTTGACGATTGGATGTGCACAGTGCCACGACCATAAATTCGACCCCATCACGCAGGTCGAATACTATCGCATGTTTGCCTTCTTCAATGACCAAAATGAACCGACGATGAAGGTTTACGGCGATTCGGACGTCGCCGCCCTGACCGCACAACGCGATGCCGCCAGTGAGAAGTTGTCGAGTTTCTTACACGAGCATGCTGACGCAGCCGCAGTATGGGAGGCGGAGTTGACCGAGGCATCGAAAAAGGACCTCGATACGAACGTGCGCAAGACGCTCGATACGAAACCGGATAAGCGAAGCTTGGAGCAGCGACGCATCCTCTTTGCCGCATCACGAACGAGAGAAACTGATGCCCCGCTGGACGAGCAATTCAAACGATTGACATCCGAGTACAACGCGGCCGCCGCAGCGTTCAAACGGGTGCCCACGACGCTGGTGATGCAGGAGCGGCCAACTCCTCGCGCCACCCACTTGTTGATCAAGGGAGATTTCACGCGTCCCGCCGCCGAGGTGACGCCTGGAACGCCTTCGGTGCTGCATCCCTTGACGAGCATTTCACAAAGACCCAACCGATTGGACTTGGCACACTGGATCACCAGCCCTCAGAATCCGCTCACGGCTCGCGTGATCATCAACCGCGTCTGGCAGCACTATTTTGGTCGCGGCTTGACCGAAGTTGAAAACGACTTTGGACTGCAAGGCTCGTTGCCCTCGCACCCCGAATTGTTGGATTGGCTGGCGATTGAATTTGTCCAGCGGGGTTGGAGTTTGAAAGAAATGCATCGTTTGATCGTGACGTCTCACACCTACCAGCAGACTTCGAACGTCGTTCCCGAATTGCAGCAGAAAGACCCCGAGAATTACCTGCTCGGACGACAGCGCCGGCTGAGGCTTGACGCGGAGATTATTCGCGATGTGTCGCTCGCGGCCAGCGGACGATTGTCTGCGGAAGTCGGGGGACCGCCGGTGTTTCCGCCGATTCCCGAGGGCGTGATGGGGCAAGGCCAGGTGCAGCGTTCTTGGTCGACCAGCAAGGGGAGCGACCGTTATCGGCGTGGGCTTTACACGTTCCATTTTCGCGCCACCCCACCCCCGTCGTTGAACGTGTTTGACGCCCCCGAAGGATTCAGCAGTTGCACGCGGCGGCTGCGTAGCAACACGCCGCTACAGGCGCTGACGCTGCTAAACGACCCCGCCCACGTTGAATTCGCCGCTGCCTTGGAACAGATCATTGTTCGCGATGGCATGGAAACTGCGTTTCGCCGCTGTACGTCGCGAACGCCGACCGCAGACGAGCTTGCGATCCTAAATCAACTCGATTCCTCGACCGCGGCCCGAGCGCTGTTGAATCTCGACGAAACGATCACCCGCCCCTAGAGAGTGTCCGATGGTTCCCAAACGCATGAACTCGCCTCGGCTGCACGAGGCAACGCGTCGTCATTTCTTTAGCCGCTGCACCATGGGCGTCGGGTCGATGGCGTTGGCTTCGTTAATGGCCGACCGCGGGTTGGCGGCGCCTACCGCGGCGACGGCGACCTCCAATCCGATGCAGCCCAAGGCCGCGCACTTTCCCGCGAAAGCGAAAAACGTGATCTTCCTGTTCATGGCGGGAGGCCCCACCCAGTTTGAAACGTTTGAGTACAAACCAAAATTGACCCAGTGGAACGGACAACCGATTCCGCCAAGTTTTGTCGAGGGCAAGCGATTTGCGTTCATGGACAGCAGCCACCGCAGCAATTTGCTGGGGCCAACGCGGACGTTCAAACGGTATGGAGAGAGTGACGCATGGGTCAGCGACCTGTTGCCCCATACGGCACAGATTGTCGACGAGTTAACGATTGTAAAAACGTGCAAAACGGAGCTGTTCAACCACGCTCCGGCCAAATTGTTCATGAACACCGGAAGTGGCCAATTCGGTCGACCGGCGATGGGATCCTGGGTGACGTACGGGCTCGGTAGCGAGTGTGATGACCTGCCCGGATTCTTGGTGCTGCAAAGCGGCCCCCGCGGTCCACGCGGCGGCGCGGTGCTGTGGGGCAGCGGCGTGTTGCCGACGACCTACCAAGGAGTGCCACTGCGCAGCCAAGGCGATCCGATTTTGAACCTTTCCACGCCGGGAGCGTTTAACCAAACCCAACAACGAGCGTTGGTCGATGCGGTGCGTGAATTGAATCTAAAACAATTGGTCGAAACCTCCGACCCCGAGATTGCCACGCGGATCAACGCCTACGAACTGGCGTACCGGATGCAGAGTTCGGCGCCAGAGTTGATGGACACCGCCGGGGAAAGCGCCGAGACGCTCGCAATGTACGGAATCAAGGATCCCAACGAATCGAGTTATGCGCGGAATTGTTTGCTCGCACGGCGGTTGGTCGAACGCGGAGTCCGGTTCATCCAGCTGTACCATACCAATTGGGACCATCACGGCGGCCCGACGGAGAATCTGCAACAACATCTGCCGGAGATCTGTAAAGAGGTCGACCAAGCCTCCGCCGCGCTGGTGATGGATTTGAAGCGTCGCGGTTTACTGGAGGACACGATCGTGATTTGGGGAGGCGAATTTGGCCGCACTCCGATGGGCGAAGTCCGCGAGAACACCGGCCGCAACCATCACATCGACGCGTTCACGATGTGGTTTGCCGGGGGCGGATTCAAGCCAGGGCTCGTCTATGGTGAAACCGATGAATTTGGTTTCGGGCCGATCGAAAATCCGGTCCATGTTCACGATTTGCACGCGACGTTGCTGCACTTGTTGGGACTCGACCACCAGCGACTTTCCGTGCGATTTCAAGGGCTCGATTTCCGGCTCACCGGCGTCGACCCTGCCCACGTCGTCAAAGATCTGTTGGCCTAGTGCAATCTGAGAATTGACGTCGGATTCCAGTCGTAGCTGCGTTCGCAAGAACGCGGTCCTTCGTCGAGATCAACCTTCGCCTCGACCGAGTCTCCGTTTGGGCTCCCGTTCGAATGGGGCGTTGGCACGGCCCCGACCAAGTGCTGTGCCCCTAATCTCGCGCCCCAAATCTCGCGTCCTAGGCTCGCCCCTTCCCACGCTCGGGTATCTGAGTGATCTCGTTTTCGGCCAGGCCAGTTTCGCAGTCAGCAGGGGCCTCGTTCGGAACGGCTGTTTGAAAACGTGGTCGACGCTGCCGCGAACGGCAACGATTCAATCATCAACGTAGAGTTGTTACGCCGATCCGATGTCGTCAGCTCCTCGAAGAACAAGCGAGATAACCCCGGAGAAGAACGACGATGAAGACATCGAACCGGACAGCCGAAATGCGGCTTTTCTGTTCGCGGTGAATGATTTCATGCGCATTCTCAGTCCAGCTCGAGTGCTTAAACGAGAAACGCTTAATCTTAATCACGTCTGCGTGAGCCCCGTTGGACCGTAACCAACCGGAGAAGATTAGGATTAAGAGTAAGATTACGATTAAGAATCAAAAGGAGGCGAAGCCACGCGATCGTTTCGATCACGAGGTACGAGGTATCGTCATCGAGAGCAATTTGACAAACGACGTCGGATTCCAACCGTTGCTGCGTTCGCAACAACGCGGTCCGTCGTCGGACGACACACCGGCTAGATCGAAATTAAAGATGCTCTAGCGGAAGGGAGGGACGGGGCTTCGACTACTTGGCGATCTTTTGGGCAAATCGCTCGAACAAATAGTGGCTGTCGTGAGGTCCGGAGGCCGCTTCGGGGTGATACTGCACTCCGAACGCGACGTGTTCGCGATGGCGTACACCGGCGACCGTGTCGTCGTTCAAGTTTCGGTGTGTGACTTCCAAGCAATCCGGCAGCGATTTTTCGTCGACCGCAAAGCCGTGGTTCTGAGTCGTGATTTCGACCTTGCCGGTTTCGATATCGAAGACGGGTTGGTTGACTCCGCGATGCCCGAACTTCAATTTGAAGGTCTTCGCGCCACACGCCAGCGATAAAAGTTGGTGCCCTAAGCAGATGCCAAACACAGGAACCTGTCCGAGCAGTTCGCGAATCGTGTTCTGAGCATACTCCAACGGTTCAGGGTCGCCGGGGCCGTTGGACAAGAAAACTCCATCCGGATTTTGCTTCATGATCTCCTCGGCCGACATATCACCGGGCACGATCGTGACTTGGTTGCCGCGCGAGGCGAAGTGGCGAGGAATGTTCCACTTCATGCCAAAGTCCATGCAAACCACATGAGCGGCACTGTTGGTTCGGCTGTGACGTCCGACTTCGGCTTCGGTCCAATCGTCAAGCTTTTGATTCCAAGCGATCGCCTTGGTTGGCATCACTTCGCGCACCAAGTCGCGTCCGACCATGCTGAGCGATTCTTTCGCCTTGTTGACCAGGCTTTCGTCGCTCAGGTCGGTGGTCGACAATACCGCTCGCATCGCTCCGGCGGTGCGGATTCGCCGCACGAGTGCCCGCGTATCGATTCCCGAAAGTCCGATGATGTTGTGTTTCTGTAGGTACGATTGTAGGTCGCCATCAGCTCGATAGTTGCTGAAGATGCGGCTATCGGCGCGAACAATGAAGCCCGACAAGGACGGAGCTTCGTGCTCGACGTCGATCGCGTTGATCCCGTAATTTCCAATCTCGGGGTACGTCATCGTGACAATCTGCCCCCGATAACTGGGGTCGGTCAAAATTTCTTGGTAACCCGTCATCGCGGTATTGAAGACGGCTTCTCCCGTCACCTCCCCCTCCGCACCAATCGCGTATCCTTCGTAAACGGTGCCATCTTCGAGTGCAAGTTTCGCGGTTTTCGGCATATCAGATGTTAAGTGTTAGATGGAGAAGGAACCAAATTCCGATAGCCGTAGAATAGACGCTCCCAGAGTTTTTGACGAGGCGGGGTCACAACCTCGACGCCCGATGAAAACGTGAGGAGCGGACCGGCGGCAAGAAAATCGTTCTAAAACCGAAGCACTGGACGGGGATGATTCGCCGTCATCCCGATCGGCCCAAGGGCGTAAGCCCTCTTTATCTAACACATCTTTTTTACCCCAATCCCGAGAGGGATTTTAGAAATTAGCCGGTGGTTTGAGCGTAGCGAACACCACCGGAAAACCTAAAACAACCTCAGAATTGACCCTAAAGGGGGCACAGACAACTGGGCTACGCCCCCTTCAGGGTCGAAAGCGATTTCGCTCTCTCACTTTCCGTAGGTGGCGTTTCGCTTACCTACGGCTAATCTCCTCAATCCCTATCGGGATAGGATCGAAGAGCATTCGTCGTGAGATGTGTAGGAAACCGAGGGCCAACGTCCCATGCCATCGACATTGGCGTCGCAAGATCCGTGGCAAGCAATCCAGCGGCTTCTCACCGGCCCGTCGGAACTTGCGTAAAAACCACCCTCATGGGGCCAAAGTAGATGCCATTGAGCAGACGGCAACAATGGCTCTTTCACAACCGAGAGGCTCAGGTGTCGATCAAGTCTTCGGGCGACAGAATCGGAACCTTGTTCTCTTCGAGTTCCTGTTTCTCGCGCCAAGGCTTGTTCTGGCGATAACTTTCGAGTTCTTCCTTGAGTTGTTCGATTTGCTCGTTCTCGTCGGATTCGCCTAACTCGACCGCCTTTCTGCTCCACTCGATTGCCTTTTCAAAATCACCGATCTCGGCGTACCCCGCCGCGAGGGTGCTGAGAATGTGAGCTTCCTTGAACTGGGTCAATTCGGCTGCACGTTTGCCATGCTCGACCGCCCGATTGCCGTCGCGCAAGGTGTCATTGGGAGACGTTGCCAGCACCCAAGCCAAGTTATTGAGGATACCGGGCAATTCCACACTATCGTCTTGGGTAACCTTGGCGGCTCGTTCGTAATCCGCGACGGCATCGGCATGTTCGCCGACACTTAACAGTGCGTCGGCACGCGATCGCAGGACCGAAGCGTTTTTGGGATCTCGATCCAAAACGGCCGAAAGGATCTCGATGGCCTGACGCGGACGTTCATCGCGTAGATACAGGTTCGCCAATTGCAGTTGGCGGACGATGCTGGTCGGGTCGCGATCAACCAACGTTTTCATATCATTGATGGCATCCGCCATCCGGCCTTCTTCCACTGCGATCAAACAACGAACGACGATCGCTTGTTCCGCATCGGCGACCTGAGGTGCGATTCCCATCGCAGTCTTCAAATCACGTTTCGCCGCTTGAATATCGCCTCGTGAAAGTGCGATCTCCGACCGTTGCAAAAGCGAGATCGGGTCTTTGGGTTGCATCGCCAACGCTTTGTTCAAATCGGCCAAGGCTTCGTCTTCTTTGCCTTGCAAGCGATACAAAATGGCTCGCATCCGATACATCCCTTCGCTCGGCTTGGCAGCGAGCGTCTTGGTGATCAGTTCGACGGCATCGTCGACGCGTTCGGCATCGAGCAATTGTTGCACGGCCGCCTGGGCGACGACTTGGTTGCCGGGATCTTCAGCCAGGATCAACTTCAAATCGGCCATTGCACCGTCGACATCGTCACTTTGCATCCGCAAACCAGCACGCGCCTGCAACGCTTCGATATTGCTAGGATCGGCTTGGATTGCGGAATCCAAATCGGCCATCTTCTTTTCGGCATCCTCTTGGGCGACCGCACGCAGCACATAGGCGCGACTTTGTTGGATCGGTTCGTCCACGAGCAATTCGATCGCTTTGGATGTTGCCGTTGTCATCTCGTCGCGATTGCCCTCGGGCAAGATATTCAACTGAGCGATCATCAAATACGCTTCGACCAACGTCGGGTCGCTTTGGGTCGCTTTGCGGAGGAACTCGAGTGCCTCGTCGCGAAGTTGCAACATCCGTCGGCCACGCACTCGTTGCATGAGTGCAACGACTTGTTGACTGCGTTGAACCAAAACGCTCGCTAACATCTTTTCAGCGAACGATTCGTTCTCTTCATTCAGCCCTTTGGTGAGCGCCGATTCCAACAGGGTTGAAACCGCAGCGAGTTGTTCCGGAGATTCGGCTTCAATCCGTTTGATCACTGCATCATCAAAATCCGCTTGCCCCGCATCACTGGCTGCTTTTTTGGTTTCCGACTTTGGCTTGCCTCCCCCCGCGCTGGCTTGGTCTTGCTGGCTAATGTCATCGGACACCGCGACGGGTTGGTCGCAAAAACTCACCGTAAAATTGGAGCTGACGAGAATAGCAAGGACCGCAATCCAAACTCGTTGCTGAAAAAACATCTGTCGCAAATCCATGATCTGAGGCACATCAAAAGTGAAGAAAAGCTCTTCACCCGCGGCCATTATGACGTGATTCGCTCGCCCCGCGAAGACAGACTCCGCCTGCAGCCGAAGAAATATGCAGAATTGCGGGATCCGCTGGACCCTCAATGCATCCTAACAGCCGGATGTCCCCCATTTCATACGATCACCATCGTTTCGGTTCGGAGAAACCGCGACTCGGTGGCAAAGTACGGCATCGTGGGCAATCCGCACTGCGAAGCTTGAGCCCGCGACACTTGAGCCCGCAGTGAATCGGGCTCGCAGTGGATCGGGCTCGCAGTGGATTGGGCCCGCAATAATCAGGCCCACGCAAACGACGCCGAACTCCATCGTCTAATCGACCAGCGCCAACTCCTCGCGAAGCTGGTTCAACTCGGCTTGTAGTTGCGTCTTTTCCGCCTTCAATGTGTTGAACTGCTCCAAAACGATATTGAAATCGTCTGCGGCCGCCATCCAGAAGTCATCCGTGCGAAACTTAATCGGCGAAATCGCCGCACCACTGGCCATCGCTGCCAATCCCGTTCGCAACCGATACATCGGGCCCGCAAAACGGTTACTCATCACCAACGTGTCTCGCAAAAAAACGGGGAGCAGCAACAACATTACCAACACCACCGGGCCTTGGGCAAAAACGGCCGCTCGCAATGCTGCCCCCAGCGGTTGATCGACCACCACGGTAAAGAATCGCACCGAGACATTAATCAGCACCAAACAAAGCAGGAAGATCGTCCAATGCGACAGCACGCGGGCGGCGATGGACCATTGCACAGTAGGGTCAACGAGGATTTTATTGCGTTTTGACATCATTTTCTGGGGGGTATTAAGGAAGGATACCGTTCGGAAGGGAGCGAACCTGCGTGTGAGGCATACGTAACCCCCTCGGGAATCTCATTTTCACTCTAGCACGAAAAACCACTCGACCACCTTCATCAGGCCGTTAGCCCACCCCTAAACCGGCGGGCTGCGTAACGGCCCCCGCAAGGTCCGCGCGATCGTTAAGACTCTCCCTCAATGTCGGGAATCAAGGCCCCCGGACGGTTCGGCAGCACACGTTCATTACGAATGACCCGATTAACCCAACAGCAGCGGTCGTTCGCGATTGTGCAATCAATCTGAAAATAGCTGTGGCGATCCCCTCGTTCCTCATGCGCTGCCCCGCCTAGGCGGATCGACAGTCCACGTTGGGAAGCCCGCAAATCCGCTAGCAAAGATCTGGAGTCGAGAAGGATTTAGACGGCTCGGATCCCTCTGTTCTGACCGGTCAAACCCTTTGCAACATCCCTGAAACTCATGAAAACAATGAATCCCGATAATCGAGCGGTGACTTTCGTGACCGCTTTGCCAACACGAAGCGTTCACGCCTCTTCGGTGACGATTTTTGCGGCCATGTTCGCGGTTTGCGTCTTGGGGGGAGCCGGCACAGCGGAAGCCGATGTCCCGAACCCGTTACAACAGTTTGGCCGGATGGTCGGTGCAGGTTGGGGAGACGGGTACCATGCCTGCAAATGTTCAGGATTCCGTCCGCTCGCCGACCTGCCCCCGCGCCCCTACTGCTACGGAGATTGTGGCGCCCCCTGCAGTCACGCCACCGCAGGCCAGTGCAGCGATTGCCAAACGGGCGGAATCGGAGCTTGTGGCCAGGTCTGCGAAACCGGTTTGACACTGCGAGCCAACGCTTCCCAGCAATGCCGCCCCAAGGGACCGTCGCTGGGGACACGTTTCCGGCTAGGCATGTTCACGGACGTCTGCGAAACCGGTCTGGCGATCAAAGCTCCTGGCGTGCCCTTTGCAATGCCCACCCCTTGTGATCTTCCTCCGGTTCAACGTCCCATCGTCCCCCAGCTCGCGACGCCACTCCATTGCGACGCCACGTGTGATGTGAACCCCACGTTGTCACACCAGAGCCCCCACGGCGGCGGCTACCCCGCCCCAAGTTTGTCGCGACCGATGCAAAATATTCCGCAGCCTCCTACCTCACCTGCGGCGGCCGTGGAGATTCCGGCGGACTCCGCGATGAATCAAACACTGCCCCTTCAGAAGCAAACACCATCAAGCCTCCGAGACCCGGTACCGACATTGGCGTCGGAGCCGCGGATTGCAGTGACCGAACTGGGGCCGCCCCAAGCACAGCGAGCAAACCGACATCCGGTGCGGATCGCACAGGGCAACCACACATCAACGTTGCCCAAACGTGTCGAGGTGACCGATGCCATTCCGGCAGACTCGCAAGGGAGCGATTCCGCTACATTGAGTCTGGGCAAACAAAATCATCCAACAAGCGAAGACCGTCGGCCAAGCCGATTGCCCACGATCCGCTAAAATGCATTGGGATGAAGGCGGGATTTCATGCCCCGCATTTTCTTTCGCGTGACCATGGGGCACGCGGGCGCGTTCATCACTGAGGCGGCGCAGCCGATGCACCACTGCGTCGCCGTCGGAACGAGATTAACCCGACTAAGACGATGATCGTCATCAAATGGGCGAACCATTCTCCGTACTGTGTATAGACGGTGATTTCGTGGACCAGCGGAATCGACGCGACGATCACTCCGTTGGTTTGCGGAGGCAATCGCTCTGTGATCGAGCCGTCGGGCTGGATGATGCAGGAGATTCCGGTGGCCGCACATCGCACCAAGGCTCGACGGTTCTCGACCGCACGCAGCTGTGCCAACCACATATGTTGCTTGAGGGTTGTCGTGTCCGTAAAGCGAGATCCATTGATCAAAGCGACCAAACACTCCGCTCCCGCTCGAGTGGTGGCGGCCGAATTCTCGGCAACCATGTCCTCGTAACAAACTAACACGCCCACCTTCTGATCGCCTCGCAACGTCAGCGGGGCGTCGTTGGATCCGCGAAGCAGGGTGGAATCGAGCGCGGCCCAGTCACGCAAAAACGGAAACCACTTCTCCCCCGGAACGTACTCGCCAATCGGCAACAGGCTGCGTTTAACGTAGCGCGAACGAATCGACTTGCTCGAATCAATCAAAAATGCGGTGTTCCGATAAGGGCCGACGTCTCGGCCGCCCTCGTCATACGTTTTACCCCCGGCCAGTAATTCCGTTGGCACGCCGGGGTAGGGATCGAGAGCGGGATTCGGGGCCTCTGACTTCACGACCGTTTTAAACTCGTCCCGAAAATCTTCGAGTGAGATGTGATAGTGTCCCAAGGAAGACTCGGGCCAAATGTACAAGTCGATTGGCCCGGCCGCGGACGTTGACCGCGACTGCATCTCTTCGACGCTGCCCATCTTGCTAGGGTCGACCTGCACTGCGGCAATTCGCATCGAATCGGCTGATCCGCTTCGCTGCTGCCAATCGGTCACGCTCCAGTGCCCCCAGAGGCAAGCGATTGCAATCATCGTGGTGGCGATCAGAAACTCGATCCAATCGCGACGTGTATGATGATGCATCCACAGTTGTGCGATCGACACGACCCCCAGCATCACCAAGAACGCAATCCCCGAGGTACCCGCTAATTCTGCGACTTGGATGATTGGCCGGAACGATAGCGCAGTGTGTGCGATTGACCAGCCGAAAATCTGAGGATGGAAGAACTCAATCACGACCCACACGGGGACCAGCAACCATAACCAAGTTGAACGCGATGAAGTACAACTCTGGTCTGGAACAATGCTCTGGCCTGGAACACAGCCTCTCGAATCACACGGACGCGACAACAAGCTCGCCGTAAATCCGAGCAACGCGAAAGCGATCGATTCCCAGGCAAGCAACGCGAGGAAGACAAGGAATGACGTCGTTGCAGAGAGGTGGGTCGTGTCGTAAATCGACTTGGGCGCCCAATAGAACGCGATCCCGAGTGAGATCATCCCGATCATCAACGACGCGAAGGTCGCAACCCAGCGCCGAGCACGGGAGGCGAAAACAACCAACGCCACCCAGCCGAACGCACCCAGAAAAAAGAAATCCGGGTACACCCATGGAACCCCGATCACGATCGCAATCAGGACGCATGCGAGCGCCCCCATCATGGCATTGCTGGCTGCTGAACGTCTCTCGGCGCAAGCCGAACCGTGCGGTGATGTCGGAGGGTTGTCGATCAAGGTGCCTATCCCAAAGGTGATTTCTCACACTTGAGTATAGACAACAACACCCCTGCCGTGGGGCAGCCGCCCCGCTCCTCCGGCTATCGTGTCGACCGTCGCCATAAAAGCGAACGGGCAACCGGTTCATGCCCTGCAACGCCGCCGCGACGGGATCACGTGATCAGTGGTAAATCACCCTGTTCACCTTCCTCGATCTCGCGACGGATTTCTCGCAGTCCGTAGGCACACAATTCAAACTGCTCGCTCAATCGAAACAGCAAATCGCATGACGGGCGGTCCTCGCCGCCTTCGATCTCGGCGGCGATTGCGTAGGCTCGCTTGCCTTGTCGACAGTAGTCAATAAATCCATCGGGGGATTTCTCGGCTTTGATCTTACGTAAGCTTTCGGGGTACATTCCAGACCAGAACAAGGTGAAGTCACCGATATGCCGGTGCACCTCACGACGAGCGATTCCCACGCGTCGATCGGCTTCGACCACCATTTGGAAGACCTCCGTTGCGGGTTGTCCGTTGGGATGTCGAATCCGTTGGAGGGATTCGACCCGCACGAATCGAAGCAACATCTCGCTGAGATAGTCCACCAGCTGAACGTCAGCGACGCCGAGCTTGGACAGGAAGATACACTCGCTCAAACCTGCAAAGAAACGCTCAAGATTCGAGCGTCCCGCAGATGAGCTCTCGATAGGACCTGGCTCCATAAAATCCTCCGCGATAGATAGGGCGTCGGAAGGGGGGACGCGAAAGCTTCGCGACCTGTTTCATGCTTTAGTATAGTTAGAAGCCTGGGGTCAAGCGAGTTTTGCAACCCCCGCGCTCGTCTCACCGCGGTGGGTTCGCGTGGCGGTCCCCCCCCAAGCGTTGCGCCGCGACGCTGGATCCAACACGCCGCGATCCCCCCTGTGTCGCTCGATCGTTACCCACGAAGGCGGCCTCCCGATCACGGCAATGGCTTCACCGTGATTTGGCGAAAAAAAAACGGCCGGCGGATTGCTCCGTCGGCCGTTCTATTAGAAAGCGTTGATCTTACGATCGGATGACCTAGTACATGTCGTGATCGCCGCCGTGGCCGCCTGACTTTTTAGCAGTCGGCTTCTCGGCTACCAACGCGTCGCTTGTCAGCAGCAACGTTGCCACGCTGGCTGCGTTGCCAAGTGCAGTACGAGTGACCTTAGTGGGGTCAATAACGCCGGCTTTAACGAGGTCTTCGTAGGTGTCGGTAAGCGCGTTATAGCCTTCGTTGTTCTTCATGCCGATCACCTTCTCGCAAACGATCCCGCCGTCTTGGCCAGCGTTTTCGGAGATCATGGTGATGGGGGCGCGGCAAGCGCGAAGCACGATGTTGTAGCCGACGATCTGATCATCGTTCAAATCGTCACCAGGCTTGACCTTGCTCGATGCGCGAAGCAGTGCGACGCCACCACCGGGAAGGATTCCTTCTTCAACCGCAGCGCGAGTGGCGTGAAGGGCGTCTTCGACGCGAGCCTTCTTTTCCTTCATTTCGCTTTCGGTCGCAGCACCGACGTTGACCTTTGCAACACCGCCAGCCAACTTTGCCAAACGCTCTTCGAGCTTTTCTTTGTCGTAATCGCTGGTGCTTAACTCGATCTCGCGACGGATTTGGTCGATGCGAGCCTTGATGTCCGAGCTCTTTCCGCCACCTTCGATGATGGTGGTGTTGTCTTTGTCGATGATGACCTTCTTGGCACGGCCGAGCTGTGGCAAGTCGACGCTTTCGAGCTTGACGCCCAATGCTTCGAAGATGGCTTGGCCACCGGTCAAAATTGCAATGTCTTCCATCATCGCTTTGCGGCGATCGCCGTAGCCAGGAGCCTTCACAGCAGCAACTGCGAAGGTGCCACGCAGACGGTTGATGACCAACGTCGCCAAGGCTTCGCCGTCAACGTCTTCGGCGATGATCAACAAAGGCTTGCCTTGTTGAACGACCTTTTCCAACATCGGAACCATGTCCTTGATGTTGCTGATCTTCTTTTCGTAAACCAAGACGTAAGCGTCTTCGAGAACGGTTTCCATCGTGGTCGAATCGGTCACGAAGTAAGGCGACAAGTAGCCGCGATCGAACTGCATCCCTTCGACCCACTCTTGTTCGGTGTGAAGGCTCTTGCCTTCGTCGACGGTGATGACTCCGTCCTTACCGACTTTGCTCATCGCATCGGCCAGCAAGTTGCCGATTTCTCGGTCGTTGTTGGCCGCGATGGTGGCAACGTTTGCCATCGCTTCTTGATCTTTGACCTTGGTGGCCATCGAGTGCAGTTTTTCGGTCAAGTCCGTAACGGCTCGCTCGATCCCCGATTTGAGTTGCACGGGGTTCACCCCTGCAACGACCGCCTTGAGGCCTTCGTTGAAGATCGCTTCGGCCATCACGGTTGCCGTGGTGGTACCGTCGCCAGCAACGTCACTGGTGCGGCTGGCGACTTCGCGAACCATTTGAGCGCCCATGTTTTCATAGACGTCTTCAAGTTCGATTTCCTTGGCGACGGTGACACCGTCTTTGGTGACCGTGGGGCTACCGAAGCTCTTTTGCAAGATAACGTTGCGGCCCTTGGGGCCGAGGGTGACCTTCACGGTGCGAGCCAGTTTGGTGACACCGCGGCGGATGGCTTCGCGGGCTTCCTGGTCGTAAGCGATAATCTTTGGCATGGGAGATATTGTTCCAGTTTTCGAGGGTTTGTTTTGTTTTTAGGGTGCTCGCTGCGTCAAACAACGAGCACGTCGCGCCGAGTGGGCAACCGAGACGGAAGCGGAGGTGGATCGAATCACACCTCGACTGCCATCAACGTGGCTGACTACTCGATCACTGCCAACACGTCATCTTCACGCATCAGCAAGTATTCAACGCCATCGACTTCAATGTTCTCGCCAGCGTAGCTGCTGAAAAGGACCTTCTCGTTAGGCTTCAATTGGCAAGCGGCGCGGGACCCATCGTCGAGCAATTTGCCGTTACCGACAGCCACGACGGTGCCGCGAGCTGGTTTTTCTTGAGCGGAATCGGGCAGCACGATACCGCCAGCGGTCATTTGCTCGCTCTCTTCACGTTGAATCACGATACGTTCGCCGAGAGGTTGCAAGCGAATCTTCGAGTTCTTCTTGGTGGCAGTCGCCATCTCCGTGACACCTTTCGTCTATCAGGACAAAAATTTGAGTTGTTATTTAGGCAAACCCTAGCCATGCGTCAAAACGAATGGATGCACAAATGGCAGGGAGCCACGACTTGCCACTGGCTGAGTGCAAGCGGCGTGCCGACGACATTTTTTTTATTGCAAGTCGTGCACCAGAAACAACTTAAATTATTTCAGGCCGCTGGGGTGCGTTCGGAACAATCCAGAATGGCAGACTGACAGGGGGAGTGAGGCGATGGGACTCGGGGGCATCAGCGGACGCGTCAGCCGATTCTCGCCATTGCCCCCGCTTCGATTACACGCTTCGATTGCCCACGCCTTGTTCGACCGCTTGTTCGACCGCGTCCTGTTTCTAGCGACTCCTGTTCTACCGCGTGAACCTGGCCGTGGCGCGGTGGTCTCAATAGGAACTCCTCGCTCTTGCCCCAATCTGGCTCGGGTTGCCCCCGCAGCCCCGGCTATCACAAATCTCCTAAACCGCACCAAACGTCCGTTTTTGAATCAATTGAAAGAAACATGAATCTGAGATCCCAACAGCCGTTGACGCTCAGCCGATAGGAAAGTAAATTCCCAGCAACACAGACGGTGGGTGTAGCTCAGTTGGTTAGAGCGTTGGATTGTGATTCCAAATGTCGGGGGTTCGAGTCCCCTCACTCACCCTGTTTTTCTCTTCGCGATGTCGCGGCAATACACTCCGTTTCCGAGTGGCCGACATTCGCAGGTCAGCCTCCCCAGCTAATAGGTGAGAGGCGTCCGCCCGCTAAGTTTGCACGGCACCCGCGACGCATGTCGGCGGCGCGCCCAACCGTGGGATAAGATCGTCCAACGGTGGTATCAGCAAGGACTAACTGAAACCACGGTTGCACTGCGATCGCTCTCAAGGCGTCCATCGCAGGGTCTGGGATCGAAACTGCCATTTGCATCGCAAGTCGAACGCGACATTGCCCAAGGAAGGTCGTCTTGCGTGGAAACGATCCTGGACGGCGACAAACGCTAAAGAGTAGTGCAGCTTGCGTTGGAGCGGGAAAGGTTGGGGACGCAGCGCATTCACCATAACTTTCCGTTCTCGATTGGAACGACGTTTTGAAAAAGCAAGCCTATCCGATTCTGGTTCTGCTGATGGTGATGTGGCTGGTCCGCATTGTCGATTCCATCGTTCCTTTGGACTTGAACCAGTTCGGGCTTTTACCACGAACGCTGCGTGGTTTAGCTGGGATCGGCTTGATGCCGTTTTTGCATACCGGTTTTACTCACTTGATTGCCAACAGCGTCCCGTTGGCAATATTGATGGGACTAACCGTTGCTTCGCGACACCGGGCCTGGCCAACGATCGTCGCAATCATCATCGGAAATGGAGCCTTGTTGTGGCTCTTTGGACGTAGCGCCTATCACGTCGGGGCAAGCGGATTGGTGTTTGGCTTGATCGCCTACTTGATCACCGTCGGCATTCGCGAAAAGCAGTTCACCTCGCTCGCCATCGCCTTGCTCGTTGGCGTTCTTTTCGGTGTCACTCTTGTGAGCGGAGTCCTACCGCGTTGGAACTCCGTCGTATCCTGGGACGGCCATCTGTTTGGCGCCATCAGCGGCATGATCGTCGGCATCGGAACCTCACGATCGCGATCCCTCTAAGTTTACCGCTCACGATACTGCATGGCCCCCAAGCTCGCGCATCGTGGACCGCCAACCCCGTTGGCAGCACATCCAGCGGCTCACCACTTCAACGATTCGAAATTCGAGCTTTTTGATCAATTACCTAATAGTTACGTGATTGCCGTTTTTTTCAGAAAATCCCAACCTGTCGGACTACGGAAAAAAAACTCCATCCAAGATTCGAAGCCTAAGCTTCATCCCTCAGTCCTCAATTCGCGTTTCATCTCGGGCGAATGCCGATGCCGGTTCGTCATACTCTTGGATCGAATCGATGGGAACGCATTCTGCATCAATATCTTTATCCTTAAAAACCTGGAATGCATCCTCAGTAGCCTGGTCCGAATCGGCACCAGCGTAAACGCCCCCTACTCGAACATCATCAGGAACCTTGATGGCGTCTGCTAAGCCGGGTGCCGTGATCAAGGCGCCACGCTCTCGAAGCGTACGAATTGTCCATCCCCAAGCCTTAATGCCGTTGGCCACCGCATCCGAATCTTTAATTTGCATCGACCGACACAGGCGAATCGTTTTTCAACAAGGAGTAGGTCATGCCGTAGCACCAGAGGGGGTTTGCCGCTAAACTCGGTTGGCTCGGGGGAATCGGCAACCCGCCGCCACTTGCCCTTCCCCTTCGGTGATCGCACTTTTCGAGTTTTTTTCAATCCAGTGCCTTTGAATCTAGACTTCCTCGCGATGCAAAAACTTGAAGTTGCATCATTGCCGTTTCTCCAGGAAATCATAACTCGACACGTTAGACAGCGCCCCAAACAAAATCGATTACCTTTGCTCATGCGGGGAGTTAGGAATAAGAACGCAACTTTAAAATGCGAAAGATAGTATTTTTTGAACGACAGCGACAAAGTCGGGATACCGCTCCGTTCCCCCAACTTCGATTTCGTGAGCAAGATCGAGCCCCTGTTGGGCGAATTGGGCGCACGTGCAGAGCGGTATTCGCTGGACAATCCGAACACCGCGATGATGAAAATCCGCCAATTGGGCGAGCTGCAGCTTCCTTACGAGCAACGAGTCAAACAGGCGATCTCTAAGATCGTGGCCAGTCGTACCTGGACCGATCCCCAACGAAAATGGCTCAAGCGGATTGGCAAACAACTCGAGCGAGAAGTCGTTGTCGATCACCAAACCGTTGACAGCGGCCAGTTCGGAGCGCAGGGCGGCTATCAACGATTAAACAGCATATTCAACGGTGAACTCGATGAGCTATTGCATCAGATCGCCGAGGAGATTTGGGATGTGGTCGCGTGATGTTTTAGAAGCTTTGGTTTACGTCATGGCCAGCGATTGAAAGGATGAAATGGATACAACTTTAAAACCCAATCCCAAATACGAGGTGCGGTCTAACGTGGCCGGATCAAGTGTCAAATACGACTGTTTGCATTGCGGGGTTCGATTGACCTCCTCACTCATGGAGGCGGGTAACTACGACCATTGTCCCGACTGTCAAACTCCCATGGTTGTTCCCGGCGAAAAGGAAAAGGTTGTCGAGGCCCAGAAGCAACTGATTGAACAGAAGAAGCGAGAAGCCGCGGCGCAGCGGAAACGAGAAGGCGCTAACGAAGCCTTGGCCCAAAAGCTTGCGGACGAAGCTCGACGTGCTCGTGACTTGCAACTCGACCGCGATCCGCTGCGTGAATGGATCATTTACTCTGTTGTTATCGGGCTGCTGCTCGTGTTCGCAGCTGGACGCCACTTGTTCAATGCCATTGTGACGGACACCAGCGGATTGTGCGTGGTCATTTTTGCATTGTTTATTTTCGGAGTGGTGCTGAACTTCCGTGCGGTGAAAGGCCTACGCAGCGAATTTGTCTGTGCGGCATTCCTTGTCAAAAAGCTGAAATCGCCCCGAGGATTCGGAGAGATCGTCAAGGCTCCTCCGGCCGGTGTCTTTCATCAACACATCCAAGACCTCGTGCGAATTGCCAGACATGACCCTAACGTGTCGCAAGACAGTTTGATGACGTTGCTGTACAGCAAAATGATGGCCCGAGCCAAGATCGTCGATACGCTTTCCGGTGTCCTCGTCTCACTCGGGTTGATTGGAACCATTGTCGGTTTGATCGTGATGACCAATGGGCTCAGCGGAACGCTTGATTCATTGGGCGAATCGGGAGACGCATCCCATTTGATGTCCGGCATGCGGGAAACGATGGCGGGACTTGGCACCGCGTTTTATACAACGTTGGTAGGAGCGATCTTGGGCAGCATCGTACTTCGAGTGCTGAACAATGTGTATGCATCCAACGTTGACCACTTTGTTTCCTACATCGCTTCACTCACCGAAGTCCGTATCACCCCGCGATTACGCAAGAACGCGAGAGACAATCTACAGGAGGTCGTAGCCGGTGAAATCGTTGAATGATCGCTATTCGGAGAGCCATGGCAATACGCACGAAACATTTGCGGATTTGGTGTTCTGCGCACTCGTAGTACTCGTTCTGTTCGTGATGATGCTGGCGATCGAAGTCAGCCAACGCGTTCGCGCCGACCTAGCCAAGATCGAAGAGGTCAAACCGGTCGAGGTCGTCAAAGTCGACGAAGTCGAGTTTCTAAGCGCCGAGGAAGTTGCCGAACTGTCCGAACGTTTACAAAAGCAGCAAACCGAAATGAAGCAACAGCGTGAAAACATGCTTCGTCAACAACAGGAGATTGTCGAACTTCGCAGACAAATTACCGAGCAAGAATCGACCGTAAAAAAACAGATGGCGGCGATGCAGGGCGAACAACGATTCACGGGCCTGACTCAACCTGCAAGTATTGGAATTGCATACGACTATGGGGCCGAGAAATACTATTTCATCCCTTCCAAGGATGTTGATCACGCAGACACTCGTGTCTCCGGAGAGTCAACAGTTGAATACATCAAACGCAAAACAGAAGAACTCGTGCAGATCGCGTTCCGGGCTAGGAAGCAACGTGGCTACACAACACGAGAGATGATTCAGATTTTCAGTGCCTTTTCTCAATACCAGGAAATCGAGCCTACAGATTCGGGGTACGACGTTCAGACGTCCAAACTGGGGATCAGCTATCACGTGATGCTCTGTGGCTTTATTGCCGGCGATACGGAAGTTTCGGACGCGACGGAAAAGTTAATTATTGAAAGGATTCTGCAGATCTACGACAACGGAGGACCGGAAAGCGATTCGATGTACCCTCGCTGCCAAATCATCGTCGATCCCTCAACACAGACCGTTAAGCTAAACGACATCGAACTTTCCCCTCGTGATTTGCGTGACGTGCTACTTGCATTCAGTGGACGGGGTGCGATGTTGGACTTCGAGGGATACGATGGTCCAGTGCCGCAATGGCTCAACGAAGAAGTACTCACCCCAACAGGTTATATCGGTAAGACACCGAAATTGCCGGGGAACTGATTCGCCCCCGAATGCCCCCAGGAATCACGAGAAGGATTTTGCTTAGGTGACCACGACTCAAGACATTGTTGCTAAACTCTGGAATCTGTGCCACGTCCTGAGGGACGATGGTATCACGAATACGTCACCGAGCTGACCTATCTGTTGTTCTTGAAGATGATGAAGGAGACGAATCAAGAATTTCAGCTTCCCAAGGGTTACCGTTGGAGCGATCTGGAATCTCAAGAAGGCATCGATCAATTGGCCTTCTATCGCGCCATGCTAGTCCATCTTGGTAACGAAGCCTCGGGCCGCATCCAGGCGATCTTTCGCAATGCCAATACCTCGATCACTCAGCCCAAGAATCAAGCCAAGCGAGTTAGTACCGAAAGATCCAAGTAACGAGCCCGCATCCGAACTGCTCGCCCGCATCCGCGCCGCTCGCAACGGGGACGAAGCCAAAACGAGACGTAAAAAGAACCCCAAACCGGTGTGACATCATGAATGAGCTTCGTGGACTTTCGGTGCGGCAACCTTTTGCCTGGGCGATTTGCTCGAACCTAAAAACGATCGAAAATCGCACCTGGACTACCGATCGCCGGGGTACGATCGCGATTCATGCCTCGACCAGCCCGCAGTATGTGAACGAACTGCGCCGCGAACTCAATCCTGGAGAACTGAGCAAAGACTATTTCACCTATGGCGCGGTCATTGGCTTGGTTGATATCGAGGATATCACCTCGTATGGACGGCAACACGAGGCCGATCCGTTCGCTTCGGGGCCCTACTGCTGGCGCGTTTCCAACGGACGTTTTCTAAAACAGCCGATCGCAATGAAAGGTAAATTGAATCTGTTCAAAATGCCGACGCCGCTGCAGCGCCAAATCCTCGCCGCAGAAACGTATGAGCTTAATGTCACGCAAGACGCGACGGCTGCGATTTTGGCTGACGTGATGAACGGCGATCCCGATCCGGTGGGCAACTACCTGGCCTTGTTTGACGAATGTTTGCATACGCGAAATCACATGGAAGCCACCAAAGTCGCCGTCGATCGCTTGATGGAATTAGCCCCCAACCATCCCGATGCCCTGGTGGCCAAAGCCTGCGCCGAGCTCGACGATACTCCTGAAGCCGCTTGCCCAATAGCTCAACGAGCGGTGGAGATCGATCCGGATTTTGCTTTCGGTTGGATCGTGCTTGCATTCGCTTACAAAAAGTGCGGGAAGTGGCCAGAGGCGTTGGCGGCGGCAAGTCGCTCCTTGCAACTCGAAGACGATAACAGCAGCATGCTTGAGGTAATTGCCGAGGCACATTGGCAACTAGGAAACCCAGAGGATGCGCAAGCGACTTGCGAACGAGCACTGCGGCAAGAACCCGAAAGTAATAGTGCGAAACAATTGCTGCAAACGATCAAAGCCGGTCGCTGATGTTAGAAAAGATGCACACTCCACCTCCACCTCCACCTCCGCCAGCAAAAAAACTACAGACGTTCGAGATCGATCAAGTCCATATGAGGAAGCCAGTGGCTAGCGGCAATACGATATCAGCTGTGCTGTAAGAATAAGGAAAAATGTTGTGGGACAAAAAAACAGATTGAGAAAAATCCATGCAAGATCCTGAGCGAGGAGAATTTTCAATCGTTCACATCAGCGCCGACCAGTCGGAAGACCTTGAGCAATTAGGCACGAAACCGAAGTTTTGGTTCAGGCATAATGAGCAGCGAACCTTGTTCAAAGCTGAGAATCGCGGTACGGGGGAAGATTGGGCGGAGATGATCGCCGGCGAAATTTGTGATGCGATTGGACTACCTCATGTGAGCTATCAGCTAGCTCACGAAACACAGAAAGATTTGCCTGGGGTGATCTGCGTGAACCTTGCCGCCAAGCCGCTGACACTGGTCTTAGGAAACCAATTGATGTTAGAGGCCGACTCGACCTATCCCGCGAACACAGAACAAAATTATGGTGTCCGAGAGCATACGGTTGGCGCGGTCGCTGAAGTGGTAGAGAAGTTGGCCCCTCCTCCGTCGGATTCGTGTTGGCAACCGACTCACAAATGTCACACTGCGGTGGATGTCTTTGTAGGCTACGTATTGCTCGATACGTTGATTGCCAATCAAGACCGCCATCACCAGAATTGGGGGGCTTTGCGGCATGAGACAACTTGGCTGGCGCCCACCTTTGATCATGGGGCTGGTTTAGCACGGAACGAACCTGACGAGAAACGAGCTCGTCGCCTACGATCCGCGAACCGGCGCGTTGAGATGTCTGCATTTGCGAGACGTGCCGCATCGGGGTTTTACGGATCCGTTTCGGACCGTAAGACCCTGCGAAGCTTGGCCTGCTTTCATGCCTGGCAAGCAATTCGACCAATCGCCGCGGGGCATTGGCTAGAGCATTTAGAAAGGATCTCAAGGCAAGATTTCGAGCGAATCATCGATCGAGTTCCTGCATCGAGGATGACACCGCTGGCAAAAGAATTTACCCTGGAACTATTATTGATCAATCAAGATCGTCTACTTCATCCTGGATCATCGCACCCTTGAACCCTACTGAGTCACTATTCGTCGCTTGGCACACGGAAAAACCGATGCCTCATTGGGGACCGGTGGGGCGTTTGGACGCGTTTCGTGAGCGGTCGGGCCAAACATCCTATCGTTTTTGTTACACACAGGGTGCCAAATCCACCGAGGGGTTTCGCCCTTTTGACGGGATGCCCGATTTGGAGGCCGTCTACCATTCCGCCGAATTATTCCCGATGTTGGTCAACCGATTACTTCCTAAGTCGCGTCCTGAGTACGCCGACTTTTTGCGCTGGAATGGTTTTGATCCCGCCGATCCTCCAGAACCATTGCTGCTGCTGCAACGCAGTGAAGGAATCAAGAAAACCGACGCCATTGAAGTCTTTCCCTGCCCAGTTCCAGACAACCAGGGGTGTTACCTTAACTATTTCTTCGTTCATGGGATGCGTTTCCACCTAGCGACGGACGAGGCAAATGCAGTGGTAGCTCAGCTGCATGCAGGGGACCGCTTGCACCTCCGTTGTGAGCCCTCCAATCCGGTCGACCCGATGGCAGTGGCGATCGATGCAGGCAAAACTCCGATTGGCTATGCCCCTCGTTATCTTGCCCATGACCTGACTCGATTACTGCGGGAATGCCCCAGCGGTTCAGTCAATCTGTTTGTGCAACGGCTCAATCCCAATGCACCGTTCCAGCAACGCCTTCTGTGTCGACTCCATGGTTGCTGGCCTGCTGATTTCAAGCCTTGTTCTGGCCCCGAATTTTCGGCGATTCCTAAACTGGCAAACGCTTGATCGCCAGATCCACCTGAATGTCGATGCCCTTTATTTCCGTGTTCCGTATGCTATCCCGCAATACGGAGCCACGCTTCACTCGGCATCAGCTTGGTAGGCGCCCGCGGAATACGTCAGTTCATAGCTGTGCGAATAGATCTCGATCAAGTTTCCGAAGGGATCTTCACAGTAAACCATCCGGTACGGCTTTTCTCCGGGATAGTACTCGCGAACGGGCATGCGTTGTTTACCTCCGTTCTCAACGATTCGTTTTGCCAGTCCCTCCACGTCCGGATCCTGGACACAGAAGTGAAACACGCCGGTTTTCCAGTATTCAAAATTGTTCTCTCGCTTTTCGGCGTTTTCAAACTCGAACAACTCGACGCCGATTCGATCCCCGGTGGCCAAGTGAGCAATCTTGAATCGCCCCCAGCCTTTGCCGAAGACGTCATTGCACATCACGCCAATCGCGGAGTCATCGGAGACCACTTCGGTGGCAGGCATGATGACGTACCACCCCAACGTTTTGGTGTAGAAGTCGACGGCCTGGTCCAGGTCCGTCACAGAAATGCCAATGTGAGAAAAGGTTCGTGGAAATGTCATGATCGCCCTTTCAGCGGAGTTTGCGAAATCAGTGCCCCCCAATCCTACTCACCTAACGCTGTACCAAGAACGGGGAGGTTTCCAGCACTACCTCATGTTAACGCTTGGGCGGGCGGTCCGCTAAGTTGAGCATCGCGGGTCGCCTCTACCCATTATTCAACGAGCGTCCCGTTGGTAGACTCCACTCCGGTGCCATATCTCTTGTCTCCCTTCACGGCGACCTCGGCAATCCGCTGTGTTGGACGCTCAACCGCCGTTCCTGCAAAGGTTCCCATGCACAGTTTAGCCAGCATTGAGATCCACCGGCCGATCGACGAGGTCTTCGATTACACCAACGACAAGGTTGCCGAATGGAGCCGAACCGTCGTCGAAAGCACGGTCATCGATGATCAAAAGGGTCTCGGCACGATCTTCCGCTGTGTCACCGAGGAGCGGGGACGCCGCATGGACTTCCAAGGCGTCGTCACGCGTTGGGAACCACCGACATTATCGGCGATCCGATTGACGGGGAAGTTATTCGACATCGAGGCCGAGTACCGCTTCGAAGATTGCAATGGCCGCACCCGCGTGACTCAAGAATCAACGGTGAACGGCAAGGGGGTCCTCAAGCTGATGTTCTTCTTGTTCGGTTGGTTGATGAACGAGCAAGGCTGTGATGCCGCTCGCAAGGAGCTCGAGAGTTTAAAGCGAAAGCTTGAAGCCGCCGCCGGACACGCCGCGAGCTGAATTCCAGTGCGGATTGTCACGAACAATATTGGCAGGATGCGAAGGGACCGCGAGTGAGGAGTGAAAAACCCTGGAACAGAAAAAAGGTCTTCAAACACGGGAGCTTTAGCGTTCCAAGACAAGCTCGTCGTTCATCGATTTTTGCAACCCTTGTAGTTGGGCAAACAACCTGTCGACGGTCGCTTGCATTGACGCGTCGCCCGCTAAATCGTGCTTCTCGTCGGGATCCGCTTGCACGTCGTATAGACGCACGACCTTGGCTTTGGGATAGACGATGAGTTTATACTTCTCGGTGCGAATGCTCCGCTGCAGGTCGAGGTAGCAACCGTAAATTGCGGCATTCTCGCTGTCCGCCCCATTGAGCATCGGTAGCAACGAATGGAACTCAACGTATTCAGGTTTCTCGGTTGCGGCGAGCTCCAGCGTCGTTGGCATCACGTCTTGCAAGTAAATCGGTTGCTCAATTTTCGCGTTCGCTTTCACTCCAGGCCCCACGGCGATGAACGGCACACGGAGGCTATGGTCGTACATATTTTGTTTTCCGAACAATCCATGCTGCCCCACTGCCAAGCCATGATCGGCGGTAAAGAAGATCCAAGTGTTATCAGCTTTGCCGGATGCCTCCACCGCCTTCAAGATCCTGCCAATCTGTTCGTCCATGTGGGTGATCAATGCGTAGTACTCGCCGCGATGCACCTGGACGGCGTGTTTGCTGCGTGGGAATGGAGCGAGCCGCTCGTCACGCAACCTTTTGCCACAACCGATCGCATCGGCGTACGGATACAGGGGCAGGAAATTCGCTGGCACTGCGATCGATTCGCTGGGATAACGGTCGACGTACGATTGCGGCGATTGACGTGGATCGTGCGGGGCGTTGAACGCCAAATACATGAAGAACGGATCGGCTTGAGCGGCGGCATCGCGCAGGAAGTCTTCGGCATGGTTAGCTACCACCTCACTCCAATGAGTGCCACCTTGCCAATAGCCGCCTCGCTTCGGATCCGACGGTGACCAGGGATCCGTGCCATCAGCGGCGGGGCGGCTGTATCCGGCTGCGGAATCTTTGGGCATGCCGGGGCGGATGTCGCGAGCGACGTCAAACGCCTTTTCCGCACTGGCGGTACAGTGCCATTTGCCGGTCATGTAGGTTCGATAACCCGCGGACTTCAGCAACTCGCTCCACCAACGACCGGCGTTCCGTTCGTGTTCGGACGTTTTGTAGATCGCGTTCGCATTCCAAATGTAACGTCCCGAATTCAGCATCGTTCGGCTGGCCACGCACACCGCACCACTCCACGATCCCATGTTGTAGGCGTGCGTAAACGTCGTCCCTCGCCGCGCCAACCGGTCGAGGTTGGGCGTCTCGATTTCCGAATTCCCTAGACTGGCAATCGTGTTGTAACTCATGTCATCGGCGAAGATGAAGACGATGTTCGGCTGTTTCGTCGCCGGCGTCTCTGCACTCGAATTCTCGGCGGCTGCGGCAACGCTTACCAACCATAGTGCCGTGCCGAGAACGAAAACGGTGATCGGGTGAGTGAACATCTTGACCATTCTGAACGGGGGAACCAGGACGCTCGGCAACGGACCAGCGCGTGATTTTCATCGGGAGTCGTGATCACGATGCCGCAGAAGGGGCGAGATTCCAATTTTAGACTTCGTGGCCTAGCCCAGGCTGCCAAGCATCAACGGTCCAGTGTACAGTATCGCGTTGGAATCGGTTTGAGACGCTTTGCCCACCGACGTAATTTCGCAACGAGGCAAGCACGATTCGAGCCTTTCGGTTAAATACCCCGAAGGGGATGCGAGCGATGTCGAGCCGACGCGTGGTCTCTCGCTGACGCGCTCGGTTTGTCATTCCCATCCCTCTTTTAGCGAACCATTTCTCAACGAAGGACACGATTTTCAGCGAAGGACGGAATCCGCAGGCCGCTCGTCGGGCAACCTCGTTGGTAAGGCGAAAAAGAGGGGTTGCCCCCCGAAGTAGTGGACACACTTTCGGCACGTTCCAGCAGTGGGGGGCCAGCAGAGGGGGAAGGTTGGCCTATTCATTTAGACTTTTAGAGCCGTCGCCGGAGAACGGCGGAGGTCCACTGGTTCGCCCGCTTGTTTAGCACCGAAGCCCTGTGATAACCAAGAAAAGGGCTCATCCAGAGGTTCAACCGTTACTGATTTACGCGTAAACTAATGGAGTAGAGCCATAACGCCCAACGCGGAGGAGCGCATCATCTTAATGATTTAACCGACATGTCGTCGTGGTTCCGTTGTGAACCCATTAACGTGGTATCCAGTCTATTCACCGTGCTGGCTGCCACCCCGAAAAGCATTACGCGACACGAAAGGTGACGAATGAACGGATATGCTGCGTTTAGCGACGACTTTTACTTAAACATGATTCTGACGACGGAGATGGAACTGCCCAAAGGCCGGGAATCGATTCTCCACTTTTTTGAGCAGGTCCGCCGCCGTTATCCGAAGATGCAGAACTTCTACGGGCGTGAAAAAAACGAATTTGTCTTAGAAGAGGAAAAAGAAGCAGGGGCGTATCGCTGGGTTTCGACCGAACTGAAACGAGTCAACTCGGGTGTCGTCAATCCGGACTCCAACGAAGCGATCGACGATTTACATCGTACCGTTTTGGAGCTGATTCCGTATGAGTTGTCGGCCAGTCCGCTCGATTGCGAATCGCTGAGCGTGATGTTCGGATTTGATTTCGCCTACCGCGGCAATCACAACGACATTCTCTCGGAAGTGGTCGGGGTGGCTCCTGGTTTGCAAGGATTCATGAACATGCCGTACGGCAAGGTGCTTTCGCATGAACCGGCGATCCAATTTTCGCTCGATGAAGAGTGCCGCACCCAGTGCCGGATCAGCTTTGAATCGCGTACGAATGCCTACCAAGTGCGAACCGGTGATTTTAGCGAAGAACCGATTAGCGTTTATTTGACCGTTCGCCGTTACGATAGCCTCGGTCCCGACGAAACGTACGTCCATGAGTACGATCGGCTTGTCGCGCTGGGACGCGATCTGATTGACGAATACTTGGTCGGCAGCGTCTTGAAGCCACTGCAAGACGCGATCTCATTGCGATAGAGCGCATGCTCATTGCGATCGACAACGATCATTGCAATACAGGGTTCGTCCGCGCAACAACCATCCATTCCCCGCCTTTCTCGGCGGGGGATGGCCGTGGGTGAGTTCTGCTTCTCACGAGATCGGGATCGGCGGCGACGACGAACCACGGCAACCGTACTGGCGTGATTCCGATCGTGCCCGTTTCCCATCGGCCCCTGGAACCATCGGACCTGAACCATCGACCTTGGAAATCGAGAAGCAGCCAATCGCTACTCTCCCGCACGTTCTCGATAGTACCGCTTGACAGATGTCGAGCTAGAGCCCCACGCGTCGTTTCGGGGCCGCTTTTCTCAACCTGGGACGCTGCCTTTGTTTTCACGTTGGGCGATTTTCTTAAGCCCACGCGTGTTTCTACCGCTGGCTTTCTACGGCTGGCGCGTCCGCAAGGGATGATCACGCAGGACTCGGGCTCTCGATAACGCTGCGGGTGATGATTTTCGGCGAAAAAGGGGGGTGCGAAGCTACGGACGCGTATGAAGCCACCGTGATGTCGTGTTTCGATTCGCTACCTCGGCGGCGGTGAATTCGATTAGGTTGCCTTGACGGTGATTGCCAACGCGCGGGTCAAGCGACGGTAAAACGTGGCCAATCACCCAATAGGGTCTCCCAAAAGGAACGCGACGCTCGACCTCGATCAACGGGGCTCACCCCAGATCCTGCTGGCGAACGCTAAACGGGTGGATTAGAATCACCTCTCGTCTTTCTGCCTATTCTTCGCAGTTGACCTGTTTTGCTTTCCGAGTTTCAAAAATCGATCTGAGATTATCTGCCATGAGTCGTCGAATCACGCGAAGAAACGTCCAACGTCGGCAGCTGAGTGCCGAATTGCTTGAAGATCGACGATTGCTCGCGGTCGTCGACTTATTGCCCGCTTTGGGCGGGGCGACCGAAGAGAACGGGACCACGATCGTGACCGCCAGCGGCGGATCGACGGTTCGATTCGAAGCGACGTTGACGTCGGCCGAGCAGGCGGTCCGTGGTTACCAATTGAACTTCGCCAATAGTGCCAATTCATTGGTGATCGATGAATTTCTGCAGTCCGAAGCGTTCCCTGAATTCATTGACGCGATGATCAACCGCGAGCAGGGTGATTCGATTGTCTCTAGTTCGGCCGAGACCGCGATCAGTGCTCCCCCGACGCGCAGTCTTGGCACATTTGATGTCATGGTTCCGCTCGTCGCTGGGGATTACCGCTTGACGATCAATTCGGCTGGAGTGGCTCAGGATCATCGAACGCTAGTGGTCGATGCCGAGGCCAATTCGCTTCCGATTACCGATTACGGCGACGTGATCCTGAGGGTCTCCGATGCGAGCGAGACGGTGGTCACGATGACAACCGAGATGCAGTCTCAGCTCGAAGACGCAGGCACGGTGAGCGTGAACGTGTCGCTATCACAAGTTTCTAACGAAGATGTGATCGTTCCCTTCACGTTGTCCGGAACCGCGACGGAAGGGACCGATTTCACCGTTTTGAGCAGCCCGTTGACGATACCTGCGGGCAGCATGTCCGCGGATATTGAGTTCACATTAATCGATGACCTCGCCGCGGAGTCGGCCGAGACGATTGTCGTAACCCTCTCGACACCGATCGGCGCTCGACTGGGGGCCGACGTGGTTCACACCCTGCACATCGTTGACAACGACGATGGGACTCCCACTGCGGTGCTCTCTTTAGAATCCCCAACGGTCCAAGAGAACGCGGGCACCGTGAATATGACGGTGACCCTTTCTTCGGCCAGTGAATTCGATGTCACGATTCCCTATACCGTATCGGGGAGTGCGACGCGCGATACCGACTTTGTGATCACGCCAGATATGATCATGATCCCGTCGGGGCAAACCACGGCCACGCTAGAGATCGCGGTGACCGATGATTTTCAGTTAGAGAACAACGAAACGGTGATCGTCAGACTTGACCCACCGACCAACGCAAAGCTCGGTTCGCCCAACCGTCAAGTGTTAACGATCATCGACAATGACCAGACACCTCCGCCGACGGTCAGCTTCCGCACCGCGGCATTGACGGTGGGGGAAAGCGTCGGTTCGGTATCCTTGGACGTTTTTCTCTCGGCGGCCAGCGACGCGCCAATCACGGTTCCGCTGACGGTTAGCGGGACGGCTACGCCGAACACCGATTTCACGATTTCCCCGAATCAGATCACATTTGCCGCCGGACAAATTTCGGCCAGCATCATTGTCAACGTGATTGATGACACCGCCATCGAAGGCAACGAAACCGTCATCGTGACCCTGGGCACACCGACGGGAGCACTCTTGGGAGAAATCCCCACGAAGACGTTGACGATCAGTGATGACGACAAGGCACCACCCCCGAAAATCAACATCGTCAACTCGGCGATCCGCGTCGAAGAAGGCAACAAAGTCGTGATCGTGACGGTCAGTTTGTCGGAGCCGACGGAGACCTTTGTCGAAGTCCCTTTCACGATCACCGGGACGGCCACCACGCTCAAAGACTATGCCAGTTTGACGGACCGTGTCGGCTTCGCGGCAGGCCAGGTCTTGCGGAGTTTTAAACTCCATATTTTTGAAGACAACTTAGCCGAAGAGGAAGAAACGATGATCGTGACCCTCGGCACGCCCAATTTGGGTGAACTGGGGGACGTGACATCGACCACGATCACGATCGTTGACAATGATCTCGTAGGCGACTATCCGAAAGTTAGCTTCAGCACCTCACAAATGATGGTGTCCGAGTCAAATCCTCTCGTCTGGGTCACCGCAACCCTGAGCATTTTGGCACCCGAAGTGATCAAGGTACCGATCACGGTCACCAGCACCGCGACCGATGGCAGCGATTATGTGCTCAGCCAGCGGATGTTGGTCTTCGAACGCGGATCGAGCACAGCCGCATTGCCGATCGAGATTGTCAACGACGATCAGATTGAACCGACCGAGAACATCGTGTTGACGATTTTGCCTCCTGAGGGATTGAATCTCGGGGAGAATCCAACTCAAACCATTTCGATTTTTGACAACGATTCGCCACTGCCAAATCAGCCATCGGTCGGTTTCTCAACCACGGCACAATCGGTAAACGAAGATGACGGGACAATCTCAGTTGCTGTCGTTTTGACATCCCCGAGTGATCACGATGTGTTGATTCCTTTTGTCGCGACGGGGACCGCACGCAATGGTCACGACTTTACGATCAGCGCGAGTCCGTTGTTGATCGCCGCCGGTCGAACCTCGGGGACGATCGTGGTCAATGTGATTGACGACAAAGCCGTAGACCCCGACGAAACGGTAAGCATCACCCTGCAGACTCCGACTGGCGCAACACTGGGCGACTCCATCACTCACACGATCACGATCGTCGATTCCGATTCCCCGCTGCCATCCAAGCCAACCGTCAACTTGACCGAAGTCACCCGGACGGTTTCCGAAGGGGACGGGGCGATCACCGTGAGCGTGAAGTTGTCCAAGCCGAGTGAGGACGTGGTGTTGGTGCCGTTTCGAGTGTATGGATCCGCGATACAGGGTAGCGATTTCACCATCGCTTCGAATGCGTTCACGATTGCCCCCGGCGAAACGACCGCCAGCGTCACGATCAATTTGATTGACGATACGATTTTCGAGGGGGTTGAAACGGTGACCGTTTCTCTGGATCGACCGACCGGTGCGAAGCTCGGATCGAGCAGCACATTCACCGGCACGATCTTAGACAACGACGCCGATCAAGGCGACACGATCGTGCGCAACCCAATGGACCGCGCGAACGTGATTGTGGCCAGCAGCCGATCGACGGCCGTGTTGTTCTCCGCGACCGAGAATACCGAGTTGTTAGTCGGCTTTGTGGAAACGGCATCGGCCACGACACGGGTCAGGTTGTATGACGGCGACATGAACCAAATCGCAAGCGAGGCGGCGGGCTTGCTGAGGGCTTCGTTGACGGCGGACGCCTCGTACGCACTGATCTTCGAAGCTTCGCCGGTGGACCAAACAATCTTTGTTCGTTCATCGGCAGGGGCGAATACGTTGAGCGGGGCTAGCATCAATAACTTGGTCGAGCCGACCGATGTCGACGGTAGCGGCGAGACGACCACGCTCGATGCCTTGAGAGTCGTCAACCAACTTTCACGCCAAGCCGATGGCGAAAGTGTCGTCGCGGGCGGACTCTATTACGATGTCAATGCGGATGGGCGAGTCAGTGCTCTCGATGCATTGCAGGTCATCAACTATCTCTCACGAAACGCCGCGAACCGTGCACAAGAGGAGTTGCCGGGGGTCGTTCTTTCCAACATCAACCTCGGATCGGATTCCCCTAGGGAACCTCAGGCGATCCCTGTGTTGGAAACGAAATCGCCGTCCCATTCCGGTGCAGAGGGCGAGGCATTGGCACCCCAAAGCGAAGGGGCGCTACCCGAACTTCGTGAAACAAAGGAATCGCAGATCGACGCCGTGATCGCGGACATCCACGATGCGTTGCAGCTTCTCGACTGAGCTAGCCGGGGGCGCACGGCGATCGCCATCGATCGCCGTGATTTTCACCGGCGTCTTGGTCTCACCCGATGTTGAGATCATGACGCCGATCATGGCGACGGTTGAAACCACCGGCGGACGGACGAAAGACTCTCTAATTCAGAAACCGTGCAAGCCGCCCTGCAGTGCATGCCATGGTTCTCGCGGCCTGCCGTAGTCGTACTCAGCATCGCGGTACTCGCGCACGTCGAGTGCATCGCAAGTCGCTGACGACTCGCGATTGATTCGGAACGAGCGAGGCGGTTTCGAGTACGAGTACGAGTACCGGCTAACGCCTGAGTACGAGCACGAGTGCTTCAGTTCGAGAACGTCTGAAATCGCCGGCGGACGGACGAAAGACTCTCCACTGCAGAAACCGTGCAAGCCGCCCTGCAGTGCATGCCATGGTTCTCGCGGCCTGCCGTACTCGTACTCAGCATCGCGGTACTCGCGCACGTCGAGTGCATCGCAAGTCGTTGACGACTCGCGGATTGATTCGGAACGAGCGATCAAGCGAGTCAACATCGAGACGGTTCGCTTCAACATTGTCTCGACAGTACCACAATCTTCGGTGTCTACCCCGTCGGTTTGCGGCAAGGACGTCCTGAATCGCAGCACATTCTAACGCCGATCCCCGTACGAGGTCCAAGCATCGACTCCGATCATTGAATCTGCGTTTTCTGTTTCCCTCTGCGATGTTCAATGGAACCGACTGCGCCGCGCGAAGCCACTGGTCACGTGCGTGTCGATGAGGCCCGCTAAAGTCTGAGGCGAGTTTGAACGAGGAAGCGACGTAAACGATCGAGAAGCAATAGACGTCGAGTCGATCGCGGTCGAAAACGGATTTGGACATCAGCGGCGGTTTCGAGTAGGAGTACGAGTACGAGTACGAGTACGAGTAGGAGTACCGGCTAACGCCTGAGTACGAGCACGAGTGCTTCAGTTCGAGAACGAGACAATAAACGAGACCGCCTAGCCCCAGGTCAGGGGTGACTTCGACCTTTTGCGATCTTGTTGCTCCACGACACCGTGGGGGTCAAGTCACCGATCCCCGACCAGGCCTGCTGTGGCGTTCGCGCGATCCCAAGCGGGCATGAAAAAACGTAATCCGTCCGCTCGGTCGTGCCCCCAATAAGCCGTCCATCGCACGATTGCGGTCGTCGCCCTTAGAGCGCAGTTCCCCTCCGAAAGCAACTCGCCCATTTGGAAACTTTCTTTCCATGGCACGATCACATTGGAAAGAACCTGGTCGCGGTGGAACGGACCGGGGCAATGAGTTCGGCGAAAACACACGGGATGGGGTTGCGGATCCAAATTTAGCAAGAGGATCCGACGGGCAAGTGGCACCCTAGTTCGCGGGCGATCTGGTTCCCCTTGGCGTTTGCAGTCCCCTTCTGCCAATCTTGCCCGCCTGCCTTGATTTCACGCTCTTTTAGGGGGGCAAAGGTGGATTCCCTCGCAGTCGAAACGTCCCGCCGTAGGCGCAGAGGCGGCAAGAGCGGCGTGAGAAAAAATGGCAAGATTAGAGAATTTTGCGAGTTTCATGACTGGGTTGGTCCGGCGGTTGCTCCGCAGGCCATTCCAACAAGTTGAAATGAGACTCTGCTCTAAAACCATTCAAGGATCGAATCATGTTAGTACTCAGTCGCAAGGTAGGTGAATCCGTTCAAATCGGATCGGACGTAACGCTGACGATCACCCGTCTGAGCGGTGGGCGGGTGCAAATTGGAATCACGGCCCCCCGTGAAGTTGCCATTCGCCGTGGTGAATTGGGCCTCCTCAACAGCGATCCTGCGCCGGTCCAAGTGGTCGCGTTGGCAACGGAAGTGTCGACGGAGAACTCGCAGTCGCTTACTTTGTCGCTGTAATCACAATCGCCCCGAGGGCGAGCTTAGACCTCGTGCGATCTGCCGTCCTCTTGGTAAACGACTCGGTAGAGGTCGCGTTTACGGTCGTGCCAATTTTGCACGGAGCCGACATCGCGGTGGCGACGAAGTTGCTCGAAATCTAAGTCGTGAATGATCACGGTTTCGACATTGGGATTGCATTCCGCCGCAATCCCATCACGCGAGAACTCCACGTCGGCGGGGGTAAAGATCCCCGATTGTGCGTAATGGATGTCCGAGTTCTCGACAAACGGCAAGTTTCCTGTACAGCCTGAGATAGCGACGTAGAGGTGGTTTTCGATACAGCGTGCTTGGGCACAATAACGCACCCTCAAATAACCATGTCGCGTGTCGGTGTTGTAGGGAACAAAAATGATTTGGGCCCCTTTCTGAGTCGCAATTCGTGTCAACTCAGGGAATTCGATGTCGTAACAGATCTGGATCGCGATCGGACCGCAATCGGTCTCAAACACCTCGACCGATTTCCCAGGATTGACGCCCCACCACTTTCGTTCGCTAGGGGTGATATGAATCTTGTATTGTTTGCCAATCGAACCATCTCGCCGAAACAGATAGGCGATGTTGTAGAGCGTTCCATTTTCGATCACGAACTGGGACCCACCAATGACGTTGATGTCGTACTTGACGGACAACGCGGTAAATAGATCGAGGTACTGAGGGGTGAAGTCGGCCAATTGACGAGCCGCTTGTCCAGGTCGGCTCGATGCGACACACGAGAGCAATTGGGTTGTGAACAATTCGGGGAACAGCACAAAGTCGCACTTGTAATCCGATGCGGTATCGAGAAAGAACTCGCACTGCTGAGCAAACTCGTCAAATCCGCTGATCGCTCGCAATTGATACTGAACGACACAAACTCGGATCGGTTCGACGACGTGGTGGAAGCGACGTTTGGCCCCCGGCACGTACTCGATGTTGCTCCAAATGGCGTGGGTCGCGAAGCCACACGATTCGGTATCCGAAGGCAAATAGTTGGGCGTCAATCCACGCACGATGAACCCATTGGAAAGCTGGGCCGTCAACACGGGATCGTAGTTCTCTTTTTCGACCACCGAATCGATGTACTGGCGTGCGGTCAATTTGTCGGCGTGTTTGTGGTAGCCGGGGATTCGGCCGCCGATAATGATTTGCGACAGATTCTTTTGGCGGCACAATTCTTTCCGCGCGTCGTAGAGTCGCCGCGACAACTTCATCCCGCGGAATTCGGGATCGACCATGATCTCGATCCCATACAGCGTGTCGCCTTTGGGTTTATGATTGCGGATGTACCCTCCGTCGGCGATCGCTTTCCAATTATGCCACTCCAGTGCAGGGTCGTACTCCAAAATCAAACTTGATGAAGAGGCGGCCAATTTCCCGTCGATTTCCACACAGATTTGTCCTTCGGGAAAAAGCGACAACTGGCTTTCAATTTGGTCTCGGCCCCATGGTTCCATGTCGGGAAAGCAGCGCCGCGCCATTGCAACGAGGGCGTCATAATCATCGAGGGTCAACGGACGAACCACAATTTTCCATTCAAACTCAGCCAGATCAAGCGGTTCCATCGGATCGGTCCTTTAGGTTTTCGATGAGCGCCAGCGAAGACACGCTGCGCGGGTCGGAATCAAATGAGTTTAGAAAGCATCATCGTGGCGAGCCCCAGCACGAGAAAGAACCCGCACATGTCGGTGACGGTCGTTAGCAGCGGGCCGCTCGCCACGGCGGGATCAAAGCCAAACCGCTTCAACAGCAAGGGCACCACGCCGCCGATCGACACCGCGATGATGGTGTTTGTGAACAGCGCGATCCCTACCACGATACCAAGGTAGGGATTGCCATTGAAGAGAACGGCAAGAATCGCGACAAGCAAGCCAAGTGCCGCCCCATTGATCAAGCCAACCGAAACTTCCTGCCACCAAACACGCAACATTTCGGTGGGTCGGACCAAACCGAGGGAAAGTTCTCGCATACTCACCGCGACCGCTTGATTCCCGCTGCAACCACTCATGTCACTAATGATCGGCAAGAACACGGCCAACGCGATCACGGCTTGCAAGGTATCTTGAAAGTAGGCGATCACCGCGGCCGCACCGATGTTCAAAAACACATTGATACTCAACCAGCTCAAACGTCGCTTCGCTCGCAACCAGAGCGGCATCGTTCGCAGTTCTTCGCCGCCAACGATCCCTTGGCTTTTCAGGTAATCGCTTTCGATGGCGCGAGTTTCTTCGTAATCGACCGCCTCGCGATGAACGATCCCCTGCAGCTTCCCCTCTTCATCGACCACCGGGACGGCAAGGTAGTTGTGAGCGTCAAATAACTCGACTAAATCATCCAACGAGGCCTTCGCTTGCACTGAAATCGGATTGACGATCATCAGGTCGGCGAGGCGTTCAGCGCGTTTGACAAATAACAGATTCTGCATTGGCAGCACGCCGACAAGCCGATCGTCGGAGTCGCACACGTAGGCATAGCGAACATCAAAATCGCTGTAGTCTTCGCCGTGATCGCTGAGGTCTTGAATCACGTCGCGAACCGACATCTGGTCGCTGAAACGAAGCATCTCGCGAACCATCATTCCGCCCGCTTCGTCATCGTCATAGGACGATAGTTCGCGAACCGCTGCGGCCTCCTCGCGAGGCAACTCATCCAAGATCGCTTCGGCTTGAGCGTCGCTAAGGTCACCGAGCACGTCGGCTTGCTCGTCGCTCGGCATTTCTTGGACGATGGCAGCGGCGGTCGACGTATCGAGCAGCCCCAACATTCGTGCTGCCTCCACCTCCGGCAAGTGGCTGATCAGCTCGGCGGCGTCCTCGGCCTTTAAGGCTTCGAGCACCTGCGTCTCTTCCGCTTCATCGAGCCGGCTCAACGCCAAACATTGATCCGCGGTCGAAAGCTGGGACACATAGTCTTCGAGCTCAACGCTGGTGCCCTCTTGGGCCAAACGAAGCAATTCTTCCCAGGGACGATCCTCTGCAATTGCGACGTTCGAAGTAGGGGCATCAGAGCTAGGCATCGACGACTCTTTCGTGGATGGTGAATGGATGGAATGTAAATGAAGGTGAAATCAAATTCGAGCAGCCCGGGGGGACGGACATGTCACTGGGTACGGGACGTCCGAGACTCAAAATATCCACGCCACGAATAACACGGGGACTCCGGCCCGAAGTTTCGCCCCTGTCTCCGTTTCGTCCCTGTCTGCACTGGAAAACCGACCCCGTTTGCCAAACCTCGACCCGCCCCCACTGAGAAATCTCGGCGAGATTGCCCAACCACTTCACTCGAAGTCGCGAATGCCCGTGACTTGGGAATCCCCATGCCTTTGGCATCCCCATGCCTTTGGCATGCCAATGTCTTCGGCATTGCGGCGTCAGCTCGAACGGGAGCAACCAGAGCGATCTCTAGGAAAAGTGTGACCGATTTTGACGCATACCGAAACCACCGGCCGCCGCGATCGTTGGCAAGAAGTTTTCCATGCCAATGGAAAATCAATTGCCCCTTAAGGATAGACTTTCAGGAACGGGGTTCGCTAGTTGATAAATTTGTTGAACGTGGGGATAGACAGTCGGCTCACGGTACTTGCGTTCTAATTCCACGGCGTCATTTAACAATTGGCGGGCGGTCTCGTTGTTGCCCAATTCCGCGGCACGAAAGGCCTGTTGAGCTAGTTCGGCGGCAAGTGCGGCATCACGTTCGATTTGGATAAGCCAAATCGCCGCTTCGCACCAGCATTGGGACTCCTCACCTCGCGTCGCTTTTGCCGCCAACGCGGCCTGGCGGCTACGTAAACCCGCAAGATTCAAGCCTGCACTGCCAAATTGCGTCCACCATTGGCAACCAACCCACGTCGATTTCGCATGATGAAGTGCGTCTTGGAATGCTTCCCGATCGTTCATGAAATGAATCAAACTTGATAAATGACGGCCGTGGGGGGGACGCCGGTGGGTGAGCGTCGACAAAAATCGGATTGCTCTCAAATGCATCGCAAACGGTGTGCCTGTCTGCGGAATACTTAAAATTTCGCTGTGCCGTGTCGGCAATGGAAGGAAGGGAGGAAGGGCGTCTCGCCTCTACCGGCCTCGCACTTCGCTGAAAGAGGAATCTTGTTGAATATCGAATCGACGAAGTCTAAATCGCCGTGATAGAATCTCAGCCCCTCGGCCGAGAATCGATCTGTAGCAAGTCTCCCTCGTTTCCCCCATTTCCATTCGAGAGTTGCCTTTGACCCGTTGGCTACGCACAAACGGTTTTGCGATCGCCGTGATCGTGACCGTGTTGACGATTTTGATATCATGTTTGATCGCGTTTCGGGCGCTCGACGACTTGCCGAATTCGCACCGCGAGATTGTCAACACCGAAGAACAAATCGGGCGACTTTCGAGTCTACGTTTTTCGCTCGGAACGGCTGCTTCTCGGCTGCGAGCACTGACACTCGGGGGTGACGAACAAGACCATCGCGAGCTCGTCGAAGCGATCGCTCGCTGCGAGCAGTTGCTCGAGGTGCTTGACGGTGTCACGTTGGCCGATCCGCTCGAGCCGATCTTGAAGGAATGTCAGATCTATCTCAGCGAGATTCGTCCACACGCCTCCAATGCAACCTCGTTGAGTGTCAGCGACAAGACTCGACTGCGCGATCGGGCGACTCAATTGCGAGCGAGACTCGAGGCGATCCGATTAGCAAATCAGGACTATTTGGCTGGCAAACGAATCGCGGCCGAGCGAGAGCGACGCGAAGCCGTTTGGGCCTTGATCGGCGGCCACGCGCTGATGCTCGCCTTGGTCGGCTTACTCTATGTGGCACGCCGCGGCGAACAACGACTGCGACAACTCGCGGATCTGCGAACCCTCGAAGCGGACGAACGGTTTGCGTTGATCGTACGCGGGTCGTCGGATGGAATTATCTTGACCGACGAGCGAGGTCGCATCCTGATGACAAACCCAGCGTTCGAACAAATGTTCCAGTCCGATGAAGCGTCACTCAAAGGCACCGCGATAGGATCGCTGTTGACGACCACGGTGATTGACGAGTGGTTAGCCAATCGCTTGAACCACGGCGATCGCGAAAGCACGCTATCGCGACGTGTCAAAGCGATGCGTCCCAATGGCTCGCGACTACATACCGAATTGACCATCACCCCGCAAACGATTCGTGATCAAGAGTTTTTGGCGATCTCGGTACGGGACGTCTCCGAACGCGAAGCGTCGCGTCTGCGGCTAAAGCAGCACGAGGCTTTGTTGAGCGAAATCTTGGAGCCGCTGCACATCCTCGACGCCGTCGGTCGGGTGGTGTATTGGAATCGCGGTGCACAACATTTATATGGTTTCGAGGCACGCGAGGTGATTGGTCAAACGGCCAATGATTTGTTGCGTATTGTCCCGCCCCGGGGGAACGACAATAACATTCACGCGGTCGAGTACGCCGAGGCGGAGCGTTGGTCGGGAGAATTGATGGCCCGCACCAAGGCTGGAAAAGGGCTGCGGATCGAACGTCGACGCACGCGGATACGCGAAGCCAATGAAACGATTGGCGAAGTGGTGCTGGATTTGGATCTGGGTGAACGCAATCGGTTACAACAAGTCGAACGTCGCCGGCAACGACTCGAAAGTTTGGGCACGCTGGCAAGCGGGATCGCTCATGATTTGAACAATTTGCTGACGCCGATCTTGATGAGTTGTCGGATGTTGCAACGCAAAAATGCCAACGTCGACCGCGACGCCCTGCTAGAGACGATCGGAAGTGGGGCCAGTCGGGGAGCCGATTTGATTGCTCAACTGTTGACGTTCGCTCGGGGAGGCGAGGGGGAGCAGCGGCCCATTCGCGTCGACGAAATCATCCCTGAAGTTGCGGCGATATTGCAAGCAACGTTGCCTCCGGGCATCAAGTTGGAGACACAAATCGGTTCGGGACTTTCCCAGGTGCTCGGAGATGCAACCGAGATTAGCCAAGTGGTTATGAATCTCGCCATCAATGCTCGCGATGCGATGTCGGCCAGCGGCGAGTTGAAAATCTCGGTCTCCCCGATCACGTTGGCGACCGAACGTTCATACGCTTACGCCACCCTGCAACCGGGTGATTATCTCTCGATCACCGTGTCCGATACCGGGACGGGGATCCCCAAAAATCTTCGCGAACGCATGTTCGATCCATTCTTTACGACCAAAGAACGGGGCCAGGGAACCGGACTGGGGTTAAGTACCACGATCGGCATCGTGCGCAGCCACGAGGGTGCGGTCGAGGTGCGTTCGACGGTCGGCCAGGGGACGCGAATTTCGGTTATCTTGCCAGCGCTGCCACACTCGTATATTGAAAGTCTGAGGGGCGAATGAATTCAAACGATCCGAGTACCTTGTTGATTGTCGATGACGACGCATTGATACTGCAGGTGATGAAGCTCTGCTTGCCGGAGCCGGATTATCACGTCATTACCGCCGAAACCGCGGCCAAGGGGCTTGAGCTGTTTGCTGAACACAAACCCGACGCGGTGTTGTTGGACATCCAACTGCCCGATCAATCAGGCTTGGCGGCGCTGCATGAATTTCGCGAGCGTGATCGACGCGTGCCGGTGATTTTGATGACCGGGCATGGGACCGCCGAAACCGCAATCAGGGCGATGAGCGGCGGGGCCTTTGAGTATGTCACCAAACCGTTCGAACCGGATGATATTCTGCCAGTCATCGATTCGGCGTTGGAAACCAGTCGGATGGCGCGAAAGCCCGCGGTGTTGCCTTCGGAAGACCGTCTGGGAGAGGACGATACGAAAGCCGATCGGGTACTTGGGGATTGCCCGGCGATGGTCGAAGTGTTTCGATCGATAGGACGGGTGGCCTCACGCGACGTCGCGGTCTTGATTCTGGGCGAGACCGGGACGGGCAAAGAGGTGGTGGCACGTGCGATCTATCAGCATAGCCAACGTCACGACCAAATCTTTCATGCGATTAATTGTGCCGCGATTCCAGAAAACTTGCTCGAGAGTGAGTTGTTCGGACACGAGCGAGGGGCGTTTACGGGCGCCGAGCAGCGACACGTTGGCAAATTCGAAGTCTGTAACGGGGGGACGTTATTCTTAGACGAAATCGGCGACATGACGCCACGCATGCAAACCAAGCTATTGCGAGTGCTGCAGGAAAAAGAATTTGAACGGGTGGGAGGGAGCAAGACGATCCAAACCGATGTTCGTATCATTGCGGCGACAAATCGGGATGTCGAAGCAGCGATCTCCGACAACAGCTTCCGCAGCGATCTCTATTACCGTCTGAATGAGTTCACCCTCTATTTGCCACCGCTGCGAGAACGCGGCGAAGACATCCGGATCATGATCGAGTACTTTTTCACGCGGTTTGCGAAATCCCTCGGCAAAGAAGTTGTCTCCATTGCGCCCGAGACGATGGCGGCCATGATGCTGCACTCCTGGCCCGGCAACGTCCGCGAACTGCAAGGGGTGATCAAGCAAACGCTGTTGAAGGCCAGTGGCCCGGTGATCGTTCCGGCATTCTTGCCGAGTGGCTTTGTTGGGCATGGCGACGACGGCTTGGGAAGATCGATCGGCGGGGGGGCGTGGCAAGCGGGGCTGCGTTCTCACGTCGCGTGGCTATTCGCAGAAGGCTCGCACACGATCGCTGCGGACATTCACGACGCAGTGGATCGCGAAATCTTGGCAGAGGTCCTGCACGCGACACAAGGAAACGTTAGCGCGGCCAGTAACCGATTGGGGATCAGTCGACCGACGTTGCGAAATCGGATCAAGCAACTCGATCGAAACACCGAGGGTGGCAAAGAGCGTTGAGTATGACGCGGCTCTTAGCCTGTCGCGGGTTGCCCGCGGGGCGTCAAACCGTCCGCTCGTAGCGACGCGGATCAGTAAACCGCCAGCAAGACATCGTGTCTACCGAATCGCTTTCAATGCGAATTGGCTTGACGAGGGTCTGATCAACGCACCGCATTGATTATGCAAATTCGGAGCTCATCGCGGTGTTGTTTGTGCATCGCTTGGCAGCAAAAGTTAGAATGCAAGCGAACAATGCGACACCGCGTCACGTTCCGATCCTCTCTTTTGCAAAGGCTATTGCCGTTATGAATCTTGGCATCATTTCTTGCGCCCCGCGTTGTTACAGCACCCGACGACTGATGGCTGCGGCCAAGGAACGCGGCTACAAGGCGTCGGTGGTCAACACGTTAAAGTGTTCGATCGATCTACAACCCGGCAAGCCAGATTTGTATTACAAAGGTAAGCCGCTGGGTGGATTTGATGCCATGATCCCCCGAATCGGAGCCAGTATCACTTACTTCGGTACCGCGGTGGTCCGTCAGCTTGAGCAGATGAATGTTTTCGTTGCGAACAGCTCCGCGGGGATTGCGAACTCTCGCGACAAACTGCGCAGTCTGCAGATGCTCAGTCGGCATCATATCGGAATGCCTAGGACCACGTTTGTGCGTGATCGCGGCGATGTGATCCCTGCGATTCAGCGGATCGGGGGGGCGCCGGTGATCATTAAACTGTTGGAGGGGACTCAGGGAGTCGGAGTGATTTTGGCAGACACGATCAAAGTCGCCGAAGCGATCATCGAAACATTGCAAACCGCCAAACAGAATGTTTTGGTTCAGAGTTTTGTGGCAGAAAGCAAGGGCCGCGACGTCCGCGCCTTTGTCGTCGGGGACCGAGTCATCGGCGCGATGCGGCGGGTAGCCCAAGGAGACGAGTTTCGCAGTAATGTGCACCGTGGAGGGCTTGTAGAAGCCGTTGAACTCGATGACGAGTATCGCGAAACTGCGATCCGCGCGTCCCAGATCATGGGGCTGCGGGTCGCAGGGGTGGACATGCTCGAGGGCAAAAACGGTCCCCAGGTGATGGAGGTCAACAGCTCTCCGGGGCTAGAGGGAATCGAGCGTGCGACAAAGATGGACATTGCCGGTGCCATCATCGAGTATTGTGCGGCCCACGTCGACTTCCCCGAAATGGACATCCGCCAACGCTTGACCGTCAGCCGCGGTTACGGGGTTTGTGAATTGGTCGTGCCCGAAGGCTCGCACTTCGTGGGCATGACGATCACGGACGGCGAGTTTATCGATCGTGACATCAACGTATTGACACTGTATCGCGGAAAAACGGTTATTCCCAACCCCAAGCATTCGCGTATGCTCGAAGCGGGCGATCGCTTGCTGTGCTTTGGTAAACAAGAGGCGATGAAGGACTTGGTCCCGAAGAAGACTCGCAAGAAACGTGCGCCCGTGGTTCGCTCCCTTGATCCGGCGATGATTGACGAGGCTTCCGCTCCACCGACCTACCAATAGTGAGGTTGGCCGGTTCCTTTTCGCTGCCGCTTGAGCCGCACCCGCGTTTGGGCTCTGCCGACGCGACGACGCGTCAACCCACCGTCCGCGTTCGTAGTCGGCATCCCAGATTGATTCTGATTTTGTATCCCCCATCCGACATCAAGCTGTTTCCGGTTATAATCGTCCCATGACCAAATCAAACATGCAGTGGTTCGGCTGCGACGTAGCACCGGGGCAAGCCGTCAATACCGACTTCGAGGTGACTGAAAGCTACAGCAGCCGAAGTGTGGTGATTCCAATCCAGATACGTCGGGGATTGAATCCAGGGCCCACCGTCTTTGCAACCGCGGCGTTGCATGGAGACGAATTGAATGGAACGGGTGCCATTCGCATGCTGCTTGGCGATCGTGATTGGACGCTACACAGCGGGACGTTATTGCTGATCCCGGTGTTGAATGTACTTGGTTTCGAGCGGCATTCGCGTTATTTGCCGGATCGTCGTGATTTGAATCGCTGTTTCCCTGGAACACTCGGGGGAAGTATGGCGTCGCGGCTTGCAAAAGTGATTTTCGATTCGCTAATCAAAAAATGTGATTACGGCATCGATATGCACACCGCCGCGGTCCGTCGCACCAATTTCCCAAATGTACGAGCCGACTTGGACCACCCCGATTGTTTGCGGATGGCGGAAGCCTTTGGTGCCGGAATTATTTTGCACGGCAAGGGCCCCAAGGGTTCGCTGCGACGCGAGGCCACCAAGGCGGGATGTCCGACCATCATTATCGAGGGGGGAGAGGTTTGGAAAGTGGAATCGTCGGTGGTCGATTGCATGACCCGAGGCATCTTCAATGTGCTGAAGGAACTCGGCATGATGCCCGGCAAACCGGACGTTCCCGACACGCAAGCGGTCATTCGCGAGACCAAGTGGTTGCGTGCCGAGCGAGGTGGGTTCATGTCGATGCACGTCGCTCCGGGCGACAGCGTCGTGAAAGGGCAAGCAATCGCAACAAATAGCAACCTGTTAGCCGAGGATCAAAACCGTCTCGAATCTCCGTTCTCCGGAATCGTGATCGGAATGACCACCTTGCCCGCCGTCCAACCGGGGGAACCGGTCGTTCATATTGGTCGATTGGCGAACCCCAAGTCCGTGCGACGTCACAAAAAACAAGTCGCTGGTGACGAGGTGCAGCGCATCGCCCACCAGCATCTGGCCACGAACATCCAAGTGACTGAAGCGACGGGAGTGACCGAATTTCTCGAACCGCCCCAAACTTAGGCCTGTCTTAGCCAACCCAAAATCGCCTACGGTTTGGCCGCATACTCGCGGCAATGAGGACAGCTCTTTTCGCCATTCCAGCGGACACTTTGCTTGATATCTTCCCAGATCGTCATACTGGGAACATAAATGCGATCGCCCGGCATCAATTGATAATTCGTCGCGACATCACCCATCTGTAGGATGTGTTGATAACAGACGGGCATGATCAAACGAGGTTGTCCGGGAAGCTGCGGACGCGTCAAGATGATCTTGTGGTCGTTACATCGGTCGGACAATCCGCCGGCAGCGATCAGGGCGTCGAGGACCGTTTCGTGACCGACCAAGGGGTAGGATCCAGGCGCGTTGACTTCGCCCATCACATAGAACAAACCGCTTTCTTTGTTGACCAAGCGAACGGTGACGCCGTAATCGATCGCTTCGGCTTCGCTTTCGGAACTCTCACCGCGATGCGACGCCAATGCGATTTGAGTTTGTCGCTTTTGTGTTTCATGATAGGCGACCATCCCTTGAACTTGGTTCTGGATTTCTTCGGCTGATAATCCCGCGACTTGCAAACGCCCATACGACCCTAGTTCGATCGTACCGTCTTGTTGAACGGTTTGGTCGCTCGACAAGCGAACCGGGGAATCAAAATCGTTCGGTTCGATCACGAGCACATCGCCCGCTTCGACACGATGCGCCGGAAGGGTCAATTTTGCAAGCTCGGTTGCCGCATTCGTGGGATGCCCCATCGCTTCGCGAATCTTCGCAGCGTCCGACATCAAGGTATGCGAACCGGCCGAAACCGGCAGTCCCATCGAAGCGGCGGTGCGACAACCTGTTTGCGTGCCCACGATGACAATCGCCATCGACGTGATCATGCAAAACGTGCACGCCACTCCACCGCTCATTCGTGTTCTATTCATCGATCGTTTCTCGTTCCTACGCATGTAATCGTTTGTGTTTTGCTGCAGTAAGAGACCGAATGGATTGTCCGATCCCGTGTTGAACTGAGGTTAGGTTGGTTTCGTGATGGGAAGCGTTCGACGAGGATTACCTTCGCGTGGGACGTTGTTGCGGGCCCACGGCTTGAGCCACACTCGAGCCCAAACTACTCGACAAAAAGAATCGCACTGCGTCCTGGCTCAGCTGTTTTCCTGGTTGCAGTCGCAACGTTGGACGCGCCGACGTGCCCCCCACATGAACATGGACGACTCGGTCTTTTAACAACTCATTGGCTTTGGCCACCATCGCAATCGGGGCTGCGGTGGCCATCATGATTGGCGAATTCGCCATCTCCAGTAACTGATCCGCAGGCCCATTGGATTCCGTGCTGGCGGTGACGTCGAAGTCCAATCGTCCCTCCATCGTAGCGCTACCCGCCATCATGACTTGAATGGTGCTTTGCGAAATCGCAAGTTCGTCCACGTGCACCAAGCCACCGGCGATGCGTCCAAACACGTAGCCCCCGTCTTGCCCGTTGCCCGGTCGCGATGGACTCAGACTGACCATTGACGACAATTCGTCCAAGACCGGCAATTCTAACGCTTTGATGTTGGACATTTCCAAGTCGAAGCGACCGACAAATTGTTTGGGGTGACGCGCCCGTTTGGCTTGAAGCGTTACGTTTCCATCGATCACTCCCGCACCGGCCGAGGAGCCTTGAAGCAGCTTGGAGCTATCAACTCGCTCAATCCGGATCGACGTAGCCATCGACAAACTGCGGTCGTAGTTACCTTGTGAAGAGATGTGAACGCGTCCACCGCCAACACCGACGACCCCGGCACGACATTGCCAACGGGCGACCTGGGACGAGGGAGAGTAGGACCATCCGATAGGGAAGCGTGCCTCACGCACCTTCAAACCCGCTAACACGGCGTGGTCGACCGCCACTTCGGCGTGCCCGGAAATCACCGGAGCAATCCGTCCGCTCACACGCAGCGTCCCCGTTCCCGAGACATCCGTCGTTGAAAAGGGGGCGGACGCGCGGCGCAGATTCACACGACTTGCGGCAAACTCAAATCGCCCCGAAGGAGTCGCTGAAAAATCGACATTTGCGTTTCCAGAAAGTCTGCCATCGGCAAAATGCCCGTCAACTTTCTCCAGTTCGATCCGGCTCGGGTGTACTGCGATTGCCGTCGTGATCCGGTCCGAAACCAGTCTGCGGTCCCAGCGAACGTTCTCCACGGCACCACTGAGACTGCACAATCGTCGGCCATCAAACATCGCAGCGGTACGGACACAGTCGCCGGAAACCTTGGCTTGCAACAAACGGGATTCTCGGGGCAAATCGAGCGTCCCCATCACGCGTTGGGCCGACAAATCGGTCAATTTGGCTTCGAAGGTCAACGGAATTTGTTCTATCGGTCTCGCATCGCGCTGAAAGAAATCGGCAAGTGAGAAAAGTTGGGCATTGGCTGAGGCGTTGTAACGCCCCTCGGCCAAGACGCCCTTACTGGAAGCCGACAATTCCCCGGCCGCGACGGAGATCGTTGCATTGCTGATTTCGATCGGCAATCGGTTTAGCGAAAGCTTGTTACTACTCAGCCACGCTTTTCCGGTGAGCGAGTCGCCCGTCGCGATGGAGCTGATTTTCAAACCACCCTCGAGTGTCCCCGCCGACGGAACCGAGATTCCGGCAAAGGCCACGAGCCGGGATGCTTGGATGTTTTTGAACTGACCTTCGATCACCGTTTTGGTCCAATCCAACTCTCGCGCCGTCGCGGTAGCTTGATACTGTCCGCCGAGTAAATCGTTAGATGAACTGGTCAACACGAACGATGATGGGTCTGCATTCCACCGCAAGCGAGCTTTCCCAATTTTGGTTCCGGCGTAGCGTGCGTGATCGATCTCAGCCTCGCCGTTTGCAGAGAAATGAAACGGCGAGGTCGTCAGCGAGAAATGTCCCCCGATCCCAGCCGTCCCTGACGCCGGAAGTGAAGTCCCAGAGAACCGCGACACGACCTCCGCCATATCCTCAATCGCAACCGCCTTGGATTCGATCGCTCCAACCAACGAGAGACCATCGCGGAGTTCACCGTGGGCCATCCATTCGCAAATATTTTCTCGCCACCGAATGGCAAACGCTGGGATCGTAATTCTGCCGTCCGCTAGCGTCCCCTGGGCGACGAACTCATCAACCGGCTCGCCACTGAGCACAAGCTCACGACCGTCTAGACGTGCCGTCGCACTCCACGCTTCGGGCCGCGTTGCATCGGCCAACACACATGATGCATTGAGTTGAGTCTGTAGTTCACCACGGAAATCCGTTGCGGGACCCCCCAGCAATTCAGGAATCGAATCGGTAGGTGTCAGCGAAACTTGCAAGCGAGAATCGATGATCCCGCCATCAGCCATCGGCACGGTTGCCGAAGCCGTCGCATGAACCAGGGGGCGTTGGCGAGGATCGCGTAGTATGACGTCCGACATGTCCAACTTGGCAACGCCGTTTGCCAAGCCAATCGTCACGATGACATCGTCCACCGAGACGCCCTTCGCCGCTACGCCGGACGAATTGATTACCGCATCCAAGGCGTAAGCATCCATCGACGCGAGATTGTCTAACGAAACATTAAACGACGCACGCCCGGCAACGTTTCCACGCGTGTCAACGTTAACGCGTTCCCCTATCGATGACAGTTCCACTCCGTTGGACGAAATCGATCCGGTTAAATTCCCCATCAACGGATCGGCTTGAGAGCGGTCAAACGAACCTGTTAATGTTAACGATGCGCTGACATCGGCGATGGAGATGCCATCCCATTCCAATTCGCTAGCGGATGCACTCGAGTTTGTTTGAAAGTCAATCAAATTGTCTTGCCAATGGAGTTGAAGGTCCGTATTGGATTGACAAGCGATCATAAACTCAGGGATTTCCGGAAACGCAACTGCGACTCGTTTCCAATCGCACTCGCTCAACTGGGTGCGAATGTTCGCGTTCACCGAATTGTCGACCACGTTGGCTTTAACTTCCAAGCCGGCTTGACCGCCCAACGGATTCCCAGACGCAGCGACTCGCAAATCGCCATTACGGAAGTCTCCCTGCAAGACGAAACGCTCCGCAATCGTACCGAGATTCAGTGAATCGAATTGCGAAAGGGTAGCCTTCATCGCTACCGAGTGAGCGCGAACGTCAAGCCAACCGGGGTGTTGACACGAAATGGCAAACGACCCGCGAGCGGAAACAGGTTCGCGATTAATTTCCGCTGGCACCAACGGCAAGTGCTGTAACGCAGCGGTATTGATTTGTACGTCGTCGACGCTGAGGCTGCTGGTGCCTGCGAACGTGGTCGCATCGACAAGGACACGCAGATCAACGGTGCCACCAAGTAGCTCGGGAATCAGCGTGCGAATCTGGAT